>JBDUDX010000037.1:0-8083 GCA_040002735.1 Frankiaceae bacterium | reverse complement strand
CCGATCATGCTCAATCGGAGGTCAACATCCGCGGAATGACCTCCAAACGAGCATGATCGGCGAGGAGGCAGGCGACCCGGCGAGGAGGCAGGCGACCCGGCGAGGAGGCAGGCGACCCGGCGAGAAGGCCGGCGAGCCCGACGGGCCGGAGGAACGGCGTACTGCCTGCCCAAGCCGCGATCACGCCAGCGTGTTGACCAGCGAGTTGGCCGCCGAGGTGAGGTAACTCCACAGCAGCTGCTCGGCCTCCGCAGGTAGCCCGAGCGTGTCGACCGCGTCCCGCATGTGGCTCAGCCAGTGGTCGCGGGCCTCAGGGGTGACCGCGAACGGTACGTGGCGCATCCGCAGTCGCGGGTGGCCGCGCTGCTCGCTGTACGTGCGCGGTCCGCCCCAATACTGCTCCAGAAACATCCGCAGCCGGTCGGCGGCATCGGTGAGATCGGCTTCGGGGTACAGCGGGCGCAGTACGGGATCCGCCGCGACGCCGGCGTAGAACCGGGCCACGAGGCGGGCGAACGTGTCATGCCCCCCCACCGCGTCGTAGAACGTCACCTCAGCCACGCGTTCCATTCTCGCAAAGCGGGCAAGATGGTGTCGTTCGAAACGGGACATCATCCCCACGACCCCTGCTGGAGGTACGGCATGGCAACGAAGCGAATCGCGCGGGCCCACTGGGAAGGCTCGCTGATGGAGGGCAAGGGCACGGTGAACCTGGAGTCCTCCGGGGTCGGTGCCTTTGACGTCACCTGGCCCTCACGTGCCGAGGAGCCGAACGGGCGGACCAGCCCGGAGGAGTTGATCGCGGCTGCGCACTCGGCGTGCTTTGCGATGGCCCTGTCCAACGGGCTCAGCAAGGCCGGCTCGGTGCCCACCGCGCTGGACACCTCGGCCGAGGTCTCCTTCCAAGCGGGGAAGGGCATCACCGGGATCGCCTTGACCGTTCGCGGCCAGGTGCCCGGAATGTCCGAGGACGACTTCAAGGCCGCCGCGGATGATGCCAAGGCGAACTGCCCGGTGAGCCAGGCCCTCGCCGGTACGACGATCACGTTGGATGCCGCGCTGGCCTGACGCAGCGACGGCGGCGCCCGGAGGTCAGCCCAGCGGCAAGCCGGTATAGGCCGCGAGGAAGCTGATCGTGTCCACGCTGAGATCGACGGTACGGCTCAGCGATCGGGCGCCGTGGCCGACGCCGCGCTCTCGACGGAGCAGGATCGGCGCCTCCGAGACGGTGGCGTACTGCAGGGCAGCACACATTTTCCGGGCGTGCATCGGATCGACCCGGGTGTCGGAGTCGAACACGGTGAACAGCGTCGCCGGATACGCCGTTCCCTCCCCGACGTGGTGGTACGGCGAGTACGACAGCAGCCAGCGCAGCTCATCCGGTTTCGCGGCGCTGCCGTACTCGTCGTTCCAGGTCTCACCGAGACCGAACTGTTCGTACCGGACCATGTCCAGCAGCGGCGCGGAGCAGACCACCGCGGCATAGCTGGCCGGTCGCTGGATCAACGCCGCACCGACGAGCAGGCCGCCGTTGCTGCCGCCGGAGATGCCGAGCCGGTCGGGCGTGGTCCAGCCGTCGGCCACCAGTCGGTCCGCAGCGCAGGCGAAGTCGTCGAAGACGTTCTGCTTGTGCTCCCGCATCCCGGCGCGGTGCCACTCTTCCCCCTCCTCCGAGCCGCCGCGGAGATGGGCGATCGCGTACACCCCGCCGGCCTCAACCCAGGCCAGGATGGAGGCTGCGTACCCGGGCGTGAGCGGTACGCCGAAGCCGCCGTAACCGTAGAGAATCGCCGGTCGGGGCTCAGCCGGTTCGGCGGTCGGGGACAGCACGAACATCCGTACCGGGGTCCCGTCCTTACTGGAGTAGGTGACTTGACGGGCGTAAACGGAGGGAACCACCACGGTCCCCGGCGGATCCGCGTGCTTGGTCACCGTCCCGCTGCGGGCGTCGTAGCGGTAGACGCTCGGCGGCGTGACGTGGTCGGTGTAGCCGAACCAGGCTTCCGAGCCACCTTCGGGCCGTTCCGATAGTTCACCGATCGAACCCAGCCCCGGCAACTCCACGTTCCCGATGGGCGTTCCATCGGGAAGCCGGCAGACCGCCAGCTCGCTCACCGCATACCGGGTCCGGGCGACCAACAGCACCGGCGAGTCCGGGTCGTCCAGGATCGCGAAGTCCTCCAGAACTGCTTCCTGATCCTCGGGTACCAGATCGACCCAGCTCTCGTACGACGGCTCCTCAGGCGGGGTCACGCAGAGCCGGCCACGCGGCGCGTCCCGATCGGTGTAGACGTAGAGCCGACCGTCCCGGCCGACGTGCAGCGAGGTCCGGGCGTCGACGCCGACCTGCACCGGCCGCAACTCCGGGGCCGGCCAAGCGCCGGCGGACAGGTCGGCGAGCCACACATCGTTGCGGGGTGCGGTACCGGCGCTGGCAGTCACCGACAGCCAGCGTCCGTCCCGGCTCACCGATACGCCGTAGTAATTCGTTTTGTCCAGACCATCGCCGTGTACCGCCACGTCCGAGCCCGGATCGGTACCGAGCTCGTGCAGGTAGACCCGTCGGTGGAACTGCTCCTCGCCGGCCGGCACCGCCGAGGCCGGCAGCCGCCGGACGTAAAAGAAGGCATCCCCACCGGGCAGCCAGGCGACCGGGGAGTATCGGGTCCGGTCGATCGGCGCGTCGATGTCTGCCCCGGTGTCGATGTCGAGCACCCGGATCGCCGACTCCTCATCCCCGCCACTTGAGAGTTGGTAGGAGAGGCGCCGACCCTCCTTGTCCGGCTGCCAGGCGTCCAAGGTCGTGGTGCCCGCGGCGTCGAGGACCATCGGGTCCACCAGCGTCCGTTCGCGGCCGTCCGCTTCCCGGACCAGCAGCACGGCGTGCTCCTGTTCGGCGCTCCGCCGCAGAAAGAAGGACCGCCCGCCGCGCCAGGCCGGTGCGGTGACCAGCCCGGCGCCCAGCAGTTCGAGCAGTCGACCCCGGAGCCGGTCGCGCCCCGGCAGCGCATCGAGGTGTGCGCGAACGAGCGAGTCCTGGGCCGCCAGCCAGTCCTGCGTCGCGGGCGTCGCCGCGTCCTCCAGCCAGCGGTACGGGTCGGGCACCGACACCCCGAACAGGTCCTCGACGACGTCCAGGCGGGGACTCGGCGGGTACGGCAAGCGCGACATGGCCCGACTCTAGGTCGCAGTCCCGACAATTCTGCTCGCCTCGGCGCCGTTTGTCGGGTTGACTTGCACCGTGGCCTCCGCGTTGGTGCTGAACGCGACATACGAGCCGCTCGGTGTGGTGCCGGTGCGGCGCGCAGTCACGCTGCTCCTGGTCGGCAAGGCGGAGCCGCTGCACGTCTGCGAGGAGTTGGTCATGCGGTCCGCCACGCTGGAGCTCGCAGTCCCGACCGTGATCCGGCTGAGCCGCTACGTCGTGGTCCCGTACCGGTCGGCCGTTCCGCTCACCCGGCACGGGGTGCTGCGGCGGGACCGGGGGATGTGCGCGTACTGCGGCGACAAGGCCTCCACGCTGGACCACGTCGTGCCACGCAGCCGTGGCGGTCGGCACGACTGGGACAACGTGGTGGCCTGCTGCATCCGGTGCAACGGCCGCAAAGGTAACCAGTTGCTGGACGATCTCGGTTGGCGGTTACGGGTGCAGCCGCGGGTGCCGTCCGGTTCCCACGTGCTGGTCGCCCGGTTCGGCGATGTGCACCCGGACTGGGCGCCGTACGTACCGGGGATCGCGGCCTGACCCGGGCGGGGCAGTGGGCAGGTAACCTCCCGGGAGTGACCGAGCTGCACGAGTTGAGTGCCGTCGAGCAGGCTGCAGCGATCCGGCGGCGCGAGCTGGATCCGGTGGAGCTGACCGAGCATTACCTGGCTCGGATCGAGCAGCGATCGGACGCGGTGGGGGCCTTCATCACGGTCACCGCGGACGCCGCGCTGGCGGCGGCCCGGGCGGCCTCGCAGTTGGTCCGGGACGGCGGCGACCTACCCCCGCTGCACGGCGTACCGACGGCCATCAAGGACCTCAACCTGACCGCCGGGGTGCGGACCACCTTGGGCAGCGCGGTCTTCGCCGACAACGTGCCGCACATCGACGACCACGTCGTTCGCCGGCTCCGCGCCGCCGGCACGATCAGCCTGGGCAAGACGAACACGCCGGAGTTCGGCGTGCCGTGCTACACCGAACCCGACGTGGCGCCGCCGGCCCGTTCGCCGTGGGATCTGCAGCGGACTGCCGGCGGTTCCAGCGGCGGAGCGGCGGCTGCGGTGGCGGCCGGCTTGGTGCCGTTCGCCCAGGCCAGTGACGGCGGTGGCTCGATCCGTACGCCCGCGGCGTGCTGCGGGTTGATCGGTCTCAAGCCGGCCCGCGGTCGGGTCAGTCTCGGACCGGTGGTGGCGGACCTGCACGGGTTGGGCACGATCGGCCCGATCGCCCGAACCGTGCGGGATGCGGCGGCGATGCTCGACGCGATGACCGGCCCGTTCGCCGGCGATCCGCATTGGGCGGCTGCACCGCAGGCCTCGTTCGCCTCGCACGCGGACCGGCCGCCGCCCCGGCTGCGGATCGGCCGTTACCGCGCCTCCGCGGTGCCGGACGCCGTGCTGGATGCCGACTGTCTCGCCGCCTGGGAATCGGCGAGCGCGCTGCTCGCCGAGTTGGGGCATGAGGTGGAGGACACCGAACCCCCGTTCGGCTCCGAACAACTGCCGGTGTTCGAGAGAGTGTGGTCGGTGAGCGCGGCTATGGCACCGGTCGCACCGGCCGACGAGGCCCGGCTGCGCCCACTGACCCGCTGGCACCGGGAGCGGGGCCGGTCCACCTCCGCGGTCACCTACGCGGCCGCTCTCGGGCACCTGCAGCGAGCTGCCCGGGAGGCGGTACAGCGCAGTGCGGCCTACGACGCGGTGCTGGTACCGACCCTGGCCACGCTGCCGCCGGCGATAGGGGCGTTGCGGAACGACGCCGACCCGGCGGCCGACTTCGCTGCCCAACTGCGCTTCACGCCCTACGCCGCCATGTATAACGTCACCGGGCAACCCGCGATCACTGTGCCGGTGCACCGGACGGCGACCGGCTTCCCGGTGTCGGTCATGCTCGCGGGCCGTCCCGCTGACGAGGGCACGCTGATCGCGCTCGCCGCCGAACTCACCGCCGCCCGGCCGGAAGTGGACCGCACGCCGCCGCTGTGGTGACCGGGGCGCCAGTGGGTTTCCCCGGTGTCCTAGCGTCAGCCTTATGGACCGGCTGAGGGAGTTGGCGGCGGCGCACGGCGTCGCGACGCATTACGAGGACCAGGCTCACCAGCGGGTCGAGGTGGCGCCGGACGCGATCCGCAAGGTGCTGGCCGCGCTCGGGGTGGATCCGGCGAGCATCGGCGATTCTGTCGTACCCCCCGCGCAGGATGGTGGGCATGCCGACCTACCGCCCACCGTCGTGATGACGCTCGGGCATCCGCCGCAGCTTCCGTCGGGATCCTTCACGGTCGAACTCGAAGCTGGCGGCACCCTGGCCACCGGCGCCGAGGGGCTGGCCGACCTGCCGCTGGGCTGGCACACGCTGCGTCGCGGCGACCAGACCGCGACCCTGGTGGTCGCACCGGAACAAGCGCCGCTGCCACCGCGGGCGTGGGGTTGGATGATCCAGCTGTACGCGGTGCGATCGGTGTCGTCCTGGGGCTTAGGCGATCTTGCCGATCTCGCGGAACTGGCGCGTTGGAGCGGCTCGGAACTGGGCGCCGGATTGCTGCTGGTAAACCCGATGCACGCCGTCGCCCCGGTGCTGCCGATCGAACCGTCGCCGTACTACCCGACCTCTCGGCGCTTCGTCAACCCGATCTATCTGCGGGTCGAGAACACGCCGGAGTACGCCGCCGCGCCTGCCGATGTCCGGGCGGAGGTGGACGCGCTCGGCGCGCCACTACGTTCCGGAAACCGCTCGGAGCGGCTGGAGAGGGACCCGGTATGGACCGCCAAGATGGCGGCCCTTGCCACGTTGTGGCCCTACGCCCGGCGCGACGTGCTGATCGATTACCGCCGGCGGACCCCGGGGATCGAGGAGTACGCGCTGTTCGCCGCGCTGGCTGAGCGCCACGGTATCTCGTGGCGGAGCTGGCCGGCGGAGTTGCACGACCCGCACGGGCCGGCCGCCCGGGTCGCTCGGGAGGAGCTGCGGGACCGGGTCGACTTCACGGCCTGGCTCCAACTGCTCTGCGCCGAGCAACTCGCCGCCGCGCAGCAGGCGGCGACCGCAGCCGGCATGCCGATCGGCATCGTGCACGACCTGGCGGTAGGTGTGGACCCAGCGGGTGCGGATTCCTGGGCCCTGCAGGACGTGTTGGCCGGGGCGGCGACGGCCGGGGCGCCACCGGACATGTTCAACCAGCAGGGCCAGAACTGGCAACTCGCGCCCTGGCATCCACGCCGGCTTGCCGAGGTCGGGTACGCGCCCTACCGCGACCTGCTGCGCTCCCTCCTCGGTGCCGGCGGCGGGGTGCGCATCGATCACATCCTCGGCCTGTTCCGGCTGTGGTGGGTGCCCGCCGGGTCTTCGGCGGCGGAGGGTTCGTTCGTCGCCTACGACGACGAGGCGCTGCTCGCCATCCTGGCCCTGGAGGCGCACCGCGCCGGCGCGAGCGTGGTGGGGGAGGACCTCGGCACGGTGGAACGGCGGGTCTCGACCGCGCTGGTGCAACGCGCCATCCTGGGCTCGGCCGTGCTCTGGTTCGAACGCTACGCCGACCCGGTGACCAACGCCGACGGCCCACGGAAGCGGACGGGGGACTGGCGGGAGCTGGCGCTGGCCAGCATCAGTACGCACGATCTGCCCACCGCGGCAGGCTTTCTCGCCGGCGAGCACGTCCGGATCCGCGACGAACTGGGGCAGCTCACCCGGCCGGTCGCCGAAGAGCGCGCACAAGCCGAGCGCGATCGGATGGAGCTGCTGGAGTTGCTCGCCGACGAGGGCTTGCTGGGAGACGGTTCTGACCCGGTGCTCGCCATGCATCAGTTCCTGGCCCGGACGCCGAGCCGACTCGTCGTGGCGCAGCTGGCGGATGCGGTCGGGGACCTTCGGCAGCCCAACTTGCCCGGCACGACAGACGAGTACCCTAACTGGCGGCTCCCGTTGGCCGATGACGAGGGCCCGGTCACCCTGGAGGATCTGCAGCACTCCGTGCGGGTACGGCAGATCGCTGCGGCCTTAGGTGGCGCCCGGAGCGATCCCGCCCGTCCGATACCGTCATTGCCGTGACACCGACTCCACGCTCTCTCCGTCGGCGCGGTGCCCGAGTGCTGGGTTGCCTGTTCGCTGCGACGCTGTGGGCGCTGGGCACCGGCTCAGCAGCCTGGGCGGACGACAGCGGCGAGGTGACCGGTCTCAGCTCAGGGGGCAACTGGAGCATCGTGCTGCGGCTGCTGGTGCCCACCGTCACTGCGCTGCTGGTGATCTCCCTGCTGGCTGCGCTGCCGCGCCTGCTGCGACGCCCACGGTACCGTCCGGGCAAGCCCTGGTCCCACGATCCGTTGTGGTTCGCCGGCGCGGAGAATCCAGAACGGGCGCTGTCCCGCGCCCGGCCGGAACGCCGTAGTGGAGGTGCCAGTGCCGACTGGTGAAGCGTTTACCGACGGCCAGCTCCGGGAGATCTCCAGTTCCTTGAGCACCGCGAGTGCGGAGAGCGGGCTGCATTTTTCGGCTTTTGTCGGCAACACCGAGGGGTCGCCGCGGGACTATGCCGGGCGACTTCTGGTCGCCCTCGGGGACCGGGCACCGGTCGGAGTCTTGATCTTGGTCTCCCCCGGCGATCGCCGGCTGGAGATCGTCACCGGCCTGGCGGCGGGGCGCCGGGTTCCGGACCGGGCGTGCGCGCTCGCGGCGTTGTCCATGCGTACCGCGTTCGTCGGCGGGGACCTCGCCGGTGGCATCGTGACCGGCGTACGGATGCTCGCCGAGGCGGCGGGGGAGTCGCGGGCGATGGCCGGTACGAGCCACACCGGGGGCACGCCGCCAGCAATAGAAGGTCACGTCAGCTCCTAGCGACCGACTGCACGCCGGCCGCCGGTTTCTCAGGTCGCCTGGCGGTCTCGT
>JBDUDX010000036.1:0-7019 GCA_040002735.1 Frankiaceae bacterium | reverse complement strand
TGCTGGTGAAGGCGACGATCCAGGTGCTGAGACTGAGCCAGTCCGGCTGCAGGACCACCGCGAACCGGCGGCCGCTCTGTTGGTGCCCCTTCCCTCGGGCCGGCAGCCGGTACACCTCACCCCGCATGCAGCGCGGCCCGATCCTCGCGAATCGCCTGGATTTCCGCAAGATCGGCCGGATCATCCTTGATGGCGCGCGCCTCGGCGGCGGCCACCTGGCGCCGTTCGTCGCGACGCATCGCCGCCAGAGCGGCCAGGATGACCTGGTCTGCACTCTGCCGCCGGGCGGTCCCGAGTTGCAGGAGCAGGTCACGCGTACTGATCTGAACCTTGACAGTGGTCGTATCGGCCATACCGGCAGTCTACTGCGGGTAGACCCGCACGCCGACCACCTGCTTCGCCCGGAGCAGGGGCTGCCGGCGGCTGGGAGGATGGGCCGGTGCGCATCGTGGCGTTAGCCGGCGGAATCGGCGCTGCCCGCTTTCTGCGGGGTCTGAAGGTAGCCGCTCCCGACGCGGAGATCACCGTGATCGGCAACACCGGTGACGACATCACGCTGTTGGGCCTACGGGTATGCCCGGACCTGGACACCGTGATGTACACCCTCGGCGGCGGCATCGAGGAAGAGCAGGGCTGGGGTCGTCACCGGGAGACCTGGCACGTTCGTGAGGAATTGGCCGCGTACGACTTCGGGCCGGCCTGGTTCGGCCTCGGCGACCGTGATCTCGCCACCCATCTGGTACGAACGCAGTTGCTCGACGCCGGCTATCCGCTGAGCCAGGTCACCGCGGCGCTGTGCGAGCGGTGGCGGCCCGGCGTACGCCTGCTGCCCATGAGCGACGACCGGGTCGAGACCCACGTGATCATCAACGACGGCGAGGCTCGGCGGGCGGTGCACTTCCAGGAGTACTGGGTACGGCTGCACGCCGAGCCGCCGGTGGACGGCGTCGTCGGTGTCGGCGCGGCAGAGGCGAAGCCGGCGCCCGGGGTGTTGGCGGCGCTGGAAGCGGCCGAAGTCATCCTGCTTCCACCGAGCAACCCGGTGGTGAGTATCGGCCCCATCCTCGCGCTGCCGGGGGTACGGGAGGCGATCGCCACCGCGGCGGCGCCGGTGGTCGGGGTCTCCCCGATCATCCGTGGCGCGCCGGTGCGCGGAATGGCCGACAAGCTGCTGCCGGCGATCAACGTCGAGACCAGCGCCGAGGGTGTCGGTCGGCACTACGGCGGGCGGACCGACGCGACCGAACCAACTGGGCTGCTGGACGGCTGGCTGGTGGACACCGCGGACGGCGGGGCGACCGTGTCCGGCGCCACGGTACGGTCCGCGCCGCTGCTGATGACGGACGTACCCGCCGCCGCGGCGATCGCCCGGGAGGCGCTCGGCCTGGCCACCGAAGTACGCCGATGATCGAGATTCTCCCGGTTCCCGGCCTGCCGGAGATCGCCGAAGGGAACGATCTCGCCGGCCAGATCGCGGCCGCCACCGAATTGCGTACCGGAGACATCGTGGTGATCACCTCGAAGGTGGTGAGCAAGGCCGAGGGCCGGGTGGTGGCAACAGACCGGCAGGCGGCCATAGACGCCGAGACCGTGCGGGTGGTGGCCCGGCGCGGCGAACTGCGCATCGTCGAGACTCGCCACGGCCTGGTCCTCGCCGCCGCGGGGGTCGACAACTCCAACGTCGAGCCGGGCAGGGTGGCGCTGCTGCCGGCGGATCCGGACGCGAGCGCGCAGGGCATGCGCCGGCGGTTGCGCGAGCTGACCGGGGCCGACGTCGCCGTGGTGATCACCGACACCATGGGCCGGCCCTGGCGCCGCGGCCTCACCGACGTAGCGATCGGGATCGCCGGCCTGCCGCCGTTGGCCGACTATCGGGGCCGTACCGACTCCTACGGCAACCTCCTACAGAGCACCGAAGTGGCGATAGCCGACGAGGTGGCCGGCGCCGCAGACTTGGTGAAGGGCAAGTTGGCAGGTGTACCGGTGGCCATCCTCCGCGGCCTGCGACACCACGACGGAGGCCGTCCCGGTGATAAACCTGCCGGCGCCCGGGCGCTGGTCCGGCCGGCCGCGGAGGACCTGTTCCGATTCGGCTCCGCCGATGTGGTGACCGGCCGGCGGACGGTACGGGACTTCACCGCGGCTCCGGTCGACCCGTCGGCGGTTCGCCGGGCGGTCGGGGCCGCGATCACCGCCCCGGCGCCGCACCATACCGTCCCGTGGCGTTTCGTCCTGGTGGAGACCGCTCAGCGCCGCCGTAGCCTGCTCAACGCCATGCGCGAGGCCTGGCGGGCCGACCTGACCCGGGACGGCTTCGCCGCCGAGAAGATCGAACGTCGGCTGGCCCGGGGGGAACCGTTGTACCGAGCGCCGTACCTGATCGTGCCGTGCCTGGTCAGCGACGGCGCCCACGGCTACCCCGACCCGCGACGGACCCAGGCCGAACGGGAGATGTTCCTGGTCGCCCTGGGGGCCGGGGTGGAGAACCTCCTGATCGCGCTCGCGGTGGAAGGGCTGGGCTCCTGCTGGGTCTCCAGCACGATGTTCTGCCGGGGCGTGGTCCGCGACGAGTTGGAGTTGCCGCCGGACTGGGAGCCGATGGGAGCGGTCGGCGTCGGTCATCCGGTCGCGGCTCCGACGGAGCGGCCGCCGCGCGATCCGGCGGAGGTGCTCCTGGTGCGCTGAGCCACCCGCGACGCGAGGCAACGGTCTTCGTCCCGGCGGTAGGTCCCTGGTGTGGCACCCTGGATGTACTACCCACCGTCGTACTACCCCGACGGTAGTCACTTCTCGAGTCGGTACCGGAGGATGCATGTCCGCAACCGGCGGACGGCCGCGGGGCGCCCTGGAGCGCGAGGTGCTGAGCAGCCTCGCCGCCGCTGGGCGGCCGCTGACCGCGAACGACGTCCTCGCCGACGTCGGCGGTGGGCTGGCGTACACCACGGTGATGACGACGCTGACCCGGCTGCACGCCAAGGAGATCCTGACCCGGGAGCTGTCCGGGCGGGCGTACGCCTACGCGCTGGCCAGCCCGCCGGAGGCAGTGGAAAACTCCCTCACCGCGCACCGGATGCGGCGACTGCTCGACGCCGGGGCGGACCGCGCCGGCGTGCTGACGCGTTTCGTGGCGAATCTCGACCCCGATGATGAGCAACTCCTCGCCGGGCTGCTCGCTGCGAACCCGCGGCCACAGACCGGCGGCTGACCGTGGACCCGGCCATGCTCCTGCCGCCGATCGCCGCGATGCTGCTGGGCCTGTTCGGGACCCGTCTGGGCCGGCGCCTGCCGCCGGCCACCGCGGTGCGACTCCTCAGCTTCGCGGCGCTGTGCACGGCCCTCGCCACCGGAGCTGTCCTCGCCGCGGCGGGCGTAGTCGTCGTGGGCCAGGTTCCGCTGGTAGCCCGACTCGGGCACTGGTCGGGAACCGCGATCCGCAGCGGCGATCCGGTCCCCACTCTCGCCGGAGTGTTGGCCGGCGCCGCGTTGCTGTGGCTACTCGGGTCAACGTTACGCCGCGTGGTTTCCACCGGACGCGAGCTCACCGCGGCAGCTCGGATTTGCCGGCACCTCGGGCCAGCCGCTGAAGGCTTGGTCATCGTCGACGACGAGGCGCCCGACGCCTACGCGCTACCGGGCATCCGCGGGCGCATCGTGGTGTCCACGGCCATGCTGCGGGCGCTCCCCGGCGAGGAACGTCGGGTACTCCTCGCTCACGAGGCAGCACACCTGGCTCATCGGCACCACCTCTACGTACAACTCGCCGAACTGGCCGCGGCAGCCAACCCGCTGCTGCGGCCGGTGTCCCGGGCGGTGCGCCTGGCGGTCGAGCGCTGGGCCGACGAGGTCGCCGCCACCGAGGTGGGAAACCGTCGCCTCGCCGCGCAGGCCCTGGCCCGGGCCGGCTTGGCGCGCTCACAGCGCCGTGCCGGAGCCGCCCCGGCCGCGGCGTTGACGGCCGTGGACAGTGGCGTCGCGGAACGCGCCCGGGCCTTGCTCGCCGGGCCGCCGCGCCCGCGCCCGCTGCTCGCCGCCGCCGTGGTGGCCGTGGTGCTGGCCACCACGGCGGCGGCTGCGGAAACGTCGCACGAGACGGCGAGCCGGTTCGAACGAGCCGAGGCGCTCTACGTCACTGCCCGGTGACCCCGCACCCACCCGCGGCCATCGTGACCGAGGCCCCATCGGTGCTACTGGTCGAAGACGACCGCGACCTGGCAAACCTGCTGGAGCGGGTCCTGGCCGGGCAGGGGTACGACGTTTCCTGGGCCGCTGACGGCCACCGCGGATTGCACTTGGGCCTGACCCGCCGGTATGACGCCATGGTGGTGGACCGGGCCTTGCCGGCGATCGAAGGGCTGGACTTGATCAGTCGGCTGCGGAGCCGTGGCGTACTGACCCCGATGCTGGTGCTCTCCGCACGCGGTACGACGCAGGATCGGGTTGCCGGGCTGGACGCCGGCGCCGAGGACTACCTGACCAAGCCGTTCGAGATTCCCGAACTGCTGGCCCGCCTGCGGGCGCTGCTGCGCCGACATCGCGACACCGCGTCGGTGCTCGCGGTCGGCGCGGGACGTCTCGACCTCTCCACCCGGACGGTCCGCGGCGGTGATGGCCAGGAGGTCGAACTCTCCGAGCGGGAAGCGACCCTGCTGAGCGTGCTGGCAGTCCGCCCGCAGCAGATCTTCAGCCGTCGCGAGCTGCTGGACCGGGTCTTTCCCGATGCGGAGTCCGACAGCGTCGTGGACACCTACGTCCATTACTGCCGCCGCAAGCTGGGACGCGATGTGATCCGGACGGTACGCGGGCTGGGGTACCGCTTGGGAAACGGCTGATGGGCTCGCCCGTGCAGGACCCGCTGGTACGCCGGGCCAGTTCGCGGCTGGCTCTGCAGGCGGCGGGTCTGGTAGCTGCGGCGATGCTGCTGCTGATCGCGCTGGTCACCGTGTTTCTGGTTCGCGGCGAAGCGAGCGCCACCGACACCTTGCTGCACACCACCGCTGCCTCCGCCGACGATGTCGGCGACCCACCGGTCGGAGCGTGGATCGTCCTGGACCGGGGAGCTGGCATCTCGGTCTCGCCGGGCCTTCCCCGCGACGTGCGCCCCGCCCTCGCCCGGCTGCGCCGCAACCCACCCGCCAAGCCGTCGCTGCGCACGTTGTCCGACAGCGACGGGGACGACTTCCGGGTGCTCACCGAGCGCCGGCCCGGGCGAGTTGTCCAGGTCGTGCTGAACTTGGCGTCCCAGGAGGCAGCGCGCAGCCGGCTGATCCAGGCGACGGCTGCCGCGGCCGCAGTCGCGCTGGGCCTCTCGGCCGGTCTGGGCATCGTGCTCGGCCGCCGGGCGGTACGCCCGCTGGCACACGCCCTGAGCCTGCAACGAGCCTTCGTCGCCGACGCCAGCCACGAGCTGCGGACGCCGCTGACGCTGTTGAGCACCCGCGCGCAGCTGCTGGACGGGGAGTTGCGCACTTCCCCGACGGACCCGCGGGTTCTGCAGGACTCCGCCGGTGTCCTCTCCGACATACAGCGGCTGGCGGAGGTCGTCGAGGACCTCCTCGCCATTGCGGACCCGCGACGCAACGACGAGGCGGAGCTGGTGGACCTACCCACGCTGGTGCGCGAGGTGGCGGCCAGCGCAGCGCCGTCCGCCGCCGCAGCCGGCGTCGCGGTGACCGCTGCCCCCTCCGTGGCAGTGAGTAAGGAGTCGGGACCCCGGCGGGTACTCGGCTCGGCTGCCGCACTACGACGAGCCGTCCTCGCGTTGGTCGACAATGCCATCGACCACACGCCGGCCGGCGGTGAGGTCCGGCTCGGCGTGCGCGGCGAGCGTCGAGCGGTGGTCGTGGCGGTGAGCGACACCGGTCCGGGGATAGCCCCCCAGGATGCTGAACGAGTACTCCACCGCTTTTCCTCTGGTGGACAGCGAGCCGGGCGGCCGCACTACGGCCTCGGGCTCGCGCTGACCAGCGACGTCGCGAACCGGCACGGCGGACACCTGCGGCTCGCACCTTCCGCGGCCGGAGCGACCTTCGAACTCATCCTCCCCGCCGCGCAGAGCCGACGCCGACAGCTCTGCGGGTGGCGAGCTCCAAGACGCGGCTAAGAATCCGCACGCATCGTGGATCTCGTCCGGTCAAGACCCGATCCCGATTTCCCAGGAGATTCTGGTGAGTACCGCAACCGTAGAACGTACCCGCATTGTCCCCGGCGACCGACCGGTCGCCGCGCACCGATTCACCCTCCGACTGCTCGGCGCCGCCCTCGCCCTCGCCATCGCCTACATCCACATCAAGGACCAGGGCGGTTTTCCGGGGAACAAGGCGCCCCGGTATGTGGGCATGGGCTACTACCTGCTGGAGCTGGCCGCCCTGGCCGTCGCCGTGGCCCTGCTGGCCGGAGTCGGCCGGCACACCGTCCAGGCGTGGCTGGTCGCGGTCGGTGTGGCCGCCGGTCCGCTGATCGGGTACACGCTGTCCCGCGGTCCAGGCCTCCCCGGCTACACCGACGACCGCGGCAACTGGTCGGAACCGATCGGCGTGGCCAGCGTCGTCGTCGAGGCGCTGCTGCTGCTGCTCGCCGCCGCCGCGCTGATCCGAGCACGACGTTCGACGCCTCCGCAGTCCTGACCTTGGGCCGGTTCTCGCGCCAGCTCGGCATACCCCCGCTGCGAGCCCGCTGCGGGGGTATGCCTATGACATGTTCAGTCGGGAGCTGAAGGCCTGCGGCGGGCGCGGTCACGTCACGTACGCGCCGACCGAACCGGAGCTGGCCGCCGGGTTGCGGGCGACGACCGGGCTGGGCGAGGCCTGGCGTTGCCTCCGGTGCGGCGATTGGGTCCTCGGGCCGGCCGGCGCCCGAGGACCTGCGGATTCGGCGCCGGTGCCGGCCCGGGGCCGTGCATTGCGGCAACTCACGATTCTGCGCGTTCTTGCCGTGGAACGCGTGTTACGAGCTTTGGTACTGATCGCGGCGGCATACGGGGTGCACCGATTTTCCAGCGCCCAGACGTCGCTGCGCGGATC
>JBDUDX010000035.1:0-4713 GCA_040002735.1 Frankiaceae bacterium | reverse complement strand
GCCGCTCACCACGCTGTCCGGCGGCGAGCGGCAGCGGCTCAAGCTGGCCACCCACATGGCCGAGAAGGGCAGCGTCTACGTCCTCGACGAGCCGACCACCGGCCTGCATCTCGCCGACGTCGAGCAGCTGCTCGGCCTGCTCGATCGGCTCGTCGACGCCGGCAAGTCGGTTCTCGTCATCGCGCACCACCAGGCGGTCATGGCGCGCGCCGACTGGATCATCGACCTCGGCCCCGGCGCCGGCCACGACGGCGGCCGGATCGTCTTCGAGGGCACACCCGCCGACCTCGTCGCCGCCCGTTCCACCCTCACCGGCGAGCACCTCGCGGCCTACGTCAGCACCTGACCGACGCCCTCGCAGACACCACGGCAGCTGGCTCAACCGCGCCATGGCCAGTTCACCGCGCTGCGCCAGTTCAGTCTCGACGGCTGAGCCCCGGCAGATCCACGCCAACCGTTGCGGTGACCCGCTCGATCGCCGCTCGAGCCGCTAGCCCGGCAACGTCGGCATGCCGGCAAGCCACCACCGACCCACCGGCAGCCAGCGGCGCCAGCAGGCCGTGCACCAGACCATCCGTCGTCGAATACGCGACCGTGGTGAGTACGCGCTCACCCGGCAGGTGCCCCGCGGCGGCGCCCGCCCGCTCGGCCAGGTCAGCCGCCGAGATTCCGTCGTACGCCGCTCCGGGTATCGGCGCGGGTAGCGCCGCATCGCCGAAGGACGGCACCTCGACGGCGAAGTCCAGCACGTTGGCCGGTACGTCGATCAGCCGCCCGCCGAGCGGGCGCAGCGACAGGCCGACGACCTGCAGCGGGGCGGCCTCCAGCGCCACCGGCAGCGCCGTACCGGCGGCGAACACCACATCGGCGTCGGTGGGGTCATCGGTGACGCCAACTCCGGCGGTCCAGGCACCGAGGAGTACCACGGCGGCTTGCCAGTGCAGCGGGAGCAGTACGGCAATCCGATCACCGGGCTGACAATCCAGCCCGTCCACCAGCAGATTCGCCACCTTCGCCACCCAGTTCCGGGTGGTAACCCCCGACAGCTCAACCCGCTCCCCGGTGCTGTCGTCGTAGAAGGTCAGCAGCGGGCGAGCCCCATCCGCCCGGTCGAGCAGCTCCGCCAACGGGTTGGACATCCGTCTAGCTTGGCACTGTACTGATTGAAGGCAGGTCACCATGCCCGAAGACGTCCGGCTGAGGTTGGGGATCGAGCCGCTCATCTACAGCCAAGATCCAGTGCGAATTCGGTGCGGATATCCGGACAGAAAGTGCCATGGATCACCGGTGTGAGCCGGACCTCGGGCGGGACCGCGGCGGGACAGGCCGAGGCGGGCCGGACCTGGGCGAGCCGGAACTCGGGCCGGACGGGGACGGGCCGGACCGGGCCTCAGACCGGTGGGACGCCATGGCGGCGGCGCGAGAAGGTGCGGTCCTTCCCGGCGTACGCGGCGTACCGGCGGATCAACTCGGTACGCAGGTCCTCCGGTTCGACCACCTCATCCACCACCAGCTCGCTGGCGAGGCGGACCACGTCGATGTCCTCGTCGTACGCGGCCCGCTTCGCCGCGACGAACGCCGCCCGCTCGCCCTCCGGCAGGGCTTCGATCTTGTTGGCGTACACCGCGTTGACAGCCGCCTCGGCGCCCATCACGGCGATCTTGGCTGTCGGCAGGGCAATCGTCGCGTCGGGTTCGAAGCCGGGACCGGCCATCGCGTAGAGCCCGGCGCCGTACGCCTTACGCACGATCACGCAGATCTTCGGCACCGTGGCCTCCGATACCGCACTGATCATCTTCGCGCCGTGCCGGATGATCCCCTGGCGCTCTACCGCGGTCCCGACCATGAAGCCGGGTACGTCGGAAAGAAAGAGCAGCGGCACGTTGAACGCGTCGCAGAGCGTAATGAAACGGGTGGCCTTGTCCGCCGAGTCGACGAAGAGCACGCCGCCCTTGTGCAGCGGATTGTTCGCCACCACCCCGATCACCCGGCCGGCGAGCCGGGCGAAGCCGACGGTCAACTCCCGCGCCCACAGCGCCTGGATCTCGAAGTACGAGCCGTCGTCCACCAGCCCCCGGACGTATCGGCGCATGTCGTACGCCTGCCGCTCACTCGCCGGTACCAGCCCCCGCAGGTCCGTCGGCGGCGGGTCGACTGAGGTGGCGGCGGGCGAGGACCCCTGCCAGTTCGAGGGCAGGTAGCTGAGGTAACGCCGGACCGTGTCCAACGCTTCGGCCTCGGTGGTCACCAGGAAGTGGCCGACCCCGGAGACCGAGCAGTGCATCCGCGCGCCGCCCATCTCCTCCAGCGTGGTCTGCTCGCGGACCACCATCTCGACCATCCGCGGTGAGCCGAGGTACATCGACGCGTTGCCCTCGACCATCACCACCACGTCGCAGAACGCCGGGATGTACGCCCCACCCGCCGCACTCGGACCGAAGAGCGCGCATACCTGCGGAATCGCACCGCTGGCCCGGACCTGGGTATGGAAGATCTTGCCGGCGCCGCGCCGGCCGGGAAACAGGTCCACCTGATCAGTGATCCGGGCTCCGGCCGAGTCGACCAGGTAGATCATCGGCACACCGGTGCGGTACGCGGTCTCGATGATCCGGATGATCTTCTCGACGGTCCGGGCACCCCAGGAGCCGGCCTTGACGGTGGAGTCGTTCGCCATCAGGGCCACCGGGCGGCCGTCCACGGTCGCCGCACCGGTCACCACACCGTCGGCCGGCAGGTCCCCCGCGGCAACGTTGGCGTACAGGCCGTCCTCGACAAACGAGCCGTCGTCGACGAGTAGGCGTACCCGCTCCCGCGCGAACAGCTTGCCGCGGGCGGTGTTGGCGGCGTGGTACTTCGCAGCGCCACCCTCGAGCACCCGGGACTTCAAGCCGGCGAGGTGGGGATGACCGGGGTCATCCGGGGCGGGGGTGGTGCTGTTCGGGTCGACGGTCACAGCTGTGAGCGTGTCAAAGTCCGGTGGTCTCCGACACCGCCGCCGGGAAAAGCCGTCGAGTTTCGTCGCACCCGAGTGACATCGTGAGGCGGTGCAGCGAAGTCGGGCAGCGAGTTCCCGGGTCGGTGGCCTCCCCCGGGCGTTCTGGCTGCTGTTCGCCGGCACTCTGGTGAACCGGCTGGGTACCTTCGTCGTACCGTTCCTCGTTCTCTACCTCACCGCTGAGCGTGGACTGTCCGTGGCCGTCGCCGGCGCGATGCTGACGCTGCTCGGAGCCGGCGGCTTGTTGGCCTCCTGGGTCGGCGGCGTGCTGGCGGACCGGGTCGGTCGTCGGGCCACGCTGACCGGCGCGATGCTCAGCGCGGCCGCCGCGATGCTGGCATTCGGGGCTGCCCGAGGGACCTGGTGGATCGCGTTGGCTGCCGTCACCGTCGGATTCACCAGCGAGCTGTTCCGGCCGGCCTCCCAGGCATTGGTCGCCGACCTGGTGGCACCGGCGGAGCGTCCGCGGGCGTACAGCCTGCTGTTCTGGGCGGTGAACCTGGGCTGGGCGATCGCCACCACGACTGGCGGACTGCTGGCCCGCCACGGGTACTGGCTGCTGTTTGTCGGTGACGCGCTCACCAGCCTGGTCTTCGGTCTGGTGGTGTGGCGCGGCATCTCCGAACCGGCGCGGACCTTGCCCACCCGTTCGGCCGCCGGCAGCGGGGTCGGCACCGCCCTACGGGACCGATCGTTCCTCGGCTTCGCCGCGCTGCAGTTCCTCTTCGCGTGCGTACTGTTCCAGATCTTCTCCACGGTGCCGCTGGCGATGCAGGCGGATGGGCTGTCACCGGCCGCCTTCGGTCTGGCGGTCGCCGGAAACGGACTGCTCATCGTGGCGATCCAGCCGCTCGTCATGCCCCGCCTCACCCGGCTGCCGCGCTCGGCAGTGATGTCCGTCGCCCAACTGGCCCTGGGTCTCGGGGTCGGTTCGGTGGCCTTCGCCAGCACGCTGCCCGAGTACGCCGGAACGCTCGCACTGGCCACGTTCGGGGAGATCGGCGTGTCGACCGTCGCGCTGGCGATGGTGGCCGACTTCGCGCCGGTACACCTCCGTGGGCGCTACTACGGCGCGTTCGGGTTGGCGTACGGCTTGGCCGCGATCATCGCACCCGGCGCCGGCACCTTCATCTTCGCCCGCTACGGCGGGGGAGCGGTATTTGCCGGCTGCGCCGGAGTCGGTGTCGCGATGGGCATCGGGCAACTTCGGCTGGCGCCCGCGATCCGCCAGCGGGCGGCCGGGAGCCTGAGCGCCACGGCGGGACAGCGATCGCCGATCCCGCAAGCCGCCGGCGGTTGAGCGCGAAACCCGTCAGTGCACGTTATCCATGATGTCGAACGACCAGGCAGCAATGGCGCCACCGAGCATGAACAGGCCGCCGAGGACGGCGAGGATCACCGAATGGAGGATGAACGCCACCCCGCAGATCACGCCGCCGACGATGATCGCGATGACGGCGACCCAGATCTTGTTCGGGGTGTGGTAAACCGCGGCGAAGGACTCGCCGCCCTCGCGGGAGCGCTGCGTCGATGAGTCGTACGCCATGGGGGACCTCTCTGGTTACGGCCAGCCTCGGATGCTCGATGGATTATCCCCCGAGGCTCCCCAGCGACTCCGACAGCGTGCTGCGCCGGGTACGGGGCCCGGCCCGAAGCACCTGTGACGGGAGCTGATGACCCACGGCGCGCTCGGCGTCGGCGGCGACATCGATCATGGC
>JBDUDX010000034.1:0-3017 GCA_040002735.1 Frankiaceae bacterium | reverse complement strand
CACTCGATGCCGAAGTCGGGATGATGGCCGCCCTGCAGCATGATCTGCGTAGCGCCGAGCTCGACCGCCTCGCGGCAGCGCTCGAGGATGTCCTCGAGCGGCCGTACCCAGCCCTCGGCGTGCTGGGGAGCGCGGTAGAACGCGCAGAACTTACATGCGGTCACGCACACGTTGGTGTAGTTGATGTTGCGGTCGATCAGGTAGGTGGCGATCCCGTCGGGGTAGCGCCGCCGGCGTACCGCATCGGCTGCCGCGCCGAGCGCGTGCAACGGCGCGTCGACGTAGAGCGCCAGCGCCTCCCCCGGGGTGATGCGGCCGCCCTCGGCGGCCCGCGCCAGGACGGCGGAAAGCGGCGACCTGCTCTGTTCCGGCATATTGCTCAGGGTACGTCTCAACCCGAGAAGAACTCCGGCGCGGGCGGAGGCGGCAGCCCAGCGCGGTCGGCCGCCCGGGCAGCGAACTCGGTGAGACCGGCGAGTTGGCGCGGGCCCAGAGTGAAGTCCAACGCCCGGAAGTAGCGGGCCAGGGTCGCCGCCTCGAACGGTTCCCAGCGCGCCGCACCCGCCGCGACCTCATCGACCCGGTCCCGCGCCTCGTCCCGAGAGCGCAAGAAAGCCTGGTGCACCTCTTTCACCATGCCCGGATGGGCGGCCGCGAAGTCCCGGCGTACCGCCCAGACCGCGAAGACCATCGGAAGTTCGGTCCAGTCCCGCCACAACGCGCCGAGGTCGGAGACCCAGACCCCGGCCGGTGGGTCGATGGTGGCCCGCAGCGCCGGGTCGCCGATGAGCACGGCGGCGTCGGCTGCCTGCAGCATTGTGGACAGGTCGGGCGGGCAGGAGAAGTACGACGGCGATACGCCGTACCGGTCCTCCAGGAGCATCGCTGCCAGCAGCACACTGGTCCGGCTGGTGGACCCCAGTGCCACCGGCCGGCCGTCGAGTTCGGACAGCGGGCGTTGGCTGACCAGGTTCACCGACAGCACCGGGCCATCGCTCCCGACCGCGAGGTCCGGCAGCAGCAGGAGGTCCTCGGCGTGCTTGAGGTACTCGACGAGGCTGATCGGACCCAGGTCCAACTCGCCGGCCAGCAGCGCGTCGCTGAGCCGGTCGGGAGTGTCCTTGCGGAGGTCGAGATCGAGCAGCGCCCCGGAGCGGACCAGCCCCCAGTACAGCGGGAGGCAGTTGAGGAACTGGATGTGGCCGACCCGGGGCCGGGCTGCCCACTCCTGCTCGCCAAGGGTCATCCCGCCAGGGTAAGCGCGGTCGCCGCCGGCCCCGGTCAGCTGGCCGGGTCAGCTGGCCGGGTCAGCTGACCGGTTCAGCTGGCGACGAATAACACCGACGCGACAGACGGCGCCAGTTCGATTCCCGCCGGCTCACCCTCGGCGACCCGGTGGATCCGTACGCCGTCCGCGGTGGTCGAAACGGCCAGTCGGGCACCGGGGAGTACGCCGGCATCCTGCAACCGCCGCATGGTGTCCTCATCCGTCTGCAGCGACTCCGACATCCAGCCGAGCGTGATCTCGGCGCCCTCGCTCGTGGCGGCCGCGAGCAGGCTCACCGGAGCGGCCGGGGCCGCCACGTCGGAGGCGACCGCGGGAGGGATCGCGTTGCCGTGCGGGCAGCGTTGCGGGTTGCCGAGGAGCACGGTAAGCCGGTCGGAGACCGCATCGGAGATCACATGCTCCCAGCGGCACGCCTCGTTGTGCACCAACCGCCACTCCAAGCCGATCACCTCGGTGAGCAGCAGTTCGGCGAGGCGATGCTTCCGCATCACCGCAGCCGCCCGGATCAAACCCTTCTCGGTGAGGTGCACGGTCCGGTCGCTGGAGATCTCTACCAATCCGTCCGCGGCCAGTCGGGCCGTGGTCTCGCTCACCGAGGGGGCGCTGAGCCGCAGCCGCTCCACGACCCGGGCCCGCATCGACGGAACGCCCTCCTCGCGCAGTTCGTACAGCGTCCGCAGGTGCATCTCCGTGCTGTCGATCAGGGCCGTCACGGCCCTCCTTCCCGGTCCGAGCCTGGCTCGACGTGCCCACAGTGGCGCGCGATCGCTGATGAACCCTACTGCCCGCTCGGGGCGGGCTGGCTTGCCCCGACGCCACGAATGAGTACTTTCGCCTACTTTGCGGTGAATCGTCAGCCTTCCGCCTGGCGTGCGCCTGTTTCGGACTGGACCCGAAACCAAATGAAACAGAGCCGGAGTCCCTTACGACCGAGGCCCTTTGCCACGTACTTGACTCGCCCTACTTCGACATTCTCAGCACTCAAGCGGGCCCAAAATGTGGCCAAAAACACATCGAAGTGCCGGGCAAAGCCTGGCTACGGAGGGTAGTGCGCATGGCAGCAGAGAAGGTGGACGCCGCTAAAGGCGTGCAAACCCGGAAGCCGATCTACAAGCAAATCTACTTCTGGGTCATCGTCGGCATCATCGCGGGCATCTTGGTGGGCCACTTCAACCCCGATCTCGGGATCGCCCTGGAGCCGATCGGGATCGCGTTCGTCAACCTGATCAAGATGGTCATCGCACCGGTGATCTTCTGCACGGTCGTCGGCGGCATCGCGTCCATGGAGAGCGTGAAGAAGGTCGGGCGGATCGGCGGCAAGGCGCTGATCTACTTCGAGTTCATGACCACCATCGCTCTGGTCCTCGGGCTGCTGGTCATGAACATCACCAAGCCCGGTCATGGGGTCAACGCGGACCCCAGCACGCTGAAGGTGACGGACGCGGTCTCCGGCTACATCAAGTCGGGCCAAGCGTCTAACTGGTACGACTTCATCTTCCACATCTTCCCGAGCAGCGTCGTCGGCGCGTTCGCCCAGGGCGACATCCTGCAGGTGCTCTTCTTCTCGGTGGTCTTCGCCTTTGCCCTCATGCACCTCGGTGAGCGCGGCAAGCCCCTGGTGGCGGGCATCAACCGGGCCGCGCAAGCTTTCTTCGGCGTGATCCGCATTGTGATGTATGCGGCGCCGGTTGGTGCTTTCGGCGCGATGGCATTCACCATCGGCAAGTAC
>JBDUDX010000033.1:0-3921 GCA_040002735.1 Frankiaceae bacterium | reverse complement strand
CTAACTGCGGAGGGCGGGGCCGGCTTCCGCGGCGCCGTAATGTGGAAGCCCGGTACCGGCATCCCGAGGAGCTCCGTGAACGTCAATGGTCTGGTGGGCATCCAGCGGTTCGCGATGCAGCAGAAACTCACGCTGATGGTGAACCGGTACGAGATCCGCAGCGTCGGTCCGGATGGTCGGCCCGGCGAAGTCCTGGCGGTGGCGCAGCAGAAGCGGATGGCGTTCAAGGAGTCCGTCACGTTCTACGCCGATGAGGATCGTCGCGTACCGGTCTGCTCGTTCCGGGCCCGTCAGCGGATGGACCTCGGCGCCACGTACGACGTGTTCGACGCCGACGGCACGGCGATCGGCAACTTCCGCAAGGACTTCGCCAAATCGCTGCTGCGCTCCACCTGGCACCTCGAGTCAGGCGGCATCACGGCGGTGGGCACCGAACGCAACGCGGCGGTGGCGCTGGCCCGGCGGGCGTGGGAGTTCGTGCCGATCGCGGAGAGCCTGCCATCGCCGTTTCTCTTCCACTTCGACTTCACCGACGCGAATGGTGACGTCGTGCTCAGCTCGCAGCGTGGCCGCTCGCTGCGGGATCGCTACGACGTCACGGTGCCCGGGGCTCGGCTCGACGGGCGGGTCGCCGCCGCGATGGCCGTGGCGCTGGACGCGCTGCAATCCCGCTGAGGCTGCTCAGCCGGGCGGCGCGAAAGCGAGGAGCAACCCGAGACTGACCAAGGCTGACGGCAGCAGCGAGTCGGCCCGGTCCATGACACCGCCGTGACCGGGCAGGAGAGTCCCCATGTCCTTCACCCCGAGTCGCCGCTTCAACATCGACTCGGCGAGGTCACCAGAGGTGGCCGTCACTGCCACCGCGAGGCCGAAGGCGACCCCCTGCCAGACCGCGGCGCCGAAGAGTCCCGGCAACAGCACCACCCCGGCGATCATGCACGCACCGAGGGACCCCCCGAACCCCTCCCACGTCTTCTTCGGGCTAATCTTGGGAGCCAGGAAGTGTTTGCCGAAGAGCACCCCGACGGCGTAGGCCCCGATGTCACTGCAGGCCGTGGTTACTGCGAATGAGATCACCCGGTCGGCGCCGTCGGGGGGGCGCGCGAGCAGTACGACACATCCGGCGAGCATCGGAACGTACGCGGTCACCGCCGCGATGGCTGCGATGTCCCGCCACGCTCCCCGCCGGCGGACCAGCAGCACGACCAGGCCGACTCCGACGATCATCGCGCCGGCGGCGATCCACAGCCCGCGCGCACCGAGCACCCAGGAGAATACGCACACCGCAGCGCCGCCGACAGCCATGGGCAGGTAGGGCGCGACGATCCCCTTCGAACGTAGCGCCACGCTGAGTTCGTAGAGACCCAGCACGACGGCGAGCGCCACCACGCCGACAAAGAGCACCCGGACCGTGTAGAGCGTGCCGATCACGAGTACGGCGATGCCGACTCCGACGCCGATCGCGGCCCGCAGATCCCGACCGGCCCGACCCGGCGCGCCGCCGCTTCCTTTACCCGGCGCGTTCGATTCCGCGGACGGGCGACGCCGGATCCGAACGCCGGTCATACCTCCAGCAGCTCTGCTTCCTTGTGTCGCAAGAGGTCATCGACCGACGCGACGTAGCGGTGGGTGATCTCCTCCAACTCCTTTTCGGCCCGTCGGACGTCATCCTCACCCGCCTCGCCGTCCTTCACCAGCTTGTCGAGGGTGGATTTCGCGTGCCGGCGAACGCTGCGGATCGATATCCGGGCATCCTCTGCCTTGCCATGCGCCTGCTTGATCATCTCCCGGCGGCGCTCTTCGGTGAGCTGCGGGAAGACGACCCGGATGATGCTGCCGTCGTTGGTCGGGTTCACCCCGAGATCGCTGTCCCGGATGGCGCGTTCGATCGCCGCCAGAGAACTCTTGTCGTACGGGGTGACAATCGCCATCCGCGGTTCGGGGAGGTTGAACGAAGCCAGCTGATTGACCGGGGTCTTGGTGCCGTAGTAGTCCACCAGCACCTTGGCGAACATGGAAGGACTGGCCCGACCGGTACGCAGCGAGGAGAGGTCTTCCTTGGCCACCGCGACGGCCTTCTCCATCTTCTCCTCGGCCTCGAGCAGGGTGTCGTCAATCATCGGGACTCGAAATCATCGGGACTCGAATCGATACTGAGCATGGGCGCTCCCTCGGTCAGTCGACGTTCGGCGCAACGAGAGTGCCGATCTTCTCACCGCGCACCGCCCGAATGATGTTGCCCTCGCCGAGCAGGTCGAAGACCACGATCGGCAGGCCATTGTCCATGCACAGGCTGATGGCGGTCGCATCCATCACCTTGAGACCCCGGGCGAGCACCTCGGCGTAGTCCAAGCGGTCGAATTTCACCGCGTCCGGGTTCGTGGTGGGGTCATCGTCGTACACACCGTCGACCTTCGTGGCCTTGAGCACGGCTTGGGCGCCGATCTCCAGAGCACGCTGAGCAGCCGTGGTGTCGGTGGAGAAGAACGGCGCTCCCAGTCCCGCGCCGAAGATCACCACGCGGCCCTTCTCGAGGTGCCGGATGGCCCGCCGCGGCACGTAGGGTTCGGCGACCTGGCCCATGGTGATCGCGGTCTGCACCCGCGTCTCCATGCCGACCTTCTCCAGGAAGTCCTGCAACGCCAGACAGTTGATCACCGTACCGAGCATGCCCATGTAGTCCGCCCGCGAGCGGTCCATGCCCCGCTCGGAGAGGACTGCCCCGCGGAACATGTTGCCGCCGCCGACGACGACCCCGACCTCGACTCCGGTGTGCACGGCGCCCGCCACCTGCCGGGCCATGAACGCGACCGTGGCGGGGTCGATACCCAGCGGCTCACCGCCGGCGAACGCCTCACCGGACAATTTGAGGAGGACCCGGCGCCATACCGGCGGTTCAGCTCCACCCGCTGGGGCGATCAGCGGATCCTCCACACCGGTCATGAGCGGCCTCCGATCCCGTGCCGACGTGCGATGGCGCTCCGGACCCACGTCGTGGGCTCCGTGCCCGCAGTGTGCCGCAAAGGCAGCGCCTGCCGCTGGCGTTCAGCGTCCGAACCGTGCACGCCAGCGGAGGGCACCGTCAGCTCTGGCCGACCCGGTACCGGACGAACCGACCTACCGCAATCTTCTCACTCAGCCGGCTGGCGGCCTCATCGAGCAGCGCGGCAATGGTCTTCTTCCCGTCCTTGACCCAGGTTTGCTCAAGGAGGCAATTGGTCTTGTAGTAGCCCGCAACGCGGCCGTCCACAATCTTGCTTAACGCGGGTTCAGGTTTACCCTCTTCGCGCGCCGCCGCCTCGTAGATCTTCTTCTCGGCTTCGATCACATCGGCCGGCACGTCGTCTTTGCTGACGTACAACGGGTCGGCCGAAGCGATGTGCAACGCCAGTTCGCGGGCCAACTCGCCAAAGAACTCATTCTTCGCCACGAAGTCCGTCTCACAGTTCAGCTCCAGCAGTACCCCGACCGTGGGGGGGAGATCCTTCGCCGTGCGATGTAGGTACGCGTGAACGAGGCCGTTGTCCGCGTTGCGCACCCCGCGCTTCGCCACGCCTGCCAGCCCCTTCTCCCGCAGATACGCAGTCGCCTTGGCGATGTCGCCGTCATTGTCGACGAGGGCCTTCTTGACATCGGACATACCCGCGCCGGTCAATTCACGCAGCCGCTTGATGTCGGCCGTGGAAACTTGTGCCATCTCTCGATGTCTCGTCTTTCCTCGGTTTTCGGGAATGGGTCTGAACCCGGTCAGGAGCGCGGCGGCTCCGCTTGCTCCGCCGGTGCCGCCTCGGGGGAAACGGCGAGGTTGCCGGTGAGATCAGTACCGAGAAACTCGTCCACCGCGGCGACGCCCTCGGTCGAGAGCACCTCCCCGCTCGGCGCAGTCTCGGCCGGCCCAGTCTCGGCCGGCCCAGTCTCGGC
>JBDUDX010000032.1:0-13227 GCA_040002735.1 Frankiaceae bacterium | reverse complement strand
CGCTTCTTTGCGGTCAACGACAACGCCGGCGCAGTCATAACAGGCATAACCAAAGAATACCAGGTTATATCGCAGACGCTCCGTGCTAACACGCCACCTATTTCACAGACAGACCACTAGCCCGCGGTTGCCCGGACTGCTTTTCTGGCTGCTCGCCTAGAGTGCTCGCCGTGAGTACCCTCGGTCCCGGCCACCCAGCGGTCGAGGGGAAGCCGCCCCGGCAGCTTCCCTGGCGGGCGGTCGCCGCCACCGGCATCTCGTTGCTGATCTTCGCCGGGATCGCGGTGGGGGGTTGGCGGTTGATGCACTCCCCGACGCAACGCCGTGCAGTGACATGTCCCAGCGCTTCGCCGTCAGCATCGACCGTGGCCACCCTTCCGGTCCGGGTGCTCAATGGCACCTCGCATCGTGGGCTCGCCGGGCAGACCGCCGACGTGCTGCGCCAGCGCGGCTTTCGCATCGCCGGGGTGGGCAACGCCGCCCGGCTGCGGGGACGGAGTCAACTCCGGTACGGCACCCGAGACGCGCTCGCGGCCCGGGTCACCGCCTTACAGGTACCGGACGCGGTATTGGTGGCTGATCGGACGGTGACCCGGCGCGTGGACCTCGTACTCGGAGGCGCCTTCCGCCGGCTCCGGACGCCCACCGAAGTGCTCGCCGCGACCAAGAGGGCCAAGCTGCCCCGGCCGCGGCCGGCGAGCACCGCGCCCTGCCGCTGACCGAACGCTTGCATCTGTTAGCAGCCCGAGTGAGCACCCGTGGGAAGATGGACGTACTGCTGTCCTGAGAAAGGTGTGCCGCGCATGGCCGACCGGCTGAGCCCGCTCGACGTGTCGTTTCTCTACATGGAGGAGCCGAGCACGCCGATGCATGTCGGCAGCGTGCAGACCTACGCCGATACGCCGCAGGGTGTGCAGTACGAGCAACTATGCCAGCTCATCACGGAACGCATCACCGCCGTGCCTCGCTTCCGACAGAAGATCCGCTGGGTTCCCGGCCGGCTGGCCAGTCCGGTGTGGATCGACGACCCGGACTTCGACGTCACCTACCATGTCCGTCGTTCCGCACTGCCCAAGCCGGGCAGCGACGCCCAACTGCGGGAACTTGCTGCCCGGGTGCAGTCCCGCCATCTCGACCGCAGCCGGCCGTTGTGGGAGATGTACATCGTGGAGGGGCTGTCCGAAGGCCGGTTCGCGATCCTCACCAAGACGCACCACGCCATGGTCGACGGTCTCGCGGCGGTCGACATCGGTCAACTCATCATGGATGCCACGCCGGAGCCCCGAACCACCCCGGTGCAGCCGTGGCAACCGCGAGCCGAGCCTTCCTCGCTGGCACTGGTCGGCGACGCCGTCAAGGACTACGTCCGTCGCCCGACCGCTGTCGTCGACGCCGCCCGCTCCCAGGTCGCCGATCTCCGGGCGCTACCGATGAAGGCGGCGCACTCCCTGCTCGGCTTCGCGGACATGGCCCGTACCGCGGTGCACCCGGCGAAGGACAGTCCGCTCAACGCCGACATCCGCGAGCAACGCCGGTTCGGGACCGCGGACACCGAGCTCGATGACTACAAGCGGATCCGTAAGAGCCACGGTGGCACGGTCAACGACGCGGTACTCGCCACGGTTACCGGCGCGTTGCGTCAGTTCCTGCTGACTCGCGGCGAACCGGTGAACCCCCGGTCGACGATTCGCGCCATGGTGCCGGTAAGTGTGAAGAACGAACGTACCGGGGAAGCCGGCAACCACGTGTCCTCCTTCTATGTCGATCTACCGATCGGCGAGGAGAATCCGGTGGTCCGGCTGCACCAGGTGAGCTATGCGATGGGCGTGCACAAGGAGTCCGGCCAGTCGGTGGCGGCCGATGCGCTGGTGGCGATCGGTGGCTTCGCGCCGCCCACCCTGCATGCGCTCGGTGCCCGGGTGGCCTCGGGCCTGTCCCGGAGGCTGTTCAACATCGTGGTGACCAACGTGCCCGGGCCGCAGTTCCCGCTGTACGCGGCCGGCGCGCAGATGCTGCAGGTCTATCCGGTGGTGCCGCTGGCCAAGGGTCAGGCGGTGAGCATCGGGCTCACCTCCTACAACGGCGGGGTGTATTACGGGCTGCTTGCCGACCGGGACGCGATGGCCGATGTCGATGTGATGGGGGGACTGCTGGTGGAGTCTCTCGCCGAGCTGGTACGGAGCGTACGGTGAGCCGCACCGCACCCGTTGCTTCGACCGCCCGACTTTCGCCGCGCGGAGCGCCCCGGCGCGGTGTGGTCTGCGGGGCCGGCGGCGTACTGGGTTTCGCCTGGACCGTCGGTGCCCTGCTGGCACTGCGGGAGGCGGAAGGTTTCGAGCCCGGATCGGCGGACGTGCTCCTCGGCACCTCCGCTGGGTCGGTGATGGCGGCGTTCCTCGGTGCCGGCGTCCCGTTGGACACCATCTACCGCCACCAACTCGGCGTCCCGGCCGAAGGGAAACCCGTCATCGACTACGACTCCGCGGTCGACAGCGGCGGCCCGCTGCCGCCGCGACCGGAATTGCGGATGGGCTCGCGCGGGCTCGCGCTGCGGGCGGCCCTGCATCCCTGGCGGTATCCACCGGCTGCCGCCCTGTCCTCCCTGCTGCCGCGCGGACGGGGGTCGATGGCCCCGATCGGGCGGATGGTCGAGGGCTTCGTACCGGCCGGGGAGTGGGTACCGCACCCGGCCACCTGGATCGTGGCGATGGATTACGACACCGGCAAGCGAGTTCCGTTCGGTCGTCCCGGCTCCCCACCGGCCGGGCTGTCCGAGGCCGTAATGGCGTCCTGCGCCATCCCCGGCTGGTACGCGCCGGTGTCGGTCGGCGGCCGGCGCTACGTCGACGGCGGAACCTGCTCCGCCACCTCGGTCGACCTGTTGGCGCACCGCGGCCTGGACGAGGTGATCGTGCTCGCCCCGATGGCCTCCTTCGAGTACGACATGCCGACCTCTATGCCGGCCCGCATCGAGCGAACCATCCGCCGAGCGACTAGCCGTCGGCTGCTGCACGAGGTCGAGAAGGTACGGCGCGGTGGCACCGAGGTCACCATCCTGGCGCCCGGGCGGAAGGACCTGCTCGCGATCGGTTCCAACCTGATGGACCCGCGGCGACGGGAGCGGGTGCTGGAAACCTCTCTGCGTACCACCGCTGCGGCGCTCGCCGAGCGCCCAGACTGGCTGGCTGCCGGCTGACATGCGGGTCTACCTGCCCGCGACCGTCACGATGCTCCGCCGGTTGCTCAGCACCGCAGAATTGCCGGCCGCTTCGGCGTGGACCGCATCGGAGACGTCAGCCGAGGATGCCTCCGAACTGGAGGAACGGGAGTACGCGGCGTTCACCGCGGCGGCGCAGGCATCGCTGGCGCTGCTCCGGGCTCACCCGTCGGCGCCGCGCCGTCGGGTCGTGGTATCCGCTGACATGGCCGACTCAACGGTGCGGGAAGCTACCGACCACGGGCCCGGTGAGGTCATCGTCGATCGCCCGGTGGCGCTGGCCGTCGTGGCCGCGGTGCATGCCGACGATCCCAGTACCGGTGCGCTGGTCGCCGCCGCGACGAACGGTGACAGCGCGGCCGCCGAGCGGCTGGCGAACCTGCCGATGCAGTGGTGGGCCCGACAGGAGATCGCCGAGCTGCTCTGACGTCACCGGCCGGTGGGTGCCGATACCCGAGTTGCGTCGAAGTAGCCCTGGTCGTAGACCGGCTGGACCTGCACCACGGTCCCGGTGTGCGGCGCGGCGATCATGTAGCCCGCACCGAGGTAGATCGCCACATGGTGGATCGTCGCGGGGTCGCTTCCGTTGGCCCAGAACAGCAGATCCCCCGGTTGCAGGTCTGCGGTGCGGGGATGGGGCCCGGAGTACCACTGTTGGCGGGAGGTCCGCGGCAGGCTCACCCCGGCGGTGGCGAAGACCTCCTGGACCAGCCCCGAGCAGTCAAAGGAGTCGGGGCCGGTCGCGCCCCAGCGGTAGGGCTTGCCCAGCTCGGTTTCGGCGGCTGCCAGTACGCGCTTGTAGAAGGGCGTCACGGTGGTCGCGGAAAGTGCGACCCCCGCCGACCCGGCCTTGCGCCGTGCGGATTGGACCACTGCGGCGAGTGCTGCGGCGGCCTGCTGCTCGGCGCGCTGTTCGGCGGCGAGCACCGCCCGGACCTCCGCACTGGCCGAGGCGAGCAGCTTCTGCTCGGCGGCCAGCTTGCGGTGCACTGCCGCCTTGGAGGCGGCCGCTTCCCGGGTCAGCCGCTCCTGGCTGGCCAACGTGCCAGCTTGGACGCGCTCGGCCGCGGCAGCGGTGGCCGCAGCGGCCGCGGCGGCGGCGAAACGTTGGCGGTCCCCGGCGAGGAAGAAGCGGGCGTCGTCGAAGGAGTGGAACGGGTCCATTCCCGGTGGTGTGCCGATCGTCAGGTCGAGCAGACCGGGCGGCCCACCGGAGATGTAGGTGTCGCGTAGCCGCTGATCCGCGATCCGGTCGGCTCGGATCTGGCTCGCCCGAGCTGCTTGCCACGTCCGCGTCGCCGCGGCATGCCGCACCCGGGCGACCTTGAGGTCGGCCATCACCTCGTTGTAGTGCTCCACCGCCAACTCCGTCGCCACCTCCAACGCGGCGACCTTGGCCTGCAATGCGGCGGCAGTCTTGCGAGCGGCTGCGAGTTCGGGGGAGACGGCAGATGCGGCGACACGGGGCTGCGCGCTCGCGGCGCTCGGAGCCGGCACTGACGTCGCGGCAGCAGCGGGTGCGGCCGCGAGTACCGGCAGCAGCAACGCGCCGATCAAGGCGTGCGTCGCCTTCGCCGTACTACGTCTCACCAACCGCTCCCCCGGGTACGTTGCCTGCCGCCAACATACGTTAGAGCCAGGCCGCGCACCGGGTCGAAAGTCCGGCTGGGGAATGGCCGAGCACAGCTGTCGGGAACCGATCGCTTGCCAGCTTCACGAAGGAGTCTGATGGATGCCGTCACCCGGGTGCCGGAACCGGTCAATGAGCCCATCCGCACCTACGCCCCCGGCAGTCCGGAGCGCGCGTCGTTGAAGGTACGGCTCAAGGAGCTTCTCGCCGCTCCGGTGGACCTGCCGATGACGGTCGCGGGGGAGCGGCGCCTCGGCGGCGGTGGAGAAATCCCGGTGGTGCAGCCGCACAATCGGTCCTCGGTGCTCGGCACACTGCGGGAAGCCACCGCCGATGACGTCGCGGCGGCGGTGGCGGCCGCCAAGGAGGCGGCGCCCGGTTGGCGGGCGATGTCCTTCGACGACCGGGCGGCGATCCTGCTCAAGGCGGCGGACCTGCTCGCCGGGCCGTGGCGGGACACCCTCAACGGGGCCACCATGCTCGGCCAGAGCAAGACCTGCTACCAGGCGGAGATCGACTCGGCCTGCGAGCTCATCGACTTCTGGCGGTTCAACGTCGAGTTCGGCCGCCGCATCCTCACCGATCAGCCGATCTCGTCCCCCGGCGTCTGGAACCAGCTCGATCACCGGCCGTTGGAGGGCTTCGTCCTGGCCATCACACCGTTCAACTTCACCGCCATCGCCGGGAACCTGCCCACCGCACCCGCGCTGATGGGCAACACGGTGGTGTGGAAGCCGTCGCCGACGCAGCAGTTCGCCGCCCACCACACCATGGCACTGCTGGCGGCCGCCGGCCTGCCGCCTGGAGTGATCAACATGGTCACCGGGGTCGGGTCGGCGGTGAGTGAGGTGGCGCTGGTCGATCCGGCGCTGGCCGGAGTCCATTTCACCGGATCGACCGCCACGTTCCAGCACCTGTGGCGGACCATCGGGGAGAACATCGAGCACTACCGCAGCTACCCGCGGGTAGTGGGCGAGACCGGTGGCAAGAACTTCGTGCTCGCGCACCCCTCGGCGGACCTCGACTCGCTGCGGGTGGCGTTGGTGCGCGGGGCATTTGAGTACCAGGGACAGAAGTGCTCGGCGGCGTCGCGCGCCTACATCCCACGGTCGTTGTGGCGTCGGCTCCGCGATGATCTGATCGAGGAGGTCAACGCATTGCCGCAGGGGGACGTCACCAACTTCGGAAACTTTCTGGGCGCGGTGATCGACCAGCGCTCCTACGATCGGCTCGCCGGGGTTCTCGATGCCGCCCGGTCCGACCCGGCCCTCACCGTGCTCGCCGGCGGAACCGCTGATGACACCGAAGGTTTCTTCGTCCGACCCACCGTGCTGGAAGGCTCCGACCCGACGCACGGCATCTTCACTGAGGAGTACTTCGGTCCCATCCTGGGACTTTTCGTGTACGACGACGACGAGTACGACACCGTCGTGCAGCAGGCGGCGGACGTTGCCAAGTACGCGCTGACCGGGTCGATTCTGGCAACCGAGCGGGAAGCGATCGTCACAGCAGCGGAAACCCTGCGATTCTCAGCGGGAAACTTCTACATCAACGACAAGCCGACCGGCGCGGTGGTCGGCCAGCAGCCATTTGGCGGGGGACGGGCCAGCGGTACCAATGACAAGGCGGGCTCGATCCTCAACCTGCTCCGTTGGGTGTCGCCCCGCTCGATCAAGGAGACCTACCTGCCGGCGACGGAGTACCGGTACCCGCACATGGGGTGAAAGAGCTGTCACGGGTTGTTCGGCCGGCCACCGCAGGAACTCGCGAGGTAACCGGCCCAGTCCCAGCGGGCGAGGAACTCCTGCGCTGCACGCCGCCCGTTGTCGGCCAAAGCGGCTTGCTGGCTGGGGGAGAGGCCGAAGTCCAAGAAGCTGATCGTCCCGGTGTCCACCGCGATGAGCCGACGCGCCACGCAGGGATCGGCGAGTCGGGTTTGGTCGTGGCCGACGATGAGCGTGCTGATCAAGGCTTCCAGCAGGCGCACGGGTTTGGGTCGGGGCAAGCGGGCGAGGGGGAAGATCGTCACTTCACCGGCGGGTAGGGTCGGTACGAGCTTGACGCCGAACGTTGGCCACCGCGGGGGTCGACCGTCGCGCCGGTCAAACGTGTCGACCGGGAAGTTGGACAGCACACCACCATCGAGCAGCGTCGATGTGCGGCCGGTGTGCAGATCGCGAAGCTCCACCGGCTCGAAGACGAACGGAATGGCCACCGAGGCGCGAACAGCATCGGCAACGCGTTGCCGGTCCGGGTCTAGACCGAACGCCCGCCCATAGTCCCACGGCAGGCGGAGCAGCTCCCCGCGGGTCACGTCGGTCACGGTTGCCACGAACCGGTACCGGTGGTCCTCCGGCAGTGTCGCATCGGCCTCCGGGTCCGCGTACCGGAGATCGGCGAACGTCTCCACGCCGAGAGCGGCCAACTCGTTGCCCAGCCACTCCCGGACGTAGTTGCCCTCGTACACCCCGTTTTCCAGCAGCACCGACAACGCCGGGCCGGCAAGGGGCACCCGATCAAGCAGGCCCCGATCGAGAACCTTGCGGTAGTCAAGGGTTTGCAGAACCGTGGCCATACGTTCGACCGGCAAGCCGGCGGCGACCAGCGCCCCGACGATCGCGCCGGCAGAGCTACCGGCCACTCTGCGGAACCGGTAGCCCCCCGCCATCAGCCGTTGAACAGCACCGAGAAGCGCGATGCCCTTGACGCCACCGCCTTCGAATACGAGGTCCGCCGGCAGCTCCGACGTTTCAGGTACCACGCCCGGTACGCTCCTGCAGCTCGTCGATCTTGCGCGACGCGTCGGCCTTGGTCAGGTCGGCCGGGACGTCTTCGCCGGCCTCCTGCGCGAGGGTGGAGAAGTAAGACTCCTGGGGGCCGGTCATCGGCTGATTCCCGGTGACCCACTCCGACGGGTCCTTCTCCGCATTCCGGTTGGGCGTGCTCTGTGGTGGCTGCTCGCTCATGATTCCTCCTCGAACTGATGTTCGATACAGTACCGCGACTCGGGTCCCGGTAAACCTCGGCTCACCGGCCGTCCATGTCCCGCCGGCCTCAGTCCAAAGTCGTGAACGTGGCGATGGCATGCGTCACTACCTCCTCATCCGGCGGACTCGACGCATCCGCGTCAGGTGCGCCGTCGCCGGCAACGCTGGACTGGCGGTAGGTGACTCTCATCTCGATCGTGACCGGCCGGCCGTCGGTGAGCGTGCCTACCGCAGTTCCCGTGGCGGCGTCGGCCAACGCACCGAGGGCGCCGCCGTGGAGGGCGCCGTGCGGGTTGAGGTGTCGGTCGTCTGCCTGCAGGTGTACCTCGGCACGGCCGTCGCCGGCAGTGCGGACTTCCAGCCCTACGTAGTTCCGAAATCCCGCATCTGGCTGCGCCATGTCCGCCTTCCGGTGGGTACGGCTGCTTCGCCGCCATCCTCGCCGACCGCTCCACAGCGCTTCGGACGTGCCCCATCCCTTTGTCCACAGCGAAGACAGCCCGAGGTGACACCGCAACGGTCAGCCGTCTACCCTTGCGGACATTCAACCCAACTAGTCCGATAACGGGCGCTAGGCCTTCGAGGGGATACGCCACGTGAATGCCCTTCGGCAGGTTGAAGACGAGGTCCGGGAACTGGTACGGCGCCGTGGCCTCGATCCGCAGGCGGAACCAGGAGCGGTCCAGCAACTGGTCGACGACGTGGTGGCTGACTATGACGAACGCTCGCTGACCAGCACGTTGCCGCAGCTGTTGGATGCCGCCGGAGCCGCTCGAGAAGTATTTCACGCTGTTGCGGGCTTCGGGCCGCTGCAGGCCTATCTCGATGATCCGACAGTGGAAGAGATTTGGGTCAACGCGCCCGGCCGAGTCTTCATCGCCCGTCGCGGCCGTAGCGAATTGACCACAACCATTCTCCGCGAGGAACAGGTCCGCGATCTTGTCGAGCGGATGCTCAAGAGTTCCGGTCGGCGCGTCGACCTGAGCCAGCCGTTTGTCGACGCAATGCTGCCCGACGGCTCGCGTTTGCACGTCGTCATTCCGGAAATCACCCGCCGTCATTGGGCGGTGAACATTCGCAAATTTGTGCTCACCGCTCACGGGCTTGACGAATTGGTCGCGCTCGGCACGTTGACCGCCAAGGCCGCACGGTTTCTGGAGGCCGCGGTGGTCAGCGGGCTCAACATCATCGTCGCCGGGGGAACTCAGGCCGGGAAGACCACCCTCCTGAACTGCCTTGCGGCAGCAATCCCGGCCCGAGAACGCGTCATTACCGTCGAAGAAGTCTTCGAACTGCACATTCCCTTGCCTGACGTGGTGGCGCTGCAGACCCGCCAGCCCAACCTGGAAGGCACCGGGGAAGTGCCGATGCGACGGTTGGTCACCGAGGCGCTGCGGATGCGCCCGGACCGGCTGTTGGTCGGGGAGGTTCGTCAAGCTGAGTCGCTCGACCTGCTCATCGCCTTGAATAGCGGGTTGCCGGGGATGTGCTCCATCCATGCCAACAGTGCTCGCGAGGCGATCGCAAAGCTCTGCACGCTACCCCTGTTGGCCGGGGAAAACGTCGGCCACCATTTCGTGGTGCCGACGGTCGCTACCACGGTCGACTTGCTGGTTCACATCCGTAAGGATGCCGACGGACGTCGGCGGGTCGGTGAGATAGCCGGTGTACCCGGCCGAGTCGAGAACGGTGTCGTTGAAGTCAGCGACGTGTTTGTCACCGCAGGCGGGCAGTTGGTGCGTGCGGATGGCTTCCCACCGCACGCCGAGCGTTTCGCCACTGCCGGATACGACCTCCCGGGGCTGCTGGGCGACGAGCGGGCGGCCTGATGGGGGTCGCCGTCGGCCTTCTGCTCGGGTTGGGGTTGTTGTTGATGTGGCGCTCGGGCCACCGGCGACCGGCGCCCCGCGCGGTCAAACCCGGGACCGGCTGGCACGCCCGGACCACCGAGGCGCTCGCCCAGGCCGATCTCCAGCCGGTCACCCCGGGCCAGCTGGTGACGGTCTCGGCGGTGCTGTCGGCAACGGCGGCTCTGGTCCTGCTGGTGGTTTCCCGAACGTGGTCGATTGCGGCCGCCTTTGGCAGCTTCGCCGCCTGCGGTCCGTGGGCACTGGTGCGGTTTCGCCAGCGGCAACGAGTTGCGGAGTTGCGGAGTCTCTGGCCGGAGGCGGTGGACAACCTTGCCTCTGGTGTGCGCGCCGGTCTCGCCTTGCCGGAGGCGCTGGCGCAGCTCGGCGTCCGCGGCCCCGAGCCGCTGCGCCGGCCCTTCCAGATCTTCGCCGAGGATTACCGGGCCACCGGCCGGTTCAGTGACTCGCTGGACCGGCTCAAGGAACGTCTTGCCGATCCCGTAGGCGACCGGATCGTGGAGTCGCTGCGGTTGGCCCGGGACGTCGGGGGAACCGACCTCGGAAGCCTGCTGCGAACACTCTCCACGTTTCTTCGCGACGATGCCCGTACTCGGGCCGAACTGGAGACCCGGCAGGGGTGGACGGTGAATGCCGCCCGGCTGGCCGTGGCCGCGCCGTGGATCCTGCTCGCCATTCTGGCGCTGCGGCCCGAAGCGGTCCTGGCCTACAACACTGCTGCCGGCGCTGTCGTTCTCGCCGTTGGTGGTGGCATGTCGGTTCTCGCGTACCGGGTGATGAAACGCATCGCACGCCTGCCCACGGATATCCGAGTGCTTCGATGACCGCGACCGGGATGGCCCTCGGATTGTTGGCCGGCTGCGGCGGCTGGCTGGCGGTCACCGGCATCCCACTCTTCCGCAAGCCGCGGCTCGACGACCGGCTCGCGCCGTACCTGCGAGACGCCGCCCGGCCATCTCGGCTGCTCCGCCAGAATGCGGCACTGACGCCGTTCCCGACTTTCGAGCGGCTGCTGCGCCCACTGCTGAACGATCTGGTGGGCAAGCTCGATGCGGTCGTGGGCGGACGGGCTTCGGTCGTCCGCCGACTTTCACAGGCCGGCCGGGACGTCTCCGTCGAGGCGTTTCGGGTGGAACAGCTGGTCTGGGGATCGGCGGGCCTGCTCGGCGGGCTGGCGGTCACCCTGGTCGCGGTTGCTCGGGGGTGGCACACCTCGCCGCTCGCTCTGACCGTCCTTTCGTTGCTGCTTGCCGTCATCGGTGTGTTGGGTCGCGATCGCTGGCTCACTCGAGAAGTACGCGTCCGCGAGGAGCGGATGACCGCGGAGTTTCCTACCGTGGCGGAGTTGCTCGCGCTGGCCGTCGCCGCCGGTGAAGGTCCGGTAGGCGCGCTGGAACGGTTGAGCCGTATTGGTCGAGGGGAGTTGCCGGCGGAGCTCACCCGGGCGCTGGCTTCGACCCGGGCCGGCGCCACCTTGCCGGAGGCGCTGGACGCGCTCGCGGCGCGAACATCGCTGCCGGCATTGGCTCGCTTCGCGGACGGCGTGGCCGTCGCAGTGGAACGGGGGACCCCACTCGCCGATGTCCTGCGGGCCCAAGCCGTCGACGTACGGGAGGCGGGGCGGCGGGCGCTGATGGAAACCGGCGGAAAGAAGGAGTTGGCGATGATGGTGCCAGTCGTCTTTCTGGTGTTGCCGATCACCGTGCTCTTCGCCGTCTTTCCCGGCTTTTACGGATTCACTCTCACCACCGTCTGACCACCTGTTCTTCCCGCCTGCCTTCTGGAGCCGCCCGATGTACTTCCTTCAGCCGACGCTCGATCTACTGCTCCGCCTTCATGTACGGCTCACGAATAGCGGTCGGGATCGTGGCGATGTGCCCGGCTGGGTACTCATCACGCTGATGACCGCCGGTCTGGTGGCCGGCTTGTGGGCGATTGCGGGTCCCAAGTTGGAGCAGTTGTTGAACGATGCGCTGTCAACCGTCAAAGGGCCATGACCCCTGGGCGGCGGGTCGACGGCGGAGAACGCGGTTCGGCCCCGGTTGAATTCGTGTTGGTGGGAATTCTTCTCACCGTCCTGTTTCTGGCGATCGTGCAGCTCGGCCTTGATCTGCACGTCCGTAACGTCCTCGTGGCAAGCGCGAGCGAGGGGGCTCGCTACGGAGCGAATGCGGATCGGCAGCCGGCCGACGGAGTGACGCGTACTCAGGACCTCATCACCTCGGCGCTGTCCGTCCGGTTCGCTCGGGACGTCTCGGCCGGCATCGAGCAGGCGAACGGTGCCGATCTGGTGGTCATTCGGGTCCGCGCGCCGCTGCCGGTCTTCGCTTTATACGGCCCCTCCGATGTGTTGAGCGTGGCCGGCCATGCGCTTCGCGAGGGGCCTTGAGCATGTCGCGCCGCCGGACGCCCCGTAACGACCGGGGTAGCGCGCTGATCGAATTCACCTTCCTCTCCGTCCTGATGCTGGTTCCGCTGGCGTACCTGGTGCTGGCGGTGTTCAGCGTGCAGCGGGCCGCGTTCGCCGTGACCGCGGCGACCCGGGACGCGGGCCGCGCCTTCGTGACGACCACGGATGGCGACCCGACAGCGCGCGCGCAGGCGGCTGCCACCCTCGCGTTGCGCGATCAGGGACTGTCCCTCCCCGCCGGGGCATTGCGTATCACGTGCGAGACGGACTGCCGAACTCCGGGCAGCGCGGTGTACGTGGCACTGGACTACATCGTTGTCCTGCCCGTCGTCCCACCGGCGCTGGGCGGGCATTCCCTCGGCGGGATCGCGGTGCGGGGACGGCATACCGAATTGATCGACGAATTTCGGCCGGCGTTGTCGTGATGCTGTCACGTACGGCCGCCGGCCGCCGGTGCGGTCGGGATCACGGATCCATCCTCCTGTTGACCATCGGGTACGCGTTGATCGCCATCGCGTTGATCGTCGTCGTGGTGGACGCCTCGGCTTTCTTCCTCAGCCGCCGCGCACTCTCTGCCCTGGCCGACGGGGCCGCAGTGGCCGGTACCCACGCTGAGGACGGCAACGAGATCTACGCCGCCGGTACCGGGACGACAGTGCCGCTGACCGACGACGGCGTTCGCTCCGAGGTGGACGGTTATCTGGCCGCGAGGGAGACCGCGGCGGCGTACCCGCACCTGCAACTCGCGGACCTCGGCACCGACGGCACCACCGTGAGCGTGTCGTTGCGGGAGGACAAACCGCTGCCCTTTCTGGCGCTGATCGGTGACCTCACCGGCGCGTTCCCCGGAGGGACTGCGCGAATCGACGTGACCGCGCGGGCGCGGGCCCCGGTCACGCCTTGAGCAACCGCGCGTCGACCCGCCGGTGGGGCGACCAGTGCCCCGGCCAGCAACGTTCGCCCTGTTGCGCGACGCCCAGCCGGCGTCCGTCGGCGTTCTCCCTCGTCGGCCTTGCCGGACATCCGCCTGGCCGCCGCTCACGACGGGCAACGTTGCCAGCCGGGTCACAGCCCGAAGTGGCTGCGGATGGCTTGGGGGAGGGGTTGGGCGTGGT
>JBDUDX010000031.1:0-2096 GCA_040002735.1 Frankiaceae bacterium | reverse complement strand
ACGCCGCCTCCGGGCAACTCGGCGGAAGCCCGCGGAAATGTGGAGTCCGCCAGTGGCGACCCCTGCCCGCAATCGCTCCCGCGTCTGGATCCTCCGGCCGGCGCGGTGTGGCTGGTGCAGCGCGGATCGAGTGAGTCCCAGGGGCTGGAGCAGGTCGGCCGGCAGTCCGATGAGGAGCAGAAAGTGGGGGCGTACGCCCCGCCGGCACCGCGGTGGGCGCGTGCCGGCGGCTTGCGCCTCGCGGTGTACTCCCGGTCGCTCGGGCCGCTGATGGCCGGCATCTTCGTGCTCTCCTGGCTGGCACAGTCGGTCGCGGGGACCGCGGCCCATAACGCGCAGCAGCTGAGCCAGTGGGAGGATCCCGTGAGTTGGGGCGGGTATGTGACCTCGCCGGACTTCTGGAGTCGCACGCTGCAACTGGCAGTCGGAGTTCCTTGCGGTCGCGTCCATGGCGGCCTTCTCCATCTACCGGCGCCAGCGAGGTCACCGGAGTCCAAACCGGTGGCCAGCCCGCACGGGCCACGGGCGAGCAGAGCTGACCGGCACAGGTCTTTCCTTGGCGTAGTTCCGGTCGTCTGGTCGGTTCTGAGGGTTGACACCGCCCCGGCGGAGACGGCTACTCTCGGTGAGCCGACAGAAGACGACAGGCCGTAGAGGAGAGCCCGATGATGGCGCCACCCCGGCAGTCCACCCCGCTCGTCGTGCCTGTTCCGCGGCTCAGCGGAAAGCAGGCGTTGCGCGACGCCGAGCGGGACCTGCTGGCCAGCCAGCAGGCCGCCCGACGGGCCCTCGAGTTGATCTCGGCTTACGAAGCCCGACACGGGGAGCAACCGCTCTGCCGATGACCGCTGGCGCCGCGCCGCGCCGCGATGGCTAACCCGGCCTCCCTGGACGTCGCCGGCGGCGGATGTGCTACCGGGCCGCCAGCGCCCGTACCGTGTCATCGGTGAGCTCGCGGGCTGGCTCGTTCAGCCGCAGCAGTACCACCGTGCAGGGGCTGTGGCGGGTGAGCGCCGTGGTGAGGCTGCTGGCTCCGAACTGCGCGGCCGCGCCGCGTGGGGAGGTGCCCACCGCCACCAGGCCGGCGCGCACGTCCTGGGCATGCCGGGCCAGGACCCGGCCTGCTTCGGCGTGGTCACCGACACTATGCAGGAGTAGCCCGGTGGCTCGGATGTGCTGCTCGGCGAGTCGATCGAGGTGGGCGGTGAGTGCACTGCGGGCGACGTCGGCGTCCTCTACCTCGACCGCCTGCTCTTCGACGACGGCCGTCTCACGGACGTGTACGACCTGCAAGGAGCTGCCGGTCTGTTGGGCCAGGCGCGCTGCAGACGCAACGATGCCGGCGGCGTCCGATGTCGCGGCGACGGCCACGATGACCGGATGGGCATCGCCGGTCAGGACATCGCCGACCGCCTCCAGCCGTGGCCGCAGCCGGGGCAGGACCGTCTCGCCGTCGGCCTGTCCCTGCTCCGCATCGGCCAGCAGCCGGTGTCCGGTGGCGAGCACGACGATCGCCAGCGCGAACGCGCCCGCGCCGACGTAGAACGGGACGCTGAGGTCGTACGCGTCGGCGAGCTTGCCGGCGGCGTACGGCGCAAGCCCCCCGCCGATGAAGCGCACGAACCCGTACGCCGACGAAGCGACCGGGCGCTCGACCGGCGAGATGAGCATGACGGCCTGGGTGGTGAGGGTGTTGTTGATACCGATGAACGCCCCGCTGACGATCACCAACACGATAACCGTGGTCGGGCTGTTGACCCCGGCGGCGAGGACGGCGAGCAGGGCAGCGAGCGCGCCAAGGTTGACGTAGAGGACCGGTGCAGTGCCGAAACGTCCCTGTAGCCGAGGTGCGACCAGCACGCTGAAGATCGCCACCAGGAGTCCCCACCCGAAGAAGACCAGGCCGAGGCGGTGGGCGTTGAGCTTCATCGGATAGGGGGCGTAGCCCAGCATGGTGAAGAAGCCCCAGTTGTAGAGCAGCGTGGTGAGACCCATGGTCAGCAGACCGCGATGACGCAGCGCTTGGACCGGTGCGCGCAGGGACGTCGGGCGCTCCGGTCGCGGTAGTGCCGGTACGAAAAGCGCCGTCGCGAGCA
>JBDUDX010000030.1:0-5384 GCA_040002735.1 Frankiaceae bacterium | reverse complement strand
GCATCGTCATGTACGCCGCGCCGATCGGCGCCTTCGGCGCGATGGCGTTCACCATCGGCAAGTACGGCATCGACACGCTGACCAGCCTGCTTCAGTTGGTCCTGACGTTCTACGCGACAGCCATCTTCTTCGTCCTGGTCGTGCTTGGCGCGGCCGCCCGCTATGCCGGCGTCAACATCTTCAAGCTGGCGCGTTACCTCAAGGAAGAACTCCTGATCGTACTGGGCACCAGTTCCTCAGAGTCGGTACTCCCGCAGGTGATGAAGAAGCTGGAACACCTGGGCATTCCCCGTTCGGTGGTCGGACTGACCGTGCCCACCGGCTACTCCTTCAACCTGGACGGAACCTGCCTGTACCTGACATTGGCCGTGATCTACCTGGCCCAGGCGACGAACACCCCGCTTTCCCTGGGGCAGGAGTTGGGCATCATCGGTGTCCTGCTGCTGACGTCCAAGGGCGCGGCCGGCGTCACCGGTTCCGGCTTCATCGTGCTAGCCGCAACGTTGTCCACCGTAGGGACCATCCCGGTGGCCGCCATCATGCTGGTCTTCGGCATCGACAAGTTCATGTCCGAGTGCCGGGCGCTGACCAATCTGATGGGCAACTCGGTCGCCACCTTGGTGGTTGCCAAGTGGGAGGGCGTGTTCGACCTGGACCGTGCGCGTAAGGTCCTCAACCGGGAGTGGGAGGTCGACGAGATGGCGATCTTCGATGAGGGTGCCGGCGTCGTACCCAACGGGCACACACCGGCGCTGACCGGCGCGGTCACGCTCTGAGCAGAGCACCACAGACCGGCAACGTGCCGGCGGCCTTCGCTACTTCAGGCTCCACCCCGAGGTATCTGGCCGTCGGCGCATTGCTCTGCGTGCTCGCCGCCTGCACCGCCGGCCCCGGCGGCCAGCCCCGCGCGGACCCAGCCAAAAGCGTCCCGGCCGCCCTGGACCACTCGCGGCCCACACCCCGCACGACCGCCGCCGCGCGTTCGTTCTCGATCGTCGCCACCGGCGATGTGCTGGCTCACGAACCGGTAGTCCGGGCCGCGCAGGTGGCCGGCTCCCTGCGGTATGACTTCCGCCCGCTGCTGGCCCCGATCCGGCCCCAACTGCTGGACGCCGACCTGGCGATCTGCCACCTCGAAACGCCGCTCACCGGCGACCGGCGGATCACGTACTACCCGAACTTCTCCTCGCCGCCCCAGATCGCGCCGGCCTTGGCGTGGGCCGGATACGACACCTGCACGACCGCGTCCAACCACACTCTCGACCAGGGCGTGCGCGGGGTCCGCACAACGCTGGACGCGCTGGACGCCGTCGGCGTGGCGCATACCGGAGCGGCGCGCAACGCGCCGGAACAGCGGCCGCGCAACTACACCGTGCGCGGCGTGCGGGTGGCCCACTTGGACTATACGTACGGGCTGAACGGACGTTCCGTGCCGCTCTCCGCACCGTGGGTGGTGCGGCTGATTGACGTACGGCGCATCCTGGCCGACGCTCACAACGCGCGCCGGGCCGGGGCGCAGTTCGTGGTGCTCGGGCTGCATTGGGGGCAGGAATATTCCTCGGCCGCCACCGGTGAGCAACGGGCCCTGGCCCGGCGGCTCCTCGCCTCGCCCGACATCGACCTGATATTGGGCTGCCACGCCCACGTCGTCCAGCCGATCGAGCGAATCGGTGGGAAGTTCGTGGTCTACGGCATGGGAAACCTGCTGGCCCACCACGCGCCGTGTTGCAACACCCCACCGACACGCGACGGGCTGCTGATCACTGCGGAGATCGGCCTGCAGGCGGGACGGTACGCAGTCCGCCGGCTGACGTACACCCCCACCTATGTGGATCAGCGGACGTCGCGGGTGTTTCCGGTGGCGGCGCGGCTCCGCGACCCCCGCCTTTCCGCCACGGAGCGAGTGACCCTGACGGCCTCCTGGGCTCGTACCGTTGCCCGAGTGAATGCCCTGGGCGCCGCGGCCGAAGGCGTTACGCCGGCAGGACCCGCGGGCCGGCCGACGCTCAGCCCCGCCCCCTCAGGGTGATCGGCGCCCAGACCGGTGGGGACAGGCCGGCCGGCGGAGCGGCCAGCACGCTCTCCAAGTCCTCGGAGGACATCGGCGGTCCGAGGAAGTATCCCTGGGCGCAATCACACCCCACCGCGGCGAGGTGATCGCGTTGCCGGCTGTTCTCCACGCCCTCGGCCACCACCCGCATGCCTAGTCGTCGACCCAGTCCGAGCAGCGTCTCCACGATCGTGGCGTCCACCGGATTGCTGAGCATGCGCCCGACAAAGGACTGGTCGACCTTGAGTTCCTGCACGTCCACGTGGGAGAGGAATGTCAGTGAGGAGAAGCCCGTACCGAAATCGTCGACGGACAGTTGCACGCCCAGGCGGCGCAGTTGGGTGAGCACATCGTCGACGATGTCCAGCTCGCTCATCATCACGGTCTCGGTGATCTCGAGAATGAGCCGGCGGGGGTCGACCCCGTGCCGTTCCAGACCGGCGGCCACGTCGCCCGGAAGCGAACGGTCCAGTAGGTCGCGTGCGGACAGGTTCACCGCCACCGTGGTCCCCGGTCGATACTGCGTCCAGTTCGCAGCCGCGGCCAGGGCCCGGTCGAGCACCTGTCGGGCAAAGCCACCCACCAGCGTCGAAGCTTCGATGATCGGCACGAAGAACGAAGCGTCCAGCAGCTTGCCCGAAGGAGTGCGCCAGCGGGCCAAGGCTTCCGCGCCGGAGGTGGCACCGGTACGCAGATCGACCTTGGGCTGATAGTGCATTTCCAACTCGCCGCGCCGCAGACTCGGGTGCAGGTCGCCCAGGGTCGTCGCCGCTCGACTGTCACGCTGATCCCCGCGGCGGGTGGCCACCAGGTCAGCGGTCGGATGTTCGGGGACCGAACGGGAGGCGGCCTTTGCCCGATACATGGCGGCATCGGCGCAGCGCAGCAACTCCGGCACGGTCACCCCGTCCCGCGGTGCGCAGGCAACACCCACGCTCGCCGCCGTCTCCAGTTCGGTGCCGTCGATAGTCACCGACCCCTCAAGCGCGGCTTGCACGCTGGAGTGGGCAGCAGCAACGTCGGCATCCCCGGCAAGATCAGGCAGCAACAACGCAAACTCGTCTCCCCCGAGGCGGACGACAAGATCGCTGGGCCGGACCCCGGCCACCAGCCGCCGACCGGTCTCGCGCAGCAACTCGTCGCCGACGTCGTGTCCCAGTAAGTCGTTCACCTGCTTGAAGTGATCAAGATCTACCAGGAACAGGGCCGCCCAGCGGCCGTGCGCGACGGCCGACGCGAGGGACTCGGCACCCCGCTCGGTCAACACAGTGCGGTTCGCCAGTCCGGTCAGCGCATCGTGGGCGGCCTCATGGGCCTTCCGGTTGGCGTGCTCCTGGAGCTCCTCATAGAGCGCGGCATTGATCAGCGCTGCGGTGAGCGCATAGCCGAACGTGGACAGCGCCCAGGACTCTCGCTCACTGAGCAGTACGGGCACGGTGTAGTACAGCCGTAGCTCGCCGACGCGGGTTCCGGGGGTCACCAAGGTACGGCTCACCACGCTGCCCGGCCGCTCGGCCCCAGCGTTGCGACCCGCGCCGGCCAGTCGATCCCGGTGACTGCCACCATCACGGATCCCGCCACCCACCGCGCCGACGGCGGTCTGGGTGAGCGCTCCCGGGCCCTCCTGCTCCAGGAGCACCTCGATGCCGTCACAGCGGAACAATTCGGTGGCCCGGGTGACCGCGATGTCCAGAACGGCCTTGCGGTTGAGTCGATTGAGTTCGCGGGTAGCGAGATCGAGCCGTTCCCACGCTTCGCGTTCCTGCATGACCCGCAACGCTCCGGTCTGCGCCCCGTGCACGGCCAACACGACGAACGGCAGTACCAGCAGCGTTACCAGATGCTCGCCGGTGATCAGCACGAAACTGGTGCCCGCGATACCACTGGTGAGACAGAGCCCCATGTTGAGGATGAAACGTTCCCGAAACACTGGCCACAACGGCACTCGCTGCATTCCGCTGACCACGGCGGATATCGCCAGGTGCTTGATCCAGAAATACCCGAGAGACATCAGGAGCAGAAGCGGAATTGCCTCACCGGGAATGTCCAGTCGGACATCGGGAGCTAACCACGCGAGAGTGACGACCGCGGCGAACGCGCCCAAGGTGGCCACGCCGGCGTTGTAAAGGGACTTGACCACGCCGCGACCGGCGCTGAAGTGCGCGACTACGCCTCCCAGGCACGTGGCGATCACGAGGTCCGGCACGTGGAGATAGGCCAACCCCAGGACGAGGGGCACTTCATCCCAAACATGGGCGATACGGAAGGCCCGGAACTGCATCCGTACCGGCAACCTATTCGCGCAGACGGTAAGGGCTACCAGCACAACAAATAGGGCGATTCGACGCACCGTGAACGGCTCGTCACTCAGGCCCACAACGATGTGATGCGCGGCTAAGGCGATCACCAGCCCCGCCGCCGAGATGACGGCGGGAATCAACAACGAACGGCGAATGTCCGGAAACCGGAGCATAAAGGCAGGCCGGCTCAATGGTGACCCCCTAGACGCCGGTCACATATGGATCTTGGCGACGGGATAACGACGCTCACGGTGAGTGCAAACTCGACAACTGAGGAAAGAAAAGAACGGCACTGAGTATTCTCGGAGCACGGGGTGGGACACGGCCGAGTCACCCCGAAACGTGGGGACGCCGCCCTGGAGGTAGGCGTTGTGCCGCTGCGTGCAGCGGGTTGCTGGAAGGGGGGTGGCCGACGATGCTGAGCACTATCTGGGACTAAGGCTACGCGGCGGGTGCCCGCTATTCCACCGAAAGCCCAACTATTCACTATATGTGTTCGTGCGACTACAATCCGCCAACTAGGTCCTGTTGGCAGCTCGTAGGCGGACGCCATCACCATCGACCGACCGGGCAGCGTCTACCAGGGCAGCAAACAGCCGGAGATCATCGCCGGCTTCCGGATGCCAGAGCACCCCGAGAGCGAAGGGGCGCCCTGGCAGTTCGACGGCCTCCACGCTGCCGTCGTCGGCCCATCCGGTGGTGTTCGCCGAGCCAGTGGTCGCCACGCCCTGATGGTGATACGAGGGCACCGTAGTCCGCTCGGTCAGGATCCGGGCCAGCTGACTCGTCGGCTGTAACCGGACGGTGTGCTCGCCGAAGGTTCCCACCTCGGGGCGGTGCCGATCATGGCCGACGACCTCAGGCAGGTGTTGATGCAGGGTGCCACCGGCGGAAACGATCATCAGCTGCATCCCGCGGCAGATCCCGAGTACGGGGATCCGTCGGGCCAGCGCAGCGGCCAGCAACGCCAGGTCGCTGGCGTCGCGTTCCGGTCGGATACCCACTGTCGCGGGGTGCCGATCGGCGCCGTATCG
>JBDUDX010000029.1:0-6542 GCA_040002735.1 Frankiaceae bacterium | reverse complement strand
GGCCGCGAGGCGCGGACGCGGGATGCCGCGCGAAAGCGCGGAATGCGTGGCTGAGTACTGGTGTCGCCCGCGTCTTACGGGTGCCGCACGCATCGCTCTGCGCCCGGTGTGGTCGCGGCCCTCGGCTGGCGACCGCCTCCTCAGCGCTCGGAGTCGCGGGGGGACGGGTTGGGTCGTTGAGGTCGATGCTGGCGGACAGCGGGTGGCCGCCCAGGCGCTGAGCCGCTCGGCGTCGGAGGGGTCAGGTAGGGCCTGGTCGTTGGACAGTACGCTGACAACCGTTTCGGTGCCAACGACGCTCTCGCGTCCTATGTCGCCGCTGAGCAAACCGCGGCGGTCTCGGGCGGCGCGGAAGTCACGGGTCAGGGCACCCGGCTCGGCCTCTCCGGAAGAACGCCGGTCCACATCGGTGACGCTACGGGGACGGCATTCCATGGCGAGGAACTTCCAGTGGATCGGTGGAACCAACCGACGCAGATGTGGGTAGATCCGCTACGACGGATAGGGGCTGTCCGGCGGCCCCGCGAGATGGCCTTCGGCGGCGAGATAACCGATTGCCGGGTGGTTCACATGCGTTGCTCGGCGGCCTGCGCCTGATCCACCGCGCGGCCAGCGTAGTGAACACGCCGTTCTCCAGTAGGTGATCGACCCGGCGTCGCACCGAGGCAGCTCCCGGCGGGCTGCCAGCGATCACTTCTGGATGGAGGCGAACCACTGCGGCCCGGCCGTCACGGCCCCCGAAGTTGAGTGTCATCCCGGCGAGCGTCGGGGGGCCTGCGGCTGCGGCATGAACAGCAACAACCGTCGGATGTGGAACGGGCACTCGATCTGCCCAACCCTTGCGACCGTAAGTCTCGTCCCGGCTGGTGCCGCTTGAACAGTGCGAGGCGTGAGGCGGGGTGCACTGGATCAGTAGGGCGGTGCCTTCCGCACGCAGCGCGGCATGGGTAGTCTGCCTGTGTTGCCGGACCTGGGACGGGTTCTGATGCGGCGATATCTGGTGGTCGCGAACAAGGCCCTGGCCGAAGATCAGCTCCGGCGAGCGATTACCGAGCGGCTGGCTGCGGGTGCGTGCGAGTTCTATCTCGTCGTGCCGGCCGTATCGCCGAGCATGCGCGAGACCTGCGGCCCGGCTACCGCTGGGATGCCGTCGTTGAATTCTGGTGACGTCGAGGCGCCGGCGGCGGCGGCGCGGCGCAGGTTAGACCTGGAGCTAGACCGGATCGGAAAGTTCGGCGTGTTCGCCGGCGGCGAGGTTGGTGATCCCGATCCGCTGCAGGCGGTCGCTGATGTGCTCGCCAGTCACTCGTTCTTCGCTGAGATCATTCTGTCGACCTTAGGGCCGGGTCGCTCCCGCTGGCTGCGCCAGGATCTGCCCAACCGGTTGGAGCGAAGGTTTCATTTGCCTGTCACGCAGGTCCATGCCGCCCCGATCAGCCGCGACCGACGGGCCGGCACTGTTCACCATCAGCTCCACGGTTGACACTCCAAGGATCGGGCAGCACCCAAACGTCGAGGGCTACCCCGTACGCAGGAACGTCAACAAGCACAGCCGCTTCCCTATCGAGCGGCGGCTGGCTCAATGCTTGGCTTGTCGATCCTCGCCAGATGGTCTGCCGGTTCGTCGCGCCACTCCAGCAGGAACAGGGTGGCGTCGTCGCTGGTCGCCCCGCCGCGCGCCCGCATCAGGGCGTGGGAGAGCCGGCGGACGGTCTGCTGGACGGGTCCGCCGTCCTGCGCGGCCCGTTCCAACTGGTCGATGAGGCGGTCCACGCCGAACCGCTCCCCGCCGGTCATCCGCTCCTCGATGATGCCGTCGGTGAAGAACAACACCCGGTCACCGGGCTCCAGTGGTTCCTCACTCACGTGCGGGGCGGTCCCGCCGATGCCGGCGGGCAGCGTGGTCGGGCCGTGCAGGATGCGCACCACCCGTCGGTTCCGCAGCAGCAGCGGATGCGGATGGCCCGCGTTCACCCACTGCAGCCGCCCGGAAGCGGCGTCGAGGCGGGCCATCTGCGCGGTCACGAAATGGTCCGGGTCGAACTGCCCGGCGATCGCCCGGTCCATGCCCGTGTACAGGTCGGGGAGGGCGACGTCACCCCGCCGGGCGTGGCGGTAGGCCGCCACCGCGACGGTGGCCATCACCGCCGCGTCCAGGCCGTGGCCCATCGCGTCGATGATGGCCACATGCAGCACGTCGTCGTTCAGCGCGTAGTCGAAGATGTCCCCACCGACGTCGTACGCCGGCTCCAGGATCCCGGCCACGGTGACCTGCGGCGTGGTCATCATCAGCGGCGGCAGCAGCGACCACAACATCTCCGCGGACAGGCTCATCGGCTGGCGGCGGCGGGCCTGGAAAAACCGGTCGGTATACCCGCCCTTGGTGACCAACACGTCGGCGACCAGACCGGCGAACCGCCGCGCCAGCCGCCGATCATCCGCGTCCGGGCTGTCCGCGGTGAACGCCAACACCCCCACCCGGTCCGTGCCATCCAACAACGGCACGAACAACCGCACCCCGGCCTCGACCGGCTGCTCGACGATCTCATCGCCCAGGAACGCCCGACCGGCGAACGACCCCTCGATCGGCTCCGGTTCCCCCGCTACCAACCCCCGGCCGGGCAGCGGCAACAGCGTCATCTGGTCGTAGTCCTGCAAGAAGACAGCGACGTCGCGGCCGCCGATCACAGCCAGCACCTCCCCCACCAGCGGGGCGATCAACTGCGGCGGCATCTCATGAGCCCGGTCGATCATGGTCCCCAAGAGCCGCTCCCCGAAGCCCTCCGACCGGTCGGACAATGCCGGAGAGCCGGTCACTCCTTCCGCCATGGCCGACATCCTGGCAGGGACGCCCTTCCGTACGCTTGACCGCCGGGTGTCGATCGAGCCGAAGGCTCCCACCACCACCGGAGCTGCGCTGCGGCGAGGGTAACCAAGGCGAGGTCAGTTCAAGACGTTCAGGGCTGTCCTCGACTGGTCAGATACCAGAGCTACGGCAGATGGTCAGTTAGCACGTCGGGCCATTTCCGTCATGGCGTGCCCGACGAGTTCCGGGTGATGAGGTCCGGCTGAGCAATGTCGGTTGCGAGCAGCCCTACGACCATGACCTCGACGGCATCTCGCTTACGTGCAACCTGGTACCGGCCGCCCGGCATGCCCGGGCAGGAGGCAGACCGATAACGTCACCGGCCTGCGCCAGGGTCTTGGGAGATAAGTACTCGAGGTCGAGCGGATGCAACCGCTTGCAGTGGACGCGTGGCGCTTATCGTGCCTGCGTAGACCGTACCTATTGTCGGCGGGGGACGGGTTGTGAGTTGCAGCTGCCGGGTCTTCTGGGATGAGCGCGTCGCGGCGTCCGACTTCGGGTCCGGCCACCCGATGCGTCCGCTACGTCTCGAGCTCACGATGGCCTGGCCAGGGCGCTGGATCTCTTCGACGGGCCCGAGGTCCGGGTTATGGTCGCCGGGCCGGCGGATGATGAGCAGCTAGCCCGGGTGCACACCCCGGCCTACATTCGGGCGGTCCGCGGGGCGTCGGCGGGGGTGGCGGGGGTGGCGGCGCCAGCCTTCGGCCTGGGTACGGCGGACAACCCGATCTTCCCGGGCATGCACCAGGCCGCGGCCGCGATCGCCAGTGCGAGTGTCGCGGCGGCGCAGGCGGTATGGCGGCGTGAGTCCGAGCACGCGGTCAACCTGCACGGCGGCCTGCATCACGCCATGCCGGCGCACGCCAGCGGCTTCTGCGTCTACAACGACGGCGCTGCGGCCCTCGCCGAGCTGCCCGCCGCCGGCGCCCGGAGGGTTGCCTACGTCGACCTCGACGCCCACCACGGAGACGGCGTGCAGCACGCCTTCTACGCCGACCCCCGAGTGCTGACCATCAGCCTGCACGAAAGCGGGCTCACGTTGTGGCCGGGCACGGGCTTTCCAGGGGAGACCGGCGCGGGGGACGCCCGGGAGACGAGTGTCAACGTCGCGCTGCCGGGCGGGACTGGTGACGCCGGCTGGCTGCGTGCGTTTACGGCTGTCGTGCCGCCGTTGCTGCGGGCCTACCAACCGCAGGTCCTGCTCACCCAGCTTGGCTGCGACGGGCACCGGCTCGACGAGGTGTCGGACCTGGAGCTGTCGGTGGACGGCATGCGGTCGGCTTACCGGATCCTGCACCGCCTGGCCCACGAGGTCGTCGGCGGTCGTTGGCTGGTACTCGGGGGCGGAGGCTACGAGCCGATCCTCGTCGTGCCGAGGGCCTGGTGCCACGGCGTTGAGTGAGGTCCTTGGCGTGGCGCTGCCAGCGGCCACTCCGACCGGATGGGTCGACACCGCCCAGGCGTTCACCCGCCGGGCGGTGCCCACCTCGCTGCACGACGAGCCGGAGGTGCGCCACGCGCCGTGGCAGTGGGGCGCGGGCAACCCGTCGCAAGCTGTGGACCGCGCCATCATGGCGACCCGAAAGGCGGTCTTCCCGGAGAACGGGTTGGACGTGATGACCGAAGGCGGGAGGTCTGACCAAGACTCTCAACTCCGGCCGCCTCCACCCAGCCGCGCCAGGTTGAGCAGCCGTCGAGGAAGCCCGAAGACGGCGTACCGCTTTGCCGGCCGGACCTCGACGATCGGCCAGCCGGATCGTTGGCCTGTCTCGCGCGGCTCCCGGTCGGGGTTGACCGCAACCGGGTGACCGACTGCCTCCAGGAAGGGCAGGTCGCTGATCGAGTCGCTGTAGGCGTAGCAGTCGGCCAGATCGTAGCCGCGCTCGGCGGCGAGAAGCCGGACCTCCTCAGCCTTGCCCTCCTGGTAGCAGAACGGCCCGGCCAACACGCCGGTGTAGAGACCATCCTGGTCGATCTGCGATCGGGTACCGACCGCACCCTCAAGACCGAGTTTTTCAGCCAGCGGCCGTACGATCTCCACCGGCGACGCCGACACCACGAAACGGTCGTGCCCCGCCGAGCCGTGCTCGGCCAGCAGCGCGCCCGCCTCCGGCAGCACCGACGCGACGAGCCTAGGAACGAAGACCTCGCTCAACGCGGTGAAGTCAGCCGCCGGACGCCCAGCCACCACCCGCAGGATCCGCTCGCGAAGCGCCGCCGAACCCTCATCGGTCGCACCCCGCAGCACGAACGACACCGCCGCCACCGCGTCCCACAGCAGGTCTCGCGGCGGGACGTAGCCGGCGCGGAACGCCGCCACCGCCAACGGGAAGGTCGCCGAGCCCCGGCTAAGTGTTCGGTCAAGGTCGAAGAAGGCCGCCGTGACAGTCATGCCGCCCCTTTTCGTTGACGGTGACTGTCCCGCACTAACCCTGGTGTTTCACTAGTGCCTGCCTGCGCTGCTGGTTGATCTTGGTTGGTGGTTTTTGGTGTGTTTCTGATTCTGTCCGTGAACAGGACGAAGACCCGATCCGGTTTCGCCATGACGCACCACGTAGTACGCCGTGCCGGGAGGGCCGTCGGCGATCACGTCCCCGACGCGCGGGTTCTGCCACACGGCACCACCCGGTCATCGGGAACCACGTGGTAGCCGACCTCCTCTCACGGGGCTGCTCGCGGGCCAGCCGACGGCCTCATCAAGCCGAGGGTGGGGGTCACCGCCGAAGTGCTGCGCACGATCGCCGAGGGACTGCGGTTCGTCCGTGGGATGCTGGCCGGGCGCGCCAGCCCGGGTCGCCGGCCCGGCGCTGGCCGGGCTCATCACCGCGGCCAGCGGCTTCGTCGCGGCACTGGAGGATTCGGACTGCCGCCCATGCTAGTACCAGTCGACGCAGCGATCCCAGAACGGTGAATCGGAGTAGAAGCCGGCCCATCCCTGCCCGGTCTGCACCAACCACGGCCACACCTGCTGCGGCGGCACGTCAATCATCACCGCACGTGTTGTCTGCAACAGCGGAGCCGGGACGAACTCATCACCCGGCAGCCATCACCCGGCAGCCGCATCCGCCGCTCCTCCGGCGTGGCCCGTCACCGAAGCGGGTCCCGCACCGGCTGGATCCTGGAATCGGTCATCACGGCCCCCCAAGCGCTCACCGCTCTCTGCCTTGATGAGCCGGTGCACCGTCTGTCCGACTCCGAGGTCGTCATCGTGACGGCGGCCAGCCGCGCCCGAGAGTGTCCGACGTCACCCCGACCGCGGCCAACGTCCCCGGACGTGACCGTCACGCGTCCTGCCGCAGCGCGTCGGCAGTGCCCGGTGAAGAATTCCGCTGGGCGAGGGCCGGGATCGGGGCACCTCCGGTTCCGGCCACGGTGATCATCTCGCATCCGCGGCTGGGACGGCGAGCGCGTCCATGGCACGCCGGCTGGGCCGTCGGCTACAGGGGTCGGGAGGCTCGGCCACTCAGGACCTTCGGGCCTGGGCCGCGACGCGTCGACGTCGTTTCCTGGCCTGGGAGGTGCCGCGATGACCAAGTCCCGCGGCCGGCTGGCCGTCCTCTTCGTCCTCGTCGCCCTGCTCGTCGCCGCGTGCGCCGCCGGGCCGAATACCGACGTCGCGCACACGGCGCAGAACGCCGGCTTCTGGCTCGGCCTATGGCACGGGCTCATCACGCCC
>JBDUDX010000028.1:0-9107 GCA_040002735.1 Frankiaceae bacterium | reverse complement strand
GTGGTCCTGGCCGTCACCGCTCTCAGCCTGCCGGTCGTCGCCTTGATGCCCGCAACGCGCCGACCGAGCTTCCGCACTGACGACTTCCCGCGTCGGGACAACCGGAGCATCACCGGTAGCTGCACGGCAGGATGGTCCCATGCGCAGCCCCCGTCTCGCCTCACTTCGTGGGCTGATCGTCCTGTTGGTCTGCTTGGCGCTGCTGGCGATCGCGGCGCTCGGCGGATTCGGGGTGTACTACTCCAACCAGCTGCTCAACGTGAGCCACAAGGCCGACCCCTACGGGTTGCGGATCCTCGAAGTCACCGCAAAGTCGGTGACGCTGCCCCGCAACGCCGACACCGAGCGGCCCGGAACGTACGGCTTGGCCTGGCGCAACGGGTCCGCGGTGGTGGGTGCGATCACCGCGCGAACCGCTACCGCGGTCGCCCGCCAGGTGCAGGGCAGTCCGCCGCCGGTGGGTACCGCGGCCCGACTGGTCACCGGAGTCTGGCTCGGCGACCCCCAGGCCACCCGCGGCTTGGCCTACCGGGACGTCACGTACGCCTCGCCGGTCGGCCGGATGCCGGCCTGGTACGTACCGGGCAGCAAGCGCACCTGGGTGGTCGCCGTGCACGGCCGAGGCAGCAACCGGCAGGAGCCGCTGCGGATCCTGCCCACCCTGCACCGCCTGGGCCTTCCGGTGCTGGACATCAGCTACCGCAACGACCTCGGCGCACCGCCGGAAACCGACCGGATCTACCACCTAGGTGACCGGGAATGGCGCGACGTCGAAGCCGCGGTGACCTACGCGGTCAGCAAGGGCGCCCAGCGCATCGTGCTGTACGGGTGGTCGATGGGCGGCGCGTTGATCGACGCCTTCCTGCAGCGGTCCGCGGTGGCGCCGAAGGTGACTGCGGTGGTCCTGGATGCGCCGGTGCTGGACTGGCGGGCCACCCTCGCGCTGCAGGGCAAGAATCGCGGCCTGCCGTTGCTGCTCACCGCGACCGCGGAGCAGATCGTCCGCTGGCGGATCGGTATCCGTTGGAGCGACTTCGACCTCGACGACCATCCCACCCAGCTCACCCGGCCCACGCTGATCTTCCACGGCGAAGCTGATGCCTCGGTGCCGGTCGGCCCGGCCCGGCGGCTCGCCGAGGCGGCGGCACCGAAGGTGGTCTTCGTCCCGGTACCGTTCGCGGGCCATACCCAGAGTTGGAACGTGAACCCGGCGCAGTACGAGCGCCAGGTCACGGCGTTCCTCCGGCCGTACGCCCGCTGAGCGGCGGTCAGCTCGCGGGGGGATTCCGGCCGTAGCGCAGGAAGAGCGCGCCGTCTTGCTCCAGCACGCCCAGCAGGCGGAGGCCGACCGGCTCCGGCAGCGCCGGGCCGGCCAGAACCCGGCCAGCCGGACCGCCGACGAGCAGCGGGGAGACGGTGAGGCACAGTTCGTCGAGGTGGCCCCCGGCAATCACTGCGGCGAGCAGGCGCGGGCTGCCTTCGCACAGCACCCGGCGGTACCCCCGGGCCGCCAGCTGGTGGAGCGCGAGGCCAAGGTCGACAGCATCCTCACCGGCGACCAGCACGTCGGCGACGTCGGCCAGCGCCGCCTGCCGGTCCGTCGGCGCCGCCGCGCAGGTGATCACCATCGGCCGGACGACGGTGTCGGTGAAGAGCCGGTTCGCGGCGTCCAGCGCCAGCTCCCGGCTGACCACGGCGATGGGAGGCACGTCGGCAAGGCCGGTGTCCCGGCGACGTTGCCGGCGCGCCGCGGTGGGGCGTACCCCGCCGTAGTTCTCCCGGACGGTGCCGGCGCCGACCAGAATCACCTCGGCCAGCCCGCGCAGCACCGCGAAGACCCGCCGGTCGGCGGGTCCGGACAGCGTGCCCGAGACGTCGTCCAGCACGGCGGCACCGTCTGCGCTGGCCACCATGTTCCCCCGTACGCAGCGGGTACCGACCGGCCAGGCGTACGCCTCGTCGAGATCGACCGCACCCTCCGGCGTCGGAAGCAGGCGGCGCACTAGCTGCGCCGCTCCGGCGGACGACCGGCCGAGGCGCGGATCTTGGAGAACCGGTCGCTGAGGAGTTGGCCGACGGAGGGCCCGTCCCGCAGCACCGGCGTCGGGCCGTAAGCACGGTCGGCGAACCCGTCGAGCAGTTCCAGCAACGCCGCACCGGAGCTGTACGCCGGCGTCCAGCCCAGCTCCGTACGGGCCCGGGTGATATCCATCAGCGGCACCTCACGGCCCATGTCGAACCAGCCGGCCTCGGTGGGCTGCAGGTGCAGTTTCCAGGACAGGTCCACCAGCAGCCGGAGCGGGCCGGCCGGCAACGGCACCGGTCGGGCGTGCAACACTTCACCGAGCGCCGCCGGATCCAGGACCGGCTCGGCCGCGAGGTTGAAGGCGCCGCGCACGTCCCGGCTCACCGCGAGGTGATAGGCCGCGGCCGCGTCCTCGGCGTGCAGTGCCTGCAGCGCGATCCGGTCGATCGCCGGTACCACCGGCAGCAACTGCCGACGCAGCAGCGGCCGCGGCACGAGCGGTCCGAGGAAGTACCGGGCGATCGCGCTGGCGGCCTGCCTCTGGAAGATCAGCCCGGGTCGCATCCGCACCACACGCAGTTGCGGATGTGCGGCCTCGAGGGCATCGAGCGCGCGCTCCACCTCCGCCTTATGAACGGAGTAGGTGGACGTGGCGATCCCCGCCGTGGGCCAGGACTCATCCACCGCGGTGTCCTTCGGACCGGGGGAGTAGGCGCCGACCGAGGAGGCGTGCACCAGCGCCGGTACCCCGGCCGCCGCGGCCGCCGCGAAGACTCGCCGGCTCCCGTCGACGTTGATCGCCCGCATGTACCCGCGATCGTGGCTCGGCGAGATCGCCCACGCCAGGTGCACGACCGCCGCCGCGCCGCGGAAGGCCTCGGTAAGCGCCTCGGCCGCGTCCTCGCGAGCGATGTCCAGGGCCAGCCAGTCCAGGCCGGGAAGCTGTGCGTCCGGCGGTCGGCGGACGACTCCGGTGACCGAGGTGACCGTCGGATCCGCCAGCAGGCGACGGATCAGCGGGGTGCCTACGTTCCCGGTCGCGCCGGTGACCACGATGCGCATGCCTTCTCCGTGCCCGCTTCGCACGGCCGGCAAGCCCGCCAGCTACCAGCTGCCGCTGCTGGCGAGGCCGCGCTACACCTCCGGGTGCGGGCTCACCAGGCGCACGACGGCGACCGATTCGGCGTCGAGGTCCACCGCACCCGGGCCGAACGCGAAGCCCGTCGTGGACGCTGCGAGTACGTCCACCGGCGTACCGTCCACCGGGACCTCCTGTCGTTCGGGGCCGAAGTTGCAGACCACGACCAGCGTTCGGCCGCGGCCGAGCACCAGCCACCGGGCCTCCTCGTCGTAGGCGACGGAGACCTCCTCGAACCGGGATTCGGGAAACTCCGGATACGTACGCCGAAGGCTGAGCAGCTTGCGATGCCAGTCCAGCAGGCCGGCGTGCGGCTCCTCGGACAGTTCCGACCAGTCCAGCCGGGAACGGGTGAACGTGGCGGGATCCTGCGGATCCGGCGCCTCCTCGGGGCGCCAGCCAAAGGCGCCGAACTCGGCCTGCCGACCGGTACGAACCGCCTCGGCGAGGGCCGGGTCGTCGTGGTCGGTGAAGTACATCCACGGCGTGGAGGCGCCCCACTCCTCGCCCATCCAGAGCATCGGGGTGAACGGGGACAGCAGCACCAGCGCCGCACCGACCCGCAGCAGGCCGTCGCTCATCAGCGCGGCGGAACGCTCACCCCGCGCCCGATTTCCCACCTGGTCGTGGTCCTGCAGATAGCCCAGGAAGCGGTGCGCCGGTACGGACAGCGGACGCCGGCCATGCACCCGGCCGCGGTAGGCAGAGTGCTCCCCGGCGTAGACGTACCCCTCGGCAAACGCGGTGGCCAGGTCGTCGAGGCCGCCGAAGTCGGTGTAGTACCCGGTGCGCTCGCCGGTGAGCAGGGCGTGCAACGCATGGTGGAAGTCGTCGCTCCACTGCGCGTCGATACCGGTACCACCGGCTTCCCGGCTCCGGACGATCCGGGGGTCGTTCAGATCGCTCTCGGCGATCAGGAACTTCGTCCGGCGCAGGTGCGCGCTCAGCGCCTCGGTCTCGCTAGCGAGTTCCTCGAGAATGGGCACCGCCGAGGTGTCGATGATGGCGTGGATCGCGTCGAGTCGGAGGCCGTCGAGATGGTAATCGCGGAACCACATTCGGGCGTTGTCCAGGACGAAGCGTCGCACCTCCGCCGAGCCGACGTCGTCGTAGTTCACTGCCGAGCCCCACGGAATCCGGTGCCGGGTGGTGAAGTACGGGCCGAACCGACCCAGGTAGTTGCCGCTCGGACCGAGGTGGTTGTACACCACGTCCATGATCACGCCGAGTCCCCGGGCATGCGCCGCGTCCACGAAGCGGGCCAGCGCGGCCGGGCCACCGTAGGCGTCGTGCACCGCGTACAGCGCGACCCCGTCGTAGCCCCAGCCATGGTTGCCGGGAAAGGCGTTCACCGGCAGCAACTCGACGAGATCGACCCCCAGCTCGGCAAGGTGATCCAGCTTGCCGATAGCCGCGTCCAGGGTGCCTTCGGGGGTGAACGTACCGACGTGCAGCTCGTAGATCACCCCGCCGGCCAGCGGCAGGCCGTTCCAACCGGCGTCGGTCCAGGGAAAGGCCGCCGGGTCCACCACCCGGCTCGGCCCGTGCACGCCGTTCGGCTGGTGCAGAGATCGCGGATCCGGCAGCGGGTCGCCGCCGTCGAGGACAAAGGCGTAGTCATCGCCGATATCGAGATCCGGAACGTCGACTTCCCACCAGCCGCCGACCCTGGGGATCATGGGTGTTCTGGTGTCTTTGGCATCGACCTCGACCAATTCCACGTCCGGCGCCCATACCCGCAGAGTGGTCATGATGATGAACTCCCCTCAGCGCAGCGCCGGCTGCGGATAAACGACAGCGTCCCTATATACGCGCCCGTCATGACCGCTGAAGCAGGGCCACCGGCAGCGCCGCGAACACCTCGCCTAGTGCCAGGTCGTTGTCGCCGCCGTTCTCGACGCCGGTCAGTACATCGCGCCACCGGCCGGCCGGCAGCTGCACAGTGGTGTCACCCCAGCCGCCGCGCCGCTCAAGTCCCACCGACAGCCGGGTGGCCAGCGCCGCCACCGCGGGTCCGTTGGTGTCCGCGTTGGTAACCCCAGGCCTGGTGAACGCGACGAGGTGGTCTGCGGCCGGGCCGTCGGCACCCAGTGGGGCGTACGCCCCGCGGAAAACGTCTGGCCACTGCCGCCGCAATCGCAGCGCCCGATTCACCACCAGCAGTTTCGCCGCGTCCACGCCGTCGCCCGACGGATCGGCCAGCATCCCGGTCCGCCTTGGGTAGTCCACCGGAGCACGATTGTCCGGGTCCACCAACGCCAACGTTTCGCACTCGGTGCCCTGGTAGACATCCGGTATTCCGGGCATCGCGAGCTGCAGCAACTTCTGGGACAACACGTTGGAGTGGCCCGGGCGCAGCAGATGCGACTGCACCCACGACGCCACCTCAGCGAGCAGTTTCCCGTCGCCGAAGACGTCATAGACGAACGCGTCACGGGCGCTTTCATACGCCGGGTCGGGGTCCGTCCACGAGGTCCGCAGCCTGGCCTCCCGGGACGCCTTTTCCAGGTACGCCCGGGCCCGGTCCTCCGCCAACGGCCAGGCCCCGACGAGGGTCTGCCAGCACAGGTACTCCAGGTCCGGGTCACCGAAACTGTGCCGAGACTGCCAACCGCGGACGGCCTGATCCCACTCGGCAGGGATCTCCGACAGCACCGCCAACCGGGCCCGGACGTCTTCGGACCGTTTGGTGTCGTGCGTGGTGAGCGTGGTCATCGACGCCGGCCAGTCGCGCTGCAGAACCATATTGTCCGCGTGGAAATCGGGCACCGACACGCTGAAGTGATCCGGGCTGCCGCCTACTTCGTTGAGCGAGGAGAGCCGAAACCAGCGGTAAAATGCGGTGTCCTCCAGCCCTTTGGCCATCACCGGGCCGCAGGTCTGCTGGAACCGGACGGCGAACTCGTCGTGGTCGACGGCCAGCCGGCGGAGGAACCGGATCTCCTGCCCGCGGGCGGGTTCTCGGGCCAGCGCCCGCTCCGTGGCCGCGTCCAGTCGCGTCCGGGCCTCCGCCGAGAGCGGCTCGCCGGGGCGTACGTAGGCGCGGTATACGTCGAAACAGCCGAGCAGCGCGACCAACGCGGCCCGCAGACCGCGCTCGGACAGATCCTGCTGGCGTTCCCGGGCGGCCCGGTACGCGACCCGCGCCAGCCGGGACACTTCGGCCGGAAGCACCCGTTCCAGTACCTCGGCCTTGGAGTGGTCGATCACCGCGTCGAAGTCGACCGAGCGCCCGGTGAACGCGGCGTAGCTGGCCGTGAGCGGGTCGGCGCCGGTCGGGTCGAGCAGCACCCCGCCGAGCCGCCGCAGCGCGTCGTACCCGGTGGTGCCGGCGCACGGCCAGTCCAGGGCGAGCGCCTCGCCGGGCTCCAGGATCTTCTCCACCACCACCCAGGCGCCGCCGGTCGCGTCCCGCAGCCGCGCGAGGTAGCCGAGCGGGTCGGCGAGGCCGTCGGGGTGGTCGATGCGCAGCCCGTCCACCTCCCCGCCGGTCACCAGCTCCAGCAACCGGGAGTGGGTCGCTGTGAAGACGTCGGGGTCTTCCACCCGCACGGCGACCAGCGACGTGACGTCGAAGAACCGCCGGTAGTTCAGTTCCTCGGTGCCGAGCCGCCACCACGCCAGCCGGTAGTGGCCCTTGGCCGGGTCGGCGGCCGGGAAGACATGGTCGTAGTAACGCACGCTGTCACCGTCGCGCTCGATCGGCGCATCGGCGAGCGGTTCGCCGAGTACCGGCAGCAGCACCCGGCCATCCTGGGCGTCCCAATCCACGTCGAACCAGGCGGCGGCCGGCCCGTCCCGGCCGGTGGTCAGCAACTCCACCCACTGCGCGTTCTCCGGCGCGGTGGCCATGTGGTTGGGGACTACGTCGAGGATGATGCCGAGGCCATGCGTACGGGTCGCCGCCACCAGCTCTTCCCAGCCGGCGTCGCCGCCGAGGTCCGCCGAGAGCCGGGAGGCATCCACCACGTCGTAGCCGTGGGTCGATCCGGGCGCCGCCTGCAGAATGGGGGAGCAGTAGAGGTGTGTGACGCCGAGGTCGGCGAGATAGGGCACGATGGCTGCGGCCTCGGAGAAGCCGAATTCCGGACGCAACTGCACCCGGTAGGTCGACAGCGGAATGTTCAACTCAGAATGCTGCACTCAGAATGCCTTGCGCAGAATCACGATGGAGCGGGCCTCGACCTGGATCTCGCCCTCGGCCCGCACGAACCGGTCGTCCGTCGCCATCGGCGCTGCGGTATCGATGCAGGTCTCCCAGGAGCCGGCGTAGGACTCGTCCGGTACCCGAAAGCAGATCGTGTCGTGATGCCCGTTGAAGAGCACCAGGAAGGAATCGTCGGTGACCCGCTGACCGCGGGCATCATGATCGGGTATGCCGTCACCGTTGAGATACATGGTGACGCTGCGGACGTACGCGGTATCCCAGTCCTGACCGGACATCTCCTCGCCGGTGGGCGTAAACCAGGCGATGTCATCCAGGGCGCTGCGCTTGACCGGCTGGCCCTGGAAGAATCGCCGCCGGCGGAATACCGGATGATCGCGACGTAGCCGAGCGATTTGCGCGGCGAACTCCAGCAGCGTCCAGTCCTCCCGGGCCGAGCTCCAGTCCACCCAAGAGATCTCGTTGTCCTGGCAGTACGCGTTGTTGTTGCCTCGCTGCGTACGTCCCAACTCATCGCCGTGCAGCATCATCGGCACGCCTTGGGAAATCATCAGCGTCGTAATCAGGTTGCGTTTCTGCTGTTCGCGCAGGGCCACCACGTCGATCTCATCGCTCGGGCCTTCGACACCGCAGTTCCATGAGCGGTTGTGGCTCTCGCCGTCGGCATCGCCCTCCCCGTTGGCGTCGTTGTGCTTGGAGTTGTAGGACACCAGGTCATTTAGGGTGAATCCGTCGTGGGCGGTGATGAAGTTGATGGACGCGAAGGGTCGGCGGCCGCTGAATTCGTACAGATCCGAGGAGCCGGTGATGCGGTAAGCGAATTCGGCCAGCGTGCCCGGTTCGCCGCGCCAGAAGTCCCGCACCGTATCGCGGTACTTCCCGTTCCATTCCGTCCACAGCGGGGGGAAGTTACCGACCTGATAACCGCCCTCCCCGACGTCCCACGGCTCGGCGATGAGCTTCACCTGCGATACGACGGGGTCCTGCTGCACGAGGTCGAAGAACGTGGCGAGGCGGTCGACGTCATGCAGTTCGCGGGCCAGCGTCGCCGCCAGGTCGAAGCGAAAGCCGTCGACGTGCATGTCCAGTACCCAATAACGCAGCGAGTCCATGATGAGTTGCAGCACGTGCGGGTGCCGAACGTTGAAGGTGTTACCCGTGCCGGTGTAGTCCATGTAGTAACGCGCGTCGTTCGGCATCGTCCGGTAATACCCGCTGTTGTCGATGCCCTTGAAGCACAGGGTCGGCCCCATGTGGTTGCCTTCGGCGGTGTGGTTGTAGACCACATCGAGAATGACCTCGATACCGGCTCGGTGCAATTCGCGCACCATGGCCTGGAACTCCTGCACCTGCTGGCCGTCGTGGGCTTGGGCGTAAGCGTTGTGCGGTGCCAGGAACCCGATCGTGTTGTATCCCCAGTAGTTGCTCAAACCCTTCCCCAGCAGATGCGGGTCCTGCACGAACTGGTGGACCGGCATCAGCTCCAGCGCCGTTAAGCCGAGCCGGTGATAGTGGTCGATCATCACCGGGTGGGCCAACGCGGAATACGTGCCGCGCAGTTCCTCGGGGATCTCCGGATGCTGCATGGTGAGACCACGGACGTGGGCCTCGTAAATGAAGCTCTCGTTGTACGGCGTACGCGGCGGACGGTCACCCTGCCAGTCGAAGAACGGGTTGACCACCACGGCTTTCATCATGTGCGGCGCGGAGTCCAAGTCGTTGCGGTCGTCGGGGTAGTCGAAGCGGTAGGAGAACAGCGACTCGTGCCCGTCGATTTG
>JBDUDX010000027.1:0-7135 GCA_040002735.1 Frankiaceae bacterium | reverse complement strand
GCCCGTACCAGCCGTCTGACCGGGACGCGGCTGCGTCTGGCCACCGTCGTAGCGGTTCTGACCGTGGCAACTGTTGCGGTCGACGGGAGACCGGTCCGACGGCGACGGCGGCGGCCTCGGCGGACAGCACCGGCGTTTACCTGGCGCTCGGGGACTCCATCGCATTCGGCGCCCGGCCCCTCGCGGTCACGCCGATCTCCACGTACCTCGACGCGCGCAACTTCAGCAGCTATGCCAACTACACCGCGAGGGCGACCGGATTGCGACTGGTCAACGCCTCGTGTCCTTACGAGACCACCTCGACCATGATGTCCGACACCGCGACCGACTTCGGGTGCCGGCACTTCCGCAGCCTCTTCCCGCTGCACACCACGTACTCCGGTCCGCAGCTGGGGTACGCGTTGCATTTCCTCAGAACACATCCCTACACGCGGTTGGTGTCGATCGACATCGGCGCGAATGACGTCTTCCAATGCCAGGCGACTCCGGGGTGCCCACTGCCGGCAGCGGCCGCCCAGGCGGCCACCAACCTGGCCCAGATATTGCAGCGGATTCGGACCGAGGGGGGCTACCGGGGCGTTGTGGTCACGCTGACGTACTACGACGTTCCGCTGCTGCCGAGCAGCCTGGTGAGGTCCTTCAACGCCGCGCTCGCTACGGCTACCCGGCAGTCCGGTGGCCAGGTGGCAAGCGGCGCATCCGCCTTCGAGGTGGCCGCGAGCCCTGCTGGTGGCGACGCGTGCCGAGCGGGCCTCCTGATCCCGCTTCCCGACGGCAGCTGCGACATCCATCCCACGGCGGTCGGGCACCTCGTACCCGCCGTCCCGGTCACGCTCGCCTACCTGCGGGCTCGGGAAGTTACTTCTCGGCACGCCGCCTGACCTGACCGCAGGGCGCTGGGGCCAGGCGAGCTTACGGCTGCAGCGAAGGCTCGTCCGGCGCGGACAGGCTCAGTACGGCTCCGACGACTGCCGGGGAAGCGCTGATCTTCGCTTCGAGGGTCCGCAGCCGTACGGCCACTTGGGACTCGACGTCGTCGCCAGTGAGGTCGACGTTGCCGATCACAGTGATCATGCGAGGCCCGACGATCTCCAAACGCAAGTAGGTCACCCGGGACACTTCCGGCATCTCGACCAGGGCTCGCAGAGTTGCCGACCGTACCCGGCTGTCGGCTTCCTCGCCGATCAGGAACCGGCGGTTGAGGTTGATCAGTACGATCGCGACCACGCCGAGCATGAGGCCGATGATGATCGATCCGACGGCATCCGGAACCGTAGATCCGGTCAGCTGGTGCGCTGCCAGACTCCCCCCGGCGAGGAGAATGCCGATCAGGGCCGCCGCGTCTTCGGCGAACACCGCCCGAAGCGTCGGATCGGAGGTCGCCAGCACGTGATCGATCAGGTCGCGATCCATGGACGCTGCCTCGGGTCCGGCCTGCCGGATGGATTGGCGGAACGAGATACCCTCCAGCACGAAAGACACGGCCAGCACGATGTAACCCACGAGGAAGTCGCTCGCTGGTTCGGGGTTCTTCAGTTCCTGGATACCGTGCGTGATGGATACCGCGGCGCCGGCGACGAAGAGTCCGAGGGCGGCGAACAGGGACCAGACGTACGCCTCGCGACCGTGGCCCCAGGGGTGGTTGTGGTCGGCTGCTCGCCCGGCCCGTCGATGAGCGATCAGCAGAAAGACTTCATTGCCGGTATCCGCCCAGGAGTGCGCCGCCTCGGCCAACATCGACGCCGAACCGGTCAAGGTTGCCGCGACGGACTTGGCCCCCGCCACGAACAGGTTGGCCGCCAACGCCACGAGCACCGTGGTGGCACTGTCGGTGCTGCCCGGCCCCCGCCCCCACTCGAGGGCATTACCTGACTGCGCCACCCATCATGGCTAACACATCCGGGACGAGTAGGACCAGGGAGAGACGGTGACGGAAGCACAGGTAGGTGCATGGGCGCCACTGCGGTCGCCGATGTTCCGCCGCCTGTGGGTGGCACAGGTGGTGAGCAATCTCGGTACCTGGATGCAGACCGTCGCTGCCCAATGGGTGATCGTGTCCGGCTCACGATCGGCGCTGTTGGTCAGCCTGATCCAAACGGCCAGCACGTTGCCGGTGGTTCTGCTGGCGGCGCCGGCCGGTGTCCTGGCGGATGTGCTGGACCGGCGCCGGGTACTGGTCATCGTTCAGCTCTTCATGGTGGCGGTCGCCGGCGTGCTCGCGCTGCTGACCTTCGCCGGCGACGTCGGCCCCGGAGTGTTACTCGCCTTCACCTTCCTGCTCGGCTGCGGCGCCGCCTTCGTCGCGCCCGCCTGGCAGGCGATCCAGCCCGAGTTGGTCCCCCGCGCCCAGCTGCCGCAGGCGGCGGCGCTGGGCGCGGTGAACATGAACCTGGGACGGGCGATCGGGCCGGCGATCGGTGGGGCGCTGGTCGCCGCCGCCGGGGCCGGTTGGGTGTTCGCGCTCAACGCCGCGTCGTTCGTGGTGGTCGCGGCCGCGGTCGCCTCGTGGCAGCGAGGGAGCCGATCCGATCCGATCGGGCGGGAACGCATGGTTGCCGCGCTGCGCAGCGGAGCCAGGTACGTCCGAAACGCGCCGGCGATGCGGCGCATCCTCACCCAGAGCCTGCTATTCGTCCCGGCGGCGAGCGCGCTGTGGGCGCTGCTACCGGTGGTCGCGGACACCTCGCTTGGCCTGCAGGCGTCGGGTTACGGGCTGCTGCTCGGAGCACTGGGTGTTGGGGCGGTGGCCGCGGCTGCCGTACTGCCCCGGATCCGCCGGCGGCTGGCACTGGACGAGGTACTCACCGTGGCGTACTTGGCGTACGCCGCAGCGCTCGCCGGCGTCGCGCTGACCAGCAGCCTGGTCCTCGATCTCGCCGTGCTGGCGGTGGCCGGGGCCGCCTGGATGAGCCTGCTCAGTACGTTGAACGCGACCGCTCAAGGGGTACTGCCGGGCTGGGTGCGGGCGCGGGCCCTGTCGTACTACCTCGTCGTTTTCATGGGCGGACAGGCCCTCGGCGGGGTGGTGTGGGGGCTCGTCGCCGGCCGGACGAGCGTCCGTACGGCGCTGCTGATCGCCGCCGGACTGCTGGCAGTGGCAGCGGGGATCGCCCGGCGGGTACGGCTGGGGTACGTGTCCGGTTTGGATCCGACGCCGTCCACGCACTGGGCGATGCCGGAGTACGCCGAAGCGCTCGATCCCCGGGCCGGACCGGTGCTGGTGATCATCCACTATCGCGTCGGCGCCGGCCAAGGGGAGAGCTTCATCGCCGCGATGGGTGCGGTGTCGCGCTCCCGCCGCCGCACCGGTGCGCACCGTTGGGAGCTGTACCGAGATCCGGCCGAACCCGAGCGATTCGTCGAGTCCTTCACGGTGGCCACCTGGGGCGAACATGCCCGGCAGCACGACGGGCGACTCACGATCACCGACCGGCGTGCCGAGGAGGCGGCGCACGCCTACCTCGACGAGCGGCCCAAGGTGTCCCACCTGCTTGCGGCCGGCGTACCGCTTCCCCTGGGACAGAGCGCTGCGGACACCGACCGGGACGGCCGGACGTAACAGCCCTGACCAGCCGAGGACGGATCAGCCGAGGAAGGATTGCAGAGTCTGGGCCGACAGCAGGCGCGCCCAGAGCGGGCGTCGGCGTCGTGGTCCGGGAAGCGGCTGACGGCGCCAACCGCGTCGGGCGGGGCGCACGGCCATCGCGCCGCCCTTCATGCTGACCCAACCACCGGGTCCCATCGTGACATTCGCTCGGGCGGCGGTGGGGCAGCGAACGGACCCCTGCGACAAGAACGCCGAGCGGTCGTTCACCGGACATCGCCGCGGCGAGCCACGGCCGGCGAGCCGGCTTACCGTCTCGATTGGCGGTATGCCTCCGGACTGCGGTGACCGGAAGGACGGCCAGGCCATCCCGCTCGTACACCTTCCCGAAGGCCAACGCACTCGGCGCGGAGAACTCGGATGAGGCTGCGCACTGGCCGTCGAGGCCGGTGTCAATCATCGGAACCGCCTCCGAAACAAGTATCCGCTGCTGTCGAATCCCCTTCCAGAGTCAAGGGTTACGTGATGGCAGGGCCTTAGCCTCTCCTGCCGGCGCCAGGCCGTTCGGCCCTGTCTGCGTCGGGAAGCCTCGGGTAAAGAAGAGAGAAGAGAGCGGGATAGCAACCGCGGTGCCGCCATCCCGTCGGCTCGGGAAGGAGCGACGATGTCCCCACGCCTGAAACAGCAGCGGGCAAGTGGCAATCCGTATGACGACCTGGAGGCACTGACCACCGCTCGTTGCCTCGAGCTTCTCGGCACGGCGCAGATCGGCCGACTCGCGTGGTGTGACGAAGGCCGCATCCTGGTACTGCCGGTCAACTTCGTCCTCGACGGAGACGACGTCATCATTCGGTCCGCCGCGGGGGCGAAACTGGCGGCGGCTCGACGCGGGCGGCAGTTCGCCTTCGAAGTCGACGATGTCGAACCCGCCCTGCACACCGGCTGGAGCGTTGTACTGACGGGCCCCGGGCACCTCGTCACCGAGGAGGCCGAGGCGCGTCGCCTGGCCGAGATGGTGCACCCTTGGTCACGTGCCGAGCGACCCAACGTCGTACGCATTACTGCCGATCAGGTCACCGGCCGCCGGGTACCGCTGCAGGCCGGCGGCGTCACGGTCATGACACTCGGCGATCCGCGCTCCCGGTCCGGGGAACGCTGAGCGATTCCCGGCGCTGACGCGACGCCGGCTTGACGCGCCTTCGCTGTCGCCCGGCTGCGACGGGTGCCGCCCGTGGCTGCGCCCTCGCACAGCAACGGGCATGCTGATCGTGTGCCACGTACACGCTGTTATCGCAATGGTGTTCTCACCGACGACGGCTTTGCCTTGGGGGACGTGTCAGAACATCTGGGCGATAGCGCGGCGTTGGTGTGGGTGGATCTGTGTGCGCCCGAGGTCGGCGACCTTGAAGTAGTGGCGCACGAGCTCGGACTGCACGCTCTGGCCGTGGAAGACGCCACCACCGGCAGCCAGCGACCCAAGCTGGACCGGTATGCCAGCCACGACTTCCTCACCGCGTACGCGGTGTGCTTGAACGTGGATACCGGCGAACTCGATACCGCGGAGGTAGCGGCGTTCATCACGCATTCAGCCCTGGTGACGGTCCGGAAAGACGATGGCTTCGACATCGAAGGTCTGGTCACTTACTGGGACGAGAACGCCGACCTCACCAAGCACGGCATCGGCGGCCTGGTCTACGGCCTCCTTGACTTCGTCGTCGACGGACACTTCAACGCGGTGCAGTCCCTGGACGATGAGATCGAAGGCTTGGAAGATCTGCTTTTCGACGACCGGCCGCACGACCTCGCCGTACAACGCCGAAGCTTCCAACTCCGCAAGAGTCTCGTCCATCTCCGGCGAGTAGTGCTGCCGATGCGCGAGGTAGTCAACACCCTCATGCGCCGCGACCTGCAACTCGTCAGCGAGGAGCTGATGCCGTACTACCAGGACGTCTACGACCACGTGCTGCGCGCCAGCGAGTGGACCGAAAGCCTGCGCGATCTGGTCACAACCATTCTCGAGACGCACCTGACGATTCAAGGGAACCGGCTCAACATCATCACCAAGAAGGTGACCAGCTGGGCTGCGATCATCGCCGTCCCGACCGCCATCACCGGTTTCTACGGTCAAAACGTGCCGTACCCGGGCTTCGACCACCGTTCCGGATTCGTCGCCTCATCCTTACTGATCGTGGTCTTATCCGCGATCCTCTACGTCACGTTCAAGAGTAAGGATTGGCTGTAAGCGCCGCGCAGATGCGGCGCTTATTTCCGGCTTATCTCCGCCCACTCACCAATAGTGCCGACGGCCGCCGACGGCACGGCCCATGGAACCGAGTACGAACAACACTGCGCCAATAACGAGCAGGATGATCCCAATAGTCCACAAGATGGGGATCTTGAGGATGAAGCCGAGAACGAGCAACACGAGACCGAGAATGAGCACGGCATCTCCCAGGCAGTAGTTGCCCAGTTCTTACCCACTGCACGGCAAACCAGACTGGCCGGTATGGGCGATGTTGGCCGCGCAGATCAACCGCCCGGCACCGGTGACGCGGAGTTGGGCTGCGGCCCAAGCCCGTCGGTGCGAGGCTACCTGGATGCGCACCCAGTGCACGACGACTCCGCGCGGCGACCGGCGGTGCCGCGTTCCTATCCGGCGTCCGCCGGCGGCCCGCTCGGTCGCTGCGGCTTCGCTGGTCGCCGCGGCATTGCTGCTCGCAGCTTGCTCAGGGTCGGCGAAGTCCGGCAGGGCCGGCGGAAGTGCCGCGCCGTCGGGATCCGGCGAATCGTCGACTCCTGCCGGGCCGGCCGGGCCGCCGGTGTTTCCGTTGACCGGGCTGCGATCGCCGAGGCGGGCGTTGGCGGCCCGCCCCGCGCTGTCCATCAAGATCGACAATGTTCGTGGCGCTTTCCCGCAGGCCGGGCTGAACGAAGCCGATCTCGTCGCGGATGTACTCGTGGAGGGCGGCCTTACCCGACTGCTGGCAACGTTTCAGTCCCGGGGCGCTGAGCTGGTGGGTCCGATCCGGTCTGCCCGGCCGGTGGATGCCGAGTTACTGCGGGAGCTGAATGGCGGAGTCTTCGCCTACTCCGGCGCCGCGCCCGGGGAGATCGCCCCGGTGAAGCGTCGGAGCACAGCGCTCCTGCTGTCCAACGACGCCGAGCCTCGGTGGTTCTGGCGGGACGCTCGTCGGCCGTCGCCGCATACGGTTTTCTCCAGCACCCGGCGGCTTTATTCAGCCGTCGGGGCGCACGCAGCTCGGCTGGTCGCGCCACCGCAGCTGTTCAACTACACCAGTGCCGTGGAGACTGGGCGGGCAGTGACGTCGATAGCGCTGCATTTCTCCCCTACGGCCAGCGCGGGCTGGCGGTGGACCGGACGGTACTACGTTCGAACCCAGGATGGACGACCCGACACCCTCGTCGGCGGAGCGCCGGTCTCCACCACCAACGTGGTGGTCATGTCCGTCGGCTCGCACGGCACGGGGATCCGCGATGCCGCCGGTAACGAGGACCCTTATGTGGTGGTGACAGGGTCTGGGGCGTGTTGGGTATTGCGCGACGGCCGTCTTCTTCCGGGCCGGTGGGTCC
>JBDUDX010000026.1:0-4386 GCA_040002735.1 Frankiaceae bacterium | reverse complement strand
GGTTTTTCGTCGTCGAAGTCACCGCGACCGGGTTCTCGATCAGGATCGTCGAGTCCGGCACCACGTAGTCCAGGTTCTGGCCATTCTGCTGGGCGAAGATCGCCTCGTTCTCATACGCCAGCAGGGCATCGCCCTTGCCGTTGGTGAACGTGCCCAGCGACTTGCGCGCGCTGTCGTCCTGCACCGGCACGTTCTTGAAAAGGGCATTGAGATACGCCACGCCGGCCGCCTTGTTGGCGCCCTTGGCGGACTCCGCGCCGTAGCCGGCCATCACGTTCCAGCGGGCCCCGCCCGAGGTAAACGGGTTCGGGGTGATCACCTGGATACCCGGCTTGGTGAGGTCAGCCCAAGTCTTGAGCCCCTTGGGGTTCCCCTTCTTCGTGGCGATGACCACCACCGAATCGGTCACCATGCCCTTGTGGGCGTTGCTGTTCCAGTCCGCCGCGACCTTGCCGTCCTTCACCAGCCGGGTCATGTCCGGCTCCAAAGAGAACTCGACGACGTCCGCCTTCAGACCCGACACGACCGCCCGGCTCTGGTCACCCGAGGCGCCATAGGACTGGGAGAACGTAATGCCCTTGCCCACCTCGGTCGCCTGAAAGTCCTTGATGATCTTCTGGAAGGCCGCTTGCGGCGTGGAGTACGAGACGAGTGACAGCTGGACCTTCTTACCGGAACTGCCGGCGGAGTCGGAGGACTTGGAGTTGTCACCGCAACCGGCGACCGCCAGCGAGCCGGCGACGATCAGTGCAGTGATCATTTTCCCGGAAGAGCGCATGTGCTGGTAATTCCTCTTCTGATGCTGGAGAGAGCCGGTCCGCTGTCGCGTGCCGGCTTGAACCCGAAATCCTGCGGGGTTTCGCGCAGTAACCAGAGCTTTCCTACTGGGTGACTAGAGAATGGCCACCGTTTACGCACAAGTCAAGCCAGCGCGGGGTTTTAACCGAATAGCCGATGGCTAAGGAGCCGGACGGCGTACCGCCGCTGCCCCTACCGACGTGAGGGACGGTCCTGAGCGCATCACAGCGGGGCACGTCCTGCCGGCTCGACTGCGCCAATAGTCACGCCTGGCGAGGTCAAGTCCGGTGCGCGGGTGTTGACCGTGGCGAGCTGGCGTGTGTGCCGCACTGGGAAGCCGCTTCTGAGCTTCTTCAAGCGCAGTACTTGCAGAGTTTGGAAGAGCCCGACTACCCTCGCCTTGTCTACTAGATAGGTAGGGAAGTGTCTTGGGCTGGGCCAGAGTGGCTCGCACCGGCGGCAGGGCAATGGTGAACTGGCCGCCGGTCGCTTTCGCCGGGGTGCCGTGACGGCCCCTCCGCGGCCGCGTTCATCGTCACCCGCGGTGAACTGGAGGAAGTCCGCGCCGATTTCACCGGCGCGGCGACCTTGACCCTCCAGGCGGCTGGCACGGCGGCGTGGGTCCTGCGGTAAGCATGACGCCTATTCCCCGCCGCTGACCCGGATGACGTACATACGACAACACGACAGGGACGCTCCGCCGGAGCCGGACGGTGGGCTCCCATGAGCCGGAGCAGGAGCCGCCGCGATGACCGCTCCCGCTCGCCGGGGAGTCGAGGGGCTGCTCGCCGACGCCCGCCGCCGCCTTGACCGGCTCAGCCCCCGGGAGGCGTTCGCCGTCCAACAGGGCGGCGCGGTCCTCGTCGACATCCGGCCGTACGCCAACCGCTACCTGGAAGGAGCTGTGCCCGGTGCGCTGATCGTGGAACGCAACGTCCTGGGGTGGCGTTTCGACCCGATCGGCGAAGCCCGCCTCGGCCTTGCGGCCCACGACCTGCACGTCGTGGTGTTCTGCAATGAGGGTTACACCTCCAGCCTCGCCGCCGGGACGCTTCAGGACCTCGGCCTCACCCGGGCGACTGATCTCATCGGCGGTTACCGTGCCTGGCGGGGCGCCGGCCTACCCGTCGTTGACAGTCCAGCATCAGGAGGAGAACCTCATGTCTGTCACGGATGAGTTGCTCGCTAACAACGAGCGGTACGCCGCGTCATTCAGCGGCCCGCTGCCCCTGCCACCGTCCCGGCAGCTTGCCGTGCTCGCGTGCATGGACGCCCGGCTGAACATCTACGGCCTGCTCGGCCTGGCCGAGGGAGAGGCGCATGTCATCCGCAACGCTGGCGGTGTAGTCACCGGCGACGAGATCCGGTCGCTGGCCATCAGCCAGCGCCTGCTCGGCACCCGCGAAATTGTGCTTATCCACCACACCGACTGCGGCATGCTCACCTTCACCGACGACGCGTTCAAACGCTCAATCCAGGATCAGACCGGCATCAAGCCGGAATGGGCAGCCGAGTCGTTCCACGACCTCGACGAGGACATCCGCCAGTCGACCGCCCGTATCAAGGCGTCCCCGTTCATTCCGCATACCGACCAGGTGCGAGGGTTCGTCTTCGACGTAACGACCGGCCGCCTCCGCGAAGTGCAGATCCCTGACGAGCCGCATTTCTAGCGACACGTTCAGGAGTCCCGGGCCTCCTTGTACAGCTCGACGTCCTCGTACGTCTCACGGGCTACCTGCTCCCGGTCCCCGTACACCATCCGATAGGTCGCCATGCGCGCTACTCCTCGTTTGTCGGGCTCGTCGGTGTCGCCCCGCGTTCACTGGACCGCTCAAGGAGCGGCCGATCCCATCCGGCGTTGTCCGCGGCGGCCTCGTAGCTGGTCTGTAGGAACTGCAGCAGCGTTCCGTCCGGGTCGGGCGATCCCCGCACTGCTTCGTAGGAGAGCGTGAACTCTCCAAGGCTCTCGTCGTACCTGGCTTCGGCCGGCAGCACCTGCGCGGTACTGAAGCCGGCGGGCTCCGGGTAAACGTAGGAGTAGTAGGCGCCTTCGCCGGTCGGTCCGGGCCAGTACCCGGCGCTGCTTACCTCGCGGGAATACGCCTCGTGCATGACGTGAGGACCGCAGTTGGCGGCGCCGCCGGGGTGCAACGGAGCTGCCCGCCCCGAGAACCGGCTCGCGGCTAGGTCAAGCGCGCCCCAGAACAGGTGCACCGGGCTGGACTTGCCCAGATATCGGCTGCGGAAGGCCTCGAACACCCGCTGCGACTCGACCAGAGTCCGCCAGAATCTTTGTATCTGCAGCGCGTCATAGCTGGCGTGCGTGTGGTCGGTGTCGAAGGGGACCGCGCCGGGGATCTCGACCGGCATCGTCCAGATGTCCACCGACAGGTCCAGCTCGCCGAGCAAATCCATGACCGCGGCGTGGAAGTCGGCTACTGACTCCGGTACCAGCGCACGATCGAGCCTTGCACCGTCAGTGGTGAGGATCGAAAGCTGGTGGTCATTCAGGTCAAGATCGATCTCGAAGCCGCGCCCGGTGCCGTAGGGAATAAGGGACGTCGTCAGCCCCCGCGCCGTGACGTAGAGCGGGGTGTTCCACCAGTGGCTCAGGATCGGCGTGCAGGCCATCCGGATCTTCCCGATCACCTGGGTCCACAGGTGGAAGGTGGCCTGGGTGCTCGCCCAATCGCGGGGCGGCTCGGGCCACCCAACTGCGGCGCTCGTCTCGGCTGGCCGGGTCACCGCAATCGCCGTTCCCAGTCAGCGGGCACCTTTCCGGCCGGGCCGGGTGTGGGTTGGTCGAGTGGGTGATGGTGCGGTGGCGCTAGCGTCGGACCCTCGGCGTACTGCTCGGTCTGGTAGTCCCAGAACCATTGCTCACCGGGCTCGAAGCTGCACACGATCGGATGGCCCGACGACCTCGCATGATGGGACGCATGCTGCGAGGGAGAGCTGTCGCAGCAGGCGACGTGACCGCACTGCGCGCAACGGCGAAGGTGGAACCACCAGCCGGACCCGCGGCCCGCCTCGCAATCGGCGCATCCAGGTCCGCTCGGTACGGCCCCAGGATCGACTCCGCTCACGCTCGTCAACTGTCCGCTTCCTCCATGGTGAGCTCCGCAGCCGGATCGGCGTCCAGCCGGTCATCGGGAATCGGCACCCCACTGCGAACAGAGCGGCCAAACGTCCCGCGGTCCAGTCGCTCAACAGCGCGATCGAGGGTCGCCAACCGATCCCGTAGGCCGGCCGCGACCGCGTCATCGGCACCTTCGGCGGATAGTGGTTGTGCGCGATCGGAGGCGCTCTCCTGCTCGTTCTCAGTGACCCGGTCCAGGTGGCTATCCGCCTCGCGGTCGCGCAGCAAGTTCTGTACCTCGGCTCGCTCTGCCCGCAGCCGGTCGCGTGCTACGTTCTCGTCCACCCGGAATCCCTTGCCATTGTCGCTAGAACGGCAGTGTGAACCGTCCGGGTCCAACAGTCGAGCCGGCGCGTTGCAGACGCCTCGTCAGTTCCCGGATCATGCTGTCGAGTCACCCGAACAGTAGCGCGGTGCAGATGCCGGGCGCGCTGCTGGTCCTGCGCCGG
>JBDUDX010000025.1:0-19370 GCA_040002735.1 Frankiaceae bacterium | reverse complement strand
CGTTGCTGTAGACCAGCACGGTCAGCGCCTCGAGGCTCTCCACCGGGTCGATGCTACCGATGCACGCTCCCCAGCGCCCGGCCCGCGACTGCGGGGCGGCGAAGTCGGCAAGATCTCGGGGGGGTCCGGCGAAGCATCCCCACCGTGGGCGTAATAATGGCCCCCGTGGCGAGCGCTGTTGCGATGGAGACCCCGGCCTATGCGGCCCGGACGCGGCCGAACATCGTCGCGGTCGGGACGATCGTCTGGCTGTCCTCGGAGTTGATGTTCTTCGCGGCGCTGTTCGCGATGTACTTCACAATCCGGGCGGTCACTAAGGGCGCCGGCGCGCCGTGGCCGCCGCCTCCGGTCGAGCTTGACCTGAAGACCGCGGCACCGTTCACCATCGTGCTGGTGCTGTCCTCGATCACCTGCCAGATCGGCGTGTTCGCCGCCGAGCGCGGTGACGTGCACGGCATGCGGCGCTGGTTCTTCTACACCTTTCTGATGGGCTCGGTCTTCGTCGCTGGCCAGGCGTTTGAGTACTTCGTCCACAACGACTTCACGATGGCCACCAACTCCTACGGGTCGGTGTACTACCTGACCACCGGGTTTCACGGACTGCACGTCATCGGGGGGTTGGCTGCGTTCGTCGCCGTGCTGACACGATCGACGTACGGAAAGTTCACGCCGGAGAAGGCGACGACGGCGATCGTGGTGTCCTATTACTGGCACTTCGTGGACGTAGTGTGGATTGCCCTGTTCGCCACGATCTATCTCATCCGCTGACCGGCCCGGTGAGCGTCACCGACCCACTGCCATGCCATGCCGTCCTGTTCGCTGCGACCGGTAAGGAATAACCGCCATCGTGACCTCAGTCGGACCTTCCACCGGAAAGGCCGCCGACGGCCGCCGAAAGCGTGCGCGCGGCCGACGCCGTTCGGGATATCTCGTGCTGGTCGTCACGCTGGGCCTGTTGGGCGTGCTCTACGCAGCGGCGTCGCCCTCCGGGCAGGCAGAGGACACTCCGTCCAACTCCTCGGCGATCGCCCAGGGCCGGTCGATCTATCTCACGAGCTGTTCGTCCTGCCACGGCCTGCAGGCGCAGGGCAGCAGCGTCGCGCCCAGTCTGATCGGCGTCGGTGCGGCCGCCGTGGACTTCCAGGTCGGTACCGGGCGAATGCCGCTACGACATTACGGGCCGATCGCCGACCGCAAGCGACCGAAGTTCACCCAGGCCGAGATCAATGCCTTGGCTGCCTACATCGCGTCGCTGGCACCCGGGCCTTCGATCCCCAGCAAAGACATGCTGAATCTCTCCAAGGGCGACACGGCCCGCGGTGGAAACCTGTTCCGGGCCAACTGCGCGCAGTGCCACAACTTCAACGGCAGCGGCGGGGCGCTGACCGAAGGCAAGTACGCGCCCTCGCTGTACCCCACGACCCCAGAGCACATCTACGAGGCCATGCTCAGCGGACCGGAGCAGATGCCGGTGTTCGGTGACGGGCAGCTCTCCCCGCAGGACAAGTTGGACATCATCGCGTTCGTGAAGAAGACCCAGCGGCAGGCGGACCCGGGTGGCTTCGGCCTCGGCCGGATCGGCCCGGTCTCCGAGGGGCTCGTGGCGTGGCTGGTGCTCACCGGGGCGCTGGTGGTCGCCACCTTCTGGATCGGGGCTCGGGTATGAGTGACGCGAACGTCCCCCAGGGAAGCTCCGACCCGGCCGGCGCGGTAGGACCGGGCGAAAGCACCGCGGAAGTGCCCGAACGGGATCTCGGCGACGCTCCGGGTGGTGCCGGAGCCGGTGGGTCCCGGCTGCGGCCGGATGCTGAGGTACGCCCGAGCGGGTCCGCCGAGCGGGCAGCAGCGAGCGGCGGCATCACCGACCCGCCCACCCACGGGCACGCTCCGGTCCGGCACGTCGGGGCACCCCCGCAAGGCGGACCGGCCGGGCCCCCGGGGCCGGCGGTCCCCCAGCACGCCACCAGCGGCAACTTCGAGATCGACACGCATCAACTGGATCCGGCCGAAGACCGGCGCGCCGAGCGCCGGGTGGCGATCACCTTCGTGCTGACGGTAGTGGCGACGTTCGCGTTCGTCGGCGCGTACATCTTCATGAAGATCCATAACGACAGCTACGGCTCGTACCAGAACTACGTCCTGGGCATCACGCTCGCTGTCGCCCTGTTCGCCTTCGGAACCGGGCAGATTCTGTGGGCCAAACAACTCATCCCGCACGAGTACGCGGTGCAGGACCGTCACGACGGTGCGTCCTCGCGCGAGGAGCGCGAGGCGCTGGAGGAAACCTTCCTCGCCGGCGCCGACCAACTCGGCATCGGGCGACGGCACCTCGCTCGGCGAACGTTGTTGCTGGCGGCCGGGATCTTTCCGCTCTCCGGCGTGGTGCTGCTGCGTGACCTCGGCCCGGCACCGGAGAAGAAGCTGCGCCATACCGCATGGCGCAAAGGCAGCTACCTGGTCGACGTAGAGACCAAGCAGCGGGTCAAACTCGGTGACCTGCGGGTCGGCGCCATCCTCACCGTGCTGCCGGAGAAGTTCGACGAGCTGACCGAAGAGGACTGGGCCACCTCCCCCACGATCCTGTTGCGGCTGCGCGCCGGGGAGGACCGTCCGCTCAAGGGACGGGAGAACTGGGGGGTCGACGGCCACGTCGCCTACTCCAAGATCTGCACCCACGCCGGGTGTCCCACCAGCTTGTACGAAACCCAAACCCAGCACTTGCTGTGCCCGTGCCACCAGTCCACCTTCAAGGTGACCGAGGGGTGCAAGGTCATCTTCGGTCCGGCAGCGCGAGCCCTGCCACAGCTACCTATTTCCGTGGACAACGAGGGCTATTTCCTCGCCCAAGGCGATTACCGTGAGCCCGTCGGACCGAGTTTCTGGGAGCGTGGCTGATGGCGGTCAGTGCCACCGTATCGAAGCAGGCACTACGCGAGGTCGATGATCGGCTCGGCGGCGCCGGCTGGCTTCGGAAGACCATGAACAAGGTCTTTCCGGACCACTGGTCGTTCATGCTGGGCGAGATCGCGCTCTACTCCTTCATCATCCTGCTGCTCACCGGCGTCTTCCTGTCGCTGTTCTTCGACGCCTCCGTTCAGAAGGTGATCTACCAGGGCAGCTACGTGCCGCTGCGCGGCGTGGAGATGACCCAGGCGTACAACTCGACGATGCACATCACCTTTGACATCCGAGGTGGGCTGCTGATGCGACAGATTCACCACTGGGCGGCTCTGCTCTTCCTGTCCTCGATCGTCGTCCACCTCTGTCGGGTCTTCTTCACCGGCGCGTTCCGCAAGCCGCGCGAGACGAACTGGCTGATCGGCGTCACGCTGCTGGTCCTCGGGATCCTCGAAGGGTTCGCCGGTTACTCCCTGCCAGACGACCTGCTTTCCGGCACGGGCCTGCGGATCGCGTTCTCCATCGTTGAGGGCATTCCGCTGGTCGGCACGTGGGCGGGCTTCCTGCTGTTCGGCAGCGACTTCCCCGGTACGGCTTTCATTCCCCGGCTCTACATCGTCCACATCCTGCTCATTCCCGGCGTGCTCCTCGCCATGATCACTTTCCACCTGCTGATGATCTGGCGGCAGAAGCACACCGACTTCCCCGGCCCCGGCAAGACCGAGGACACCGTGGTCGGCTCCCGGCTGTGGCCGACGTACGCGCTGAAGGGTGGTGGTTTCTTCTTCATCGTGTTCGGGATGACGGCGCTGCTCGGTGGGCTCGCACAGATCAACCCGGTATGGCTGTTCGGGCCGTACAACCCCTCGCACGTCTCGGCCGGTTCCCAGCCCGACTGGTACATGGGCTTCCTCGACGGGGCAATGCGGCTGATCCCGAACTGGGAGACCAACGTCCTCGGCCACACCATCAGCTGGAACATACTGCTCCCCTCACTGGTATTGCCCGGCATCATCTTCACGCTGATGGCGATGTATCCGTTCCTGGAAGCGATGGTGACCGGGGATCACCGCCACCACAACTTGCTCGACCGGCCGCGCAACCGCCCCAGCCGTACCGCGCTCGGAATGATGTCGCTCACGTTCTACTTCATCCTGCTGCTGGGCAGCAGCACCGACGTGCTCGCGGTCATCTTCCACAGCTCGTTCAACGTGCTGATCTGGGCCTTCCGTGTCCTACTCTTCGCGGGTCCCCCGCTGGCGTACTACGTAACCCGCCGGATCTGCCTGGCGCTGCAACGCTCCGATGCCGAGGTGGCGCATCACGGCGTGGAAACGGGCATCATCTCGCGGTCCCCCACCGGGGAGTACACCGAGCGGCACGCCCCGGTGCCCACCCCGAAGGTTCCCGAGTTGGTCGCGGTCGGTGGTGGGGAGAGCGGGGCGGCATCCCGCGAGATCGCCACCAGCCGACGTCGAGGCGGTCGCCGCGGTGGTCGGGGGCGTCCTCCGGGCGGCGACGGCACGGGGAACGGCGGTGGTGTGGTCACGAAGGCGAGCCGGGCACTCGGCGGCTTCTTCTTCGATCGCGAAGAGCCATCCCAGCCTGACCCGGAATCGCCGTCCACGCTCAGCCGACGATAACGCCGGCGGGCGGCGAAGTCAGGCGCGGAGCGTCTCGTAACGGCGTAGGGACTCGTTGCGCTCGGCGTCATGGTCGACGATACGTTCCGGGTAGCCCGCCGGTACTCCGGCGGGCAGCTTCCACGGCTCGTGCACGGCCGGCCCGACGACAGACCGCAGTTCCGGTATCCATCGCCGGACGTAGTCGCCGTTGGGGTCGAATTGCAAGCCTTGCCGGACGGGGTTGAAGATCCGGTAGTACGGCGCCGGGTCCGTTCCGGTCCCGGCTACCCACTGCCAGGACAGGTTGTTCGACGCCAGATCGCCGTCCACCAGCTGGTCAAAGAAGAAGCCCGCACCCCGCTGCCAGGGCTGGTGCAAGTCCTTGACCAGGAATGACGCGACCACCATCCGCATCCGGTTGGGCATCCACGCCTCGGCTGCCAGGTGCCGCATCGCCGCGTCCACGATCGGATAGCCGGTGCGGCCGGCGCACCAGGCGGCGTAGCCTTCCTCCCGGGCCGGTTCCGCCGTCGCATCGTTGACGGATGAGGTGAGAGCGTCCATCTTGGGCCGGAGCGAGGATCGGGCGGCCTGCGGCGAGTGCCACAGCACGTCGGCGTAGAACTCCCGCCAGGCAAGCTCGGAACGGAAGGTCTCCTCCCCCGGCCCGCTCCCCAGCTCCGCCAACAGCGTCCGCGGATGGAGGCAGCCGTACTTCAGATAGACCGACAGCCGTGACGTCGCGCCGTCCGCCGTCAGGCTCCGGCGGTCTGCGTACGCCGACAGCCCCTCGGCACGGAACCGCTGCCATTCGGCACGTGCGGCTGCCTCACCGGCTGCCGGCAGCCTCCGACCCCTCAGCGGTGGATCATCCGGTACGCCAACCGAGTCCAGGCCGCCGGTACTCCAGCGGACGTCGGTGCCGCTCCGCGCCGGCGCCCGCCCGTCATGCCGCTGCCAGGCTCGGTAGAACGGCGTAAAGACGGCATAGCCGCGGTCCCCGTCCGGCCCGGCGATCCGGCCTGGAGTGACGGCGTAGGGGGAACCGGTCCGGCGGAGTGGCACATTTCCGGCGGCGAGCGCGGCATCCACTACCTCATCCCGATGCCGACCGTACGGGCCGGCATCGGCGCTGATGTGGACGGCCGTCGCGCCGGCGGCTTCGGCGGCTGCCGGTAACGCCTCCGCCGGCGGGCCGGGAAGAATCCGTAGGCAGCCGCCTGTCTGCTCGATAAGGATCCGCAGCGTCCGGTAGAGGAAGGCGAGCCGGGCGGCCCCGGACCCGTGGCGGAGCACGTCATCGAGTACGAATACCGGAACGACCTCCGCCGATTCCGCCGCCGCAGACAGCAGCGCGGGCTGGTCACCAAGGCGAAGGTCCCGGCGGAACCACAGGATACAGCGGGCCACGGCCAGGGATACCGCAACGGGAACTGATGCAAACCTAGTGCGAAGCCGGGGCCCAGTGGTAGGGGCACGCTCATGGCCGAATTTGAGAAGGGCGACCGCGTGCGCTGGAGTTCCTCCGGTGGTGAGGCGGTCGGCGTAGTCCTGGAGAAGATCACCACCGAGACCGAGGCCGCTGGCCATACGGTGAAGGCGTCGAAAGGCGAGCCGCAGTACCTGATGCGCAGCGAGAAAAGCGGCGGCGAAGCGGTACACAAGCCGTCCGCGCTGCGACCGGCTGAGTGACAGCTCGACCATCTCGCCGGCTCTTCGCCGACCAGTCCAGGTACGGCTCGACCAACGGAGCGGAGAGTACGGTGCAGACGCAGCACGAACGGGTTCCGGTACGGACCATCGCCACCACCATCGCCATGGTGCTGCTGACCGCGCTGGCGGTGTATCTCCTGGTCCTGCTGCATCGCGCGGTGACGTGGCTGGTCGTTGCCGCCTTCCTTGCGGTACTGGCGAACGCTGTCGTCGCCGTCGTGGAACGCCGGTTCCACCTCAGCCGCGGCATCGCCACCGGGGTGGTGTTCGTCCTGGGCACCATCCTGGTGGTCGGGTTGGCCGCCCTGTTCGTGCGGCCGATCGCCCGGGAAGTCAACCAATTCGCCGACGACCTCCCCCGATACGTGGAGCAGGCCCGCAGCGGCCGCGGCCCGGTCGGCGAACTGATCACTCGCTTCAAACTCGACGAGCGGATCGCGCAGAACCAGGCGAAGCTGCAGGAGTCGTTGAGCGGCCTCGGCAAGCCTGCCCTGGCCGTGGCCCAAGGCATCGCCAACACGCTCGTCGGCGCCCTTGTCGTGCTGGTACTCACCATCTTCATGACCCTCGAAGGCCCGGCGCTGGTCCGCGGCGCCCTGGGCGCCCTACCGGCGGAACGCCGGGAGCGGGTGGCGAAGGTCGCGAGCGACTGCGGGCGCGCAGTCACCGGATACATGACCGGGCAGCTGTTCATCGCGGCACTCTGCGGGATCTCCACGTACCTGGTGCTGCTCGTCCTCGGGGTGCCGTTCCGCGGGACGGTGGCGCTGTTCGTCGCCATCGCCGACCTCATCCCGCTGGTGGGCGCCACGATCGGCGCGGTCGTCGCGGTGGCCGTGGCGCTGCTCTCCTCCACCACGGACGGGATCGTGGTCGCGGTCTGGTTCTTGATCTACCAGCAGTTGGAGAATCATCTCTTGCAGCCGCTGGTCCAGTCCCGAACCGTGAAGCTCAACCCGCTGACCGTGCTGGTCAGCGTGATCCTCGGGGTGGAACTGGTCGGTATCCTCGGTGCGCTGCTGGCCATCCCGGTGGCCGGCATGATCAGCGTCATTGTCCGCGACGTGTGGGATCACCGACGGGGGCGCCCCAAGGCCGAGCCCACTACCGGTACGGATTCCCAGCCGGTCGACGGCCGATCACTGCCGACCGCTCAGCCGCAGCTGTGATGTTGCGGGCCATCCCTCCGAAGACCACACCGTGAAAGGGGGCAACGCTCTTCCAATAGGCGTGACCGGCTAGCCCCCGCGGCGAGAACAGGGCACGCTGCACGTAGGTGGTGCCGGCTTCGGGGTCTTGCTGGACGCCCAGCTCGAGCCAGGCCAGCCCCGGCAACCGCATCTCCGCGCGTAGCCGAAGCAGCCGGCCCGGGATCATCTCCTCCACCCGCCAGAAGTCCAGTGTCTCGCCGATGTGGATGTGGTCCGGATCGCGCCGACCCCGACGCAAGCCCACCCCGCCGACCATGCGGTCCAGAACGCCTCGGGTCGCCCAGGCCAGCGGGAAGGAGTACCAGCCGCGGTCGCCGCCGATGCCCTCCAGCACTTGCCACAGCGCATCGGGAGGCGCGTCCACCGGAGTGCGCCTTTCATCCACGTACAGCGATCCGCCGGCCCAGTTCGGGTCGGTCGGCAGCGGGTCACTCGGCGCCCCCGGCCAGGACGCGGATGACCAGCGGGTCTCCACCGAAGCCTCGCCGATCCGGTTCAACGCCAGCCGGATCGCGTCGTCGACCCCGAGCAGCCCTTCCGCCGGGTCGGGGACGTACTCCCGGATGTCGCTCTCCGAGCAGATGGCCTCGTGCCGCAACGACTCCACCAGGGGTCGGGCGATGGACGCCGGTACCGGAGTCACCGCACCCACCCAGTGACTGGACAGCGAGGGGCTGAGAACCGGTACGGGGATCAGCAACCGGGCGCGCAGTCCGGCTACCCGGGCGTACGCGGCCATCATTTCGGCGTAGGTGAGCACGTCGGGGCCGCCGATGTCGAACGGGCGGTTCACCGACGCCGGCAGGGTCGCCGCGCCCACCAGATAGCGCAGCACGTCGCGCACTGCGATCGGTTGGACGCGGTTGCGTACCCAGGTGGGCGTGACCATCACCGGCAACCGCTCGGTGAGGTACCGCAACATCTCAAAGGATGCGCTGCCGCTGCCCAGGACCACCGCCGCCTGCAACACCGCGGTGGGCACTCCGGAGGCGAGCAGGATGTCGCCGACCTCCCGGCGGGACCGCAGGTGCGGCGACAGCTCTCCGAGAGCCGGGGAAAGCCCGCCGAGGTAGACCAAGCGGGCCCCTCCGGCGCGGGCGGCCGCGGCGGCGAAGTTCTCCGCGGCTCGGCGGTCGGTCGCTTCGAAGCCGCGTCCGGCGGCGGTCATGGAGTGCACGAGGTAGTAGGCGACGTCCACGCCGGCCAGCGCGCTGGTCAGCGACTCGACATCGAGCACGTCGCCGCGGGCAACCTCCACCGCGGGCAGCCAGGGAACGTCACGTAACCGGTCCGGCGAGCGTGCCAGTACGCGCGCGTCGAAGCCGTCCTCGAGCAGTCGTGGCACCAGTCGACCGCCGAGGTAACCGGTCGCTCCCGTGACGAGACAGCGCATCGAATGTCCTTGGCTAGCTGGGGCGTACATTGTGCAAGACCGGCACCGGACCCATGCTAATCCCGGACAGAAGACCGGCATCCAATTCGGACAGGCTAGGGACGGGAGCGCCGTGGCGCAGTGGACCGAGAGCGACCCGTCGGGGCCTACCCTGACCGTCGCCGCGGTGGCCCGGCGTCTCGGCGTAGCCCCGACCACGCTGCGCACCTGGGATCGCCGTTACGGCCTGGGCCCCTCAGCGCGCGCCAGCGGCGCCCATCGCCGGTACACCGCAGCGGACGTGGCACGCCTGGAGGCGATGCGCCGGCTCGTGCTGGCCGGTGTAACGCCGGCGGAGGCGGCCCGGGTGGCCCTCGCTGACCCCAATGACTTCCCGCCGGATGCCCGGCAGCACTCCGGCGCCGCCGGTGAGCGTTCCGCCCCCAGCGCGAGCCTCACCGCAGGCTCGACGGCCGACGCCGCACCTGGCTCCGGGGAAGCGGCGCGGGACGGCGCTGGCGACAACCTCACCCATGCCACCCGCTTTGGCGGCACCGGGGGCAGGGTGCTGTCCCTGGCACGGGGGACGCCGCGGACCCGCGGCCTCGCGCGGGCGGCCATGAGCCTGGACGGGGACGCGGTCACCGAGACCCTCACGGCCGCGATCGCCGCCGACGGCGTGGTCGCCACCTGGGAGCACCTGCTCCGGCCCCTGCTGGTCGCGGTGGGTGAGCGCTGGGCGCACACCGGCGAAGGCGTCGATGTGGAGCATCTGCTCTCCGAGTGCACCGCCCGAGCGCTGCATCGGCAGCCGCTGGAAGCTGGTTTCACCGCCAGCCCCAGGCCGGCGTTGCTCGCCTGCGCGCCGGACGACACGCACGTACTGCCCCTGCTGGTTCTGGCCGCCGCCCTGGCCGAGCATGGGGTCACAAGCCTGATGCTGGGCGCGGCCACGCCGGCCGACGCTGTCGGCGATGCGGTGCGGCGATGCGGGCCAGCCGCAGTGGTGCTCTGGTCCCAGCTGCCGGAGACCGCCGACGTCACGGTGTTCGAGGCGGTACCGCGGCTGCGCCCGCCGACCACCATCATCGCTGCCGGACAGGGCTGGCCCGAAGGGCTACCCGGCAATGTGGTCTTCGCCAGCAGCCTGCGGCACGGGCTAGACCTGGTCAGTGCCGCGGCAGGGAGCTAACGTCCCGGATTGGGTTGGGGTCCGACACCCGCCGGCCGCCTCAGGAGTGGAAGTGGCTCGCGGAGGCGTCTCCCGATCGGTCATCGACGTGGTATTCCAGCACCAGGCCGAGCGACGTGCCCAGGAACAGCCCGGCGCCGATGATGGTCAGCCACCAGCCGAACGGGAAGCCCAGCATCATGATCGCCGCGCTGGCGGCCATGGCGATCGGCCAGGGGCTGTGCGGGCTGAAGAACCCGAGCTCGCCGGCCCCGTCCGCGATCTCCGCCTCCGGCATGTCCTCCGGCTGCAGCGGAATCCGGCGGGAAGTGAAGTCGAGGTAGTAGCCGATCAGAAAGCCGAGGGCCACCGAGAACGCCAGGGCCGTCGTACCGGTCGGATCCTTGGACCAGAACCAGTAGACGATCGCGGCTACGAAGAAGAAGGCGGTGATGACGTAGAAGATTCGCGCATTTGTCTTCATCGGGTATTTTCCTGGTCCGCATTTCGATCGTGATGCTGCACCAGATGGGGATAGTGCATGTCAAAGGCGGGGCGTTCAGACCGAATACGCGGCAACGAGATGAAGTTATGCCGCGGTGGCGGGCAGGACGTTGCCCATTCCAGTGAGTTGCCGTAACCCCACGGGTCGTCCCCGACCACGATGTCCCCGCGTCGCGCGGTCTTCCAAACGTTGTACATGAAGATAAACGTGGAAGCACCGAGGATATACGCGCCGACCGTGGAGATCTCGTTGTAGAACGTCCAGCCGCCGATGTTGTAATCGGCGTACCGCCGCGGCATGCCCTCGATGCCGAGCAGGTGCTGGATGAGGAAGGTCATGTGGAAGCCGATGAACAGCGTCCAGAAGTGAATCTTGCCGAGGGTGTCGTCGAGCATCCGGCCGGTCATCTTGGGCCACCAGAAGTACAGACCGGCGAACATCGAGAATGCCACCGTGCCGAAGAGCACGTAATGGAAGTGGGCAACCACGAAGTAGGAGTCGGTGACGTGGAAGTCGATAGGCGGTGAGGCGAGCAGTACGCCGGTGAGCCCGCCGAGCAGGAAGGTGAGTAGGAAACCGACCGCGAACATCATCGGCGTCTCGAAGGTGATCTGGCCTCGCCACATCGTGCCGATCCAGTTGAAGAACTTCACGCCGGTGGGCACCGCGATCAAGAACGTTAGGAAGGAGAAGAACGGCAGCAGCACGGCGCCGGTGGCGAACATGTGGTGCGCCCAGACCGTCATGGACAGCGCAGCGATCGAGATGGTGGCGAAGACCAATCCCTTGTAACCGAAGATCGGCTTGCGGGAGAACACCGGGATGACCTCGGTGATGATCCCGAAGAAGGGTAAGGCCAGGACGTATACCTCGGGATGGCCGAAGAACCAGAACAGGTGTTGCCACAGGATGGGCCCACCGTTGGCCGGGTCGTAGATGTGAGCCCCGAACTTCCGATCGGCGAGCAGGGCGAAGGCCGCGGCGGCGAGCACCGGGAAGATCAGGATGGCGAGCAGCGAGGTGACGAAGACGTTCCAGGTGAAGATCGGCAGCCGGAACATCGTCATGCCGGGTGCCCGCAGGGTGAACACGGTGGTGATGAAGTTCACCGAGCCGAGAATGGTGCCGAAACCACTGAGCGCAACGCCGATGATCCACATGTCGGCCCCGGCACCGGGTGAGTGCACCACGTCGGACAGCGGCGTGTAGGCGAACCAGCCGAAGTCCGCGGCGCCACCAGGGGTCAGGAACCCGCCCATGACAATCAGGCCGCCGAAAAGATACAGCCAGTACGACAACGCATTCAGCCGCGGAAAGGCGACGTCGGGTGCGCCGATCTGCAACGGCATGATGAAGTTCGTGAAGCCCGCAAAGAGCGGTGTGGCAAAGAACAACAGCATGATCGTGCCGTGCATGGTGAACAGCTGATTGTACTGCTCCTCCGAGAGGAACTGCAGGCCCGGCCGAGCGAGTTCGGTACGCATCAACTCGGCCATCAAGCCGGCGGCCAGGAAGAAGATGAACGACGTGATGATGTAGAGGTAACCGATTACCTTGTGATCGGTCGTGGTGATCCAACGCCAAATCCGGCTGCCCGGCTCGACATCGACCCGGCGACCGGTAGTGATCAGCGGCGGCTCGAGGACCTGGGTCACTTCACGCTCCCAACAGCTGCCGCCGAGTTAGCTGTGCCACCCGACGTCGTGGAGTAGATGTCACTGGTACCCGCCGCAGCCTGCGCCTTGGCAGTCGTCAGGAATCGCTGGTACTCACCATCGGGCACGACCTTCACCTTGAACAGCATGCGTGAGTGATAGACGCCGCACAATTCGGCGCAGCGACCTTCAAAGGTGCCGGCTTTCTCCGTCCGGATCTCGAAGCGGTTCGCGCGACCCGGTATGACGTCCCGCTTGAACAGGAAGTCGGGGACCCAGAACGAGTGAATGACGTCCGGTGAGGTCTCGATGAACTGCACGCGCTTGTTGACCGGCAGCACCAGTACAGGATTCTGCCCGATCCGGCCCGTCACCTGCAACTTCTCGTCCGGATAGTTGAACTGCCAACTCCACTGGAAGCCCACGACGCCGATCTTGACGTCCGGCTGCTTGGACAGCTTGTCGATGTAGCTCTCGTCCCGGGCGGTGTAGAAGAACAGCACGCCGATGATCACAAATGGCAGGGCGACGTACAACACCTCGACCGGAACGTTGTAGTGCACCTGACGGGGAAGCTTGTCACCCCGCTTGCGGAACCGGAAACAGGCCCACAAGATCAACGCGTAGACGAAGACACCGACCACGATGGCCGCCCAGAATGCTCCCACCCACAGGGTGAGGATCCGGTGCCCCTGCTCGGTGGTCGGCTTCGGGAAGCCGAAGCGTGCCCACTTCTCCGAATCACACGCGGTCAGCAGAGGCAAGAGCGGCGCCAGCAGAAGCAGGCGGCGCCACCTCGGCGGCGAATGGGCTGGTCCGGCGGCTAACGCCTCGCGGCGCAGGGTTCGGCGACGCACTACTCTCCTCGGCAGCGGGCGGTCTGGAGTCAGCCAAAGACTAACCCCACCTGGGGGCCTTCCTGCAGTCAGGGCGAGCGTCGCGCGCCGGCGAGACCCGATCAACGTGAGATCGGATCGCAGCGGCGCTGGATCACAGCGCGACGGGGTCAACGAGGTGCCCCGCCACGTCGTCGGCGGAGGCGGAGCCGTAGGCGTCGGCGAAGCGTTGCAGGAAGGAAATCCGTTCCAGCTGGTACTCCTGGGTGCCCACGGTCTCAATCACGTACGTGGCGAGCAGGCTGCCGAGCTGGGCCGCGCGATCCAGCGGCAGTCCCCACCCCACGCCAGCCAGGAAGCCAGCCCGGAAACCGTCGCCGACTCCGGTCGGGTCGGCCCTTCGTACCTCGGCCACGGTGGGCACCTCAGCCGTCGGCTCGCCGTGCACGAACAGCGAGCAACCGCGGGAGCCCTTGGTGACCACCCAGCACTCGACACTGGCCGCCAGTTCCGCCGCGCTCCATCCGGTCTTGCTCTCGATCAGGCCCGCCTCGTAGTCGTTGCAGAGCAGATAACGGGCCCCGGTGATCAGCTGGCGGATCTCCGGGCCCTCCATCCGGGCGAGTTGCTGCGAGGGGTCGGCTGCGAACGGGATGCCCCGCGCCCGACACTCCTCGGTGTGCCGGAGCATGGCGGCGGGGTCGTTCGGGCTCACCACCACCAGATCCAGGCCACCGAGGCGCTCGGCCACCGGCTGGAGTTCGATCTGCCGCGCCTCGGCCATCGCCCCGGCGTAGAACGAGGCGATCTGGTTGTGGTCGGCATCCGTCGTGCAGACGAAGCGGGCGGTGTGGGCCAACTCCGATACATGCACCGACGCGGTGTCCACGCCGTGACGGTCCAGCCAGGAGCGGTAGTCCGCGAAATCGGCACCGACCGCGCCGACCAGTACCGGCCGCAGGCCGAGCGCTGCCATCCCGAAACAGATGTTGGCCGCTACCCCACCGCGGCGGATGACCAGCTCGTCCACCAGGAAGGACAGTGACACCCGGTCCAACCGCTCCGCGAGCAGCTGATCGGTGAACCGGCCCGGAAAGGTCATCAGGTGATCGGAGGCGATCGAGCCGGTTACCGCGATGGTCTGGGCGGTTCGGGCGGGGAAGTCGGTCACGGAGGTCGAGGTTACGCGGAACCGGTCGGCCCGTCGCGACGTCTCATTCAGGAGATGGCTACATCGCTCGATGACAGCGCCTGGTGACAACGCCTGATGACAACGCCTGATGACAACGTCTCAGGCCCGACAACATGGAGGTCAGCATGAGGCTCACCCGAACCACGTCCCGGCGATGGCTGCCGGTCCTGGCAGCCCTCGCCGTCGCCCTGCTGGGAGTCGGCGCGGCGGTACTGGTCGCCGGGCTGCGCGCCGGTGGCGGAGCCCATCCCGCGGCGGGGGGGGCGGCGAAGGTGCCGCCGACCCTTCGACTGGCGGGGCTACCGAGTCCCGAGCTCTCCGGCTCCACCGGGGGCCGGCCGATCCCGGTGGGCCGCGGGGGAACGTCCTTCCGCCTTGCTGCTCCGCTCCCGGCCGGACCGTCGTCAGCGACGGCGTACCGTCTGGCTCCGCAACAGGCCACCGCACCGATGGTCACGCGGCTGGTCCGGGCACTCGGGCTGACCGGGTCGCCGCGCCGGGTGGGGGCGGGATGGGTGGTGACTTCCGGTGGATCCAGGCTCGTCGTCCTCGACGGATCGGGGTTGCCGTGGAGCTACGCCACCGCGGCGGCGGGCTGCCTGCCGCCGCTGCCGGCCGGCGGGAAAAGCGACGGCGGTGTATCCAGCGGCAGTGTGTCCAGCTGTGCGGTGGTGGGCTCGGATGCCAAGCCCTCGGCGACTCCGGCACGCGGCATCGACGTCAGGGCCAAGGCCATCCTGGGACGGCTCGGCGCTCCGACCGACGCCGTCCGGCGGCTGGGTACCACGTTCACGGCCGCCACGATCCTGGCCGGCCAGCCGGTACTGGGCCTGGACACCATCGTGGACATCGACCAGGTCACCGGACTGAAGACCGCGTCGGGCTATCTCGCCTCACCGGCGCGGCTGGCGGAGTACCCCTTGATCCCCGCGCGGGAGGCATTCGCGCGACTGGCGGCACAGCCGACTCCGCAGTTGGCGATCGCGGACCGCTGCCTGGAGATGCGGGGCCGACCAGGGTGCCGGGTCACGACGAACGTGATTACGAACGTCCGGCTGGGCCTGGAGACCGCGGTTACCCGCGACTCCGGACTCGTGCTCGTGCCGTCGTGGCTGTTCACCCTGCGAGACAATGCTGAGTGGTCCCCAGTGGGTGTGATCGCAATCGCGGACCGTTACCTGAACGGCGGCGCAGAAACGTCGGCACCCACTCCCGGTCCCCCTGCTGGAGGCAGCGGACCGGGAATGGTCCCCGGCTCCTAGTGGAAGGAGTCGCCGCAGGCGCAGGATCCGCCGGCATTCGGGTTGTCGATGGTGAAGCCCTGCTTCTCGATCGTGTCGACGAAGTCGATCGTCGCGCCGGCAAGGTACGGGCCGCTCATCCGGTCCACGACGACGTTGACGCCGCCGAAGTCGGTGACCGTGTCGCCGTCAAGGGTGCGCTCGTCGAAGAAGAGCTGGTACCGCAGGCCGGAGCAACCGCCCGGCTGGACGGCTACCCGGAGCGCCAGGTCGGCGCGGCCCTCCTGCTCCAGCAGACCCTTGACCTTGCTGGCGGCGACGTCGCTGAGAAGAACCGTACGGCCGGTCTCCTGCGCATCCTGCGTGGTGTCCTGCACGGTCATGTGTGACTCCCGATCGTGGTGTATACCGGCTGCGTCATGGGCGGAAACCGGATGTCGACGTGCTGCATTCCGGCCCTGACGTTCGTGAAGTATCCCCGCCAGTCTAGAGGGCCGTCAACGGGACCACGTACCGGCGAGCCGTTGGGCCAACCGAGCAAGCTCTTCGGCCGGCCGGTCCATCGCGGCGGCGACCGAGCCGGCTGACTCGGCGACGCTGTAGGCGGCGGAAAAGCCTGCCGCGCGCAGCTCCCGATTGCCCACCGAGGTCTGGCCGGCGACAACGAGGCACGGTACTGCGGCCGCGGTCGCTGCCCGAGCCACTCCGGTGGCGGCCTTGCCACGAAGCGACTGCCCGTCGAAGCTGCCCTCACCGGTGATCACCAAATCGGCCGCGGCGACCCGTTCGGCAAGTCCGGTAGCCGCCATGACCAGGTCGATCCCAGATTCCCGCCGGCCACCGAGCACGAACAACGCGTATCCCATCCCGCCGGCCGCCCCGGCTCCCGGTGCGTCCCGCTGGCCGGCGGCGGTCGGCCAGTCCCGGTCCAGCACGTCGGCGAAGTGGGCGAGGGCCGCATCCAGCCGCTGTACATCCGCTGGGGAGGCGCCCTTCTGCGGCCCGAAGACGCTGCTGGCCCCGTGCGGCCCCAGCAGGGGGTTGTCCACGTCGGTGGCCGCCACCATCTGAAGGTCGCCCCGGGCGATAGCGGCGGCAAGATCCGTGGTCGGCCCGGGGGTGGCCCGAGCCAGCCCGGCCAACCCACCTCCGCCGGGCGGCAGGACCGTGCCGTCGGCGTCGAGGAAAGCGGCACCGAGCCCGGTGAGCAACCCGGCGCCGCCATCGTTGGTGGCCGAGCCGCCGATGCCGACCACGATCCGGCGAGCGCCCGCGCCCACCGCCGCGCCGAGCAGCACGCCGACGCCGACCGTGGTGGCTCGGAGCGGATCCCGCTGGTCGGCAGGCACCAGGTGCAGCCCCGCGGCCTGCGCGCTCTCCACGTAGGCCGTGCCGTCGTGCAGCAGATACGCCGCGTCGACGTGGTCCCCGAGCGGTCCGGCGACGGTCTCGGTTCGTAGCTCCCCGCCGAGCGCGGTGTGTAGGACGTCGACGAAACCTGGGCCGCCGTCGCTGAGCGGAACGAGGTCCACCTCGTCCGCCGGCGCGGCCCGCCGCCAGCCTTCCGCGACCGCCTCGGCCGCCTGCACCGCGGACAGGGTGCCACCGAAGGAATCCGGCGCTATCAGGATGCGCATGGCGAGCAGTGTGCCGGGTTTTCCGCGGGCGGCATACCGCTCGGGCCGTAAGCATCCGTGGTCGCCAGGACAACCCCGAACGCTTACAGCCCGGCAAGCCGCGGCCACCCCGCTCAGCCGCCACCCGGCCGGCCCTCGCGACTACACCCCCGGTGCGCCCCACACCGGGAACCAGCGGGTCAGTTCCGGCTCGATCCGCAGTTCGCCGGCGAGCACGCCGCGAACCTCCAACTCCAGCGCGTTGTCCCGCTTCTCCCCCGGCAGGGGGGCGAACGCGTAGAAGGTGCCGCGCTTGAACAGGTACACCAACCCCAACCGCCGGCCGCTCCCGGCGAAGCCGACCACCGAGCAGAGCAGCGCGTTGCCGAACTGGGCGTCCACCAGGGAACTGTTGATCGCGTGAAGTTCGGTGACCAACTCCCCCACATCGTCGCGTCGAGACACCAGCCAGGTGAAACCATAGGAGTCGTCCACCCGCTCCGGCTTGGGGCCGCCGGCACCGAGCAGTTCCTCGATCTCGGTTTGGGTCGCGGCGAAGGCGCCGCCCTGCGCCGCCCGGAAACACACCGACCCGGTACCGGTGGACGTCAGGCCGGCCGCAGCCTGCAGGCTCAGCGCCGCCGAGGGCAACGCGAACAGGTCGTCCAAGTTCGCCTTCGGCACCTTGGTACGGCCGAGCATGGCGTCCAGCAGCCCCATCGACGAATCCCTACAACGTCCGGCCGAGTTCGGCCGCCACCCGGTCCAACCCGGCGAGGCGCACCTGCAGGCTGGGATGGGTGGAGAACAGCGAGGACAGCGAGAAGCCGCCGGCGATCGCCGGGGTGAAGAAGAACGCGTTGAACGCCTCGGCCGCCCGCAGATCACGGGTCGGAATCCGCGCCATGTCACCGGTGACCTTGGTCAGTGCGGACGCCAGCGCCGCCGGTCGGCCGGTGAGGATCGCGCCGGCCCGGTCCGCGGCCAGTTCGCGGTAGCGGGACAGGGTACGGATGAGGACGAAGCTCACCGCGTACACGACGATCGAGACCCCGACCACGACCAGCACCATCGCGGCACCGCCGTTGTTGTCCCGGTCGTCGCGCCCCCGGTTGCCGAAGCCGCCGTACATACCGGAGTAGAAGACCAGCCGGGTGATCATGCCGGCGAGCACGCCGAGGAAGGACGCGATGGTCATCACGGCGACGTCGCGGTGGGCGACGTGGGACAGCTCGTGGGCGAGTACGCCCTCCAGTTCCTCCGGGGTGAGCCGGCGCAGGATCCCGGTGGTCGCGCAGACCACTGCCCGCTTCGCAGTCCGGCCGGTGGCGAAGGCGTTCGGCAGATCGGAGTCGGCGATCGCCACCGCCGGCTTGGGCAGGTCGGACATCGCACAGAGCCGGTCGATGATGCCGTGCAGCTCCGGGGCCTCCTCCGGCGTGACCAGCCGGCCGCCCATCGAGTACAGCGCGATCTTGTCGGAGTACCAGTACTGCACGGCAAGGAAGCCGCCGGCCACCACCAGCACCAGGATCGGGCTCACCGTGGTGTAGGTGATCACTACGGCGATCGCGGCCACGTAGAGCAGGCCGAGCAAGAACATCGTGAGGAGCATCCGGGTGTTCAGGCCGGCGTCGGACCGAAAACGACCGGTCGCCATCTGTTTCCTCTCCTGAGCTTTCCGCGTGTCGCTCGCCGGCTGCGGGTCAGCCGGGGATCAACCCTTCCTCGCCGAGTAGGTCGCGTACCTCGTGAAGATCGGCTTCGGCGGGTGGGAGCACGAGTTCCGACGGCTCGAGCGCATCGTCGGCGAGTGGTGAGCCGACCTGGCGGACCCGCCCGAGCAACGCTGCCAGCGCGGAGCGGAAGCGTGGCTCGTCGCCGGCCTCCACCGCGTCGCCGAGAGCCGCGTCCAGTTGGTTCAGTCCGTCCAGCTCGGTGTCCGGCACAGACAGTTGGCCCTCGCCCAAAATCCGGACGATCATGACTGCGCCTCGCCGGAGGGCTGCTGAACCGGCTGAACCGGCGGCGCGGCCGGGGTCGCAGTATCGGCGGCCGCGCCCTCGATCTGCTTGGCCGGCGCGCCGGCGGGCAGCTCGCCCTTCAGCTTCGCCAGCTCCAACTCCACGTCCGAGGAGGAACTGAGGGAATCCAACTCGCGCTGAATGTCGTCGCCGCGCCCACCGGGTGCGGAGAAGTCATCGAGCGCGCCGGAAGCGAGCAGCTCATCGATCGCGCCGGACCGGGCCTGCAGGGTGGCGGTCTTGTCCTCGGCCCGCTGCACCGCGAGGCCGACGTCGCCCATCTCCTCGCTGATCCCGGAGAACGCCTCACC
>JBDUDX010000024.1:0-2393 GCA_040002735.1 Frankiaceae bacterium | reverse complement strand
CTCATCGGCGCACCTGCACAGCCACTCGGCAAGTGTCGAGGCCCCGCCAACAGGGGCTTGCGGGTGACCGCTTCCTTCCTACGATTCGGCGGTTCGCGCCACCTGTCCTCGGCCGAGTTTGCTGTGCCGGTAGCCGTAGAACGCATATATCAGCGTTCCGAGCAAAAACCAGACGAAAAATCGTATCCATGTGGCCACCTGCAACTGGGTGACCAACCAGATCGAGAACCCGATACCGAGCAGCGGCGTCACCGGCATGAATGGCGTCCGGAAGGTGCGGGGCAGATCCGGGGATCGGTAACGCAGGATGATGACCGCGGCGGAGACCACGACGAAAGCCAGCAGGATGCCGATGTTCGTCAGCTCCGCGGCGTCACCGATCGGGACGAACCCGCCGATCAGCGCGGACACGATCCCAACGATCCACACCGGCCGGGACGGGGAGTTCCGGGCGTTGGTCTTGGCGAACCACTCGGGCAACAAGCCGTCACGGGCGATCGCGTACCACACGCGGGAAGCGCCGAGGGAGAAGGAGAACAGCACGGTGATGATCCCGACGATCGCACCAACCGCTACGATCTTGGCGAAGGTCGGCTGGCCGACCATCTGGAAGGCCACCCCGAAAGCCGCCTTGTCTGCCAGCTTGGTGTAGTTCTGCATCCCGGTGAGCACGGTGGCCGCGAGCAGGTAAAGCACCATCGCAATCGCCAGGGAGTACACGATGGCCTTCGGCAAGTTCCGCTCGGCGTCCTTGCTCTCCTCGGCGGCGGTGCTCATCGCGTCGTAGCCGAAAACCGCGAAGAACACCGTCGCGGCGCCCGTCGCGGCGCCGGAGAACCCGAACGGGAAATACGGGGTCAGGTTATCGGCCTTGATGTAGAACACGCCGACCACGATGACCGCCAGCACGATCGCGATCTTGACGAAGACCAGGTACGTCTCGATCCGGGCGCTGCTCTTGATGCCCCGATTCAGCAACCAGGCGACGCCCAGGCACAGCACCACCGCGAACAAGTCGATCTTATGGCCGCCGCCGGTGCCGGGTGCGCCGAGCATCCACGCCGGAAGGGTGACCCCGAAGCTGTCGAACAGGAAGCCCACGTACTGCGACACCCCGATCGCGACCACAGCGACGATCGCGGTGTACTCCAGCAGCAGATCCCAGCCGATGAACCAGCCGACCGCCTCACCGAGGACCGCATAACCGTAGGTGTAGGCCGAGCCGGCTTTCGGGATCAGCCCGCCGAACTCCGCGTAGGACAGCGCAGCACACGCGCTGGCGAAACCGGCGATGAGAAACGAGATCGACACCGCTGGCCCGGCGTCGGCCTTGGCGACCGGGCCGGCGAGCGCGAAGATACCGGCGCCGATGATCGCGCCGAGCCCGATCGCGGTGAGCTGCCACAGCCCGATGCTGCGCTCCAGCCCGCTGTCCTCACCGTCGTCCTCGATCGGCTTCCGCCGGAAGATCCCGGTCGTCCGCACCGCACCCGGACCGTGCAGGTGTGCCTCAGCCATGCCGGCTCCTGTCCAACACCACATCCCGGTGAACCCCGGGATCAGCGCAACGTGCCAGAAGAAGAAACCAGCGTCAAGCACCGCGCCGGTGCCGCGTGATGGCCGCCTTCGTTGTCTGAAACGGCTGCGGCCGGCCCAGTGTGCGGCCGCCGCTGCAAGCCTTACGCCGGTCAGGGCCTTTCAATACGCTCGCCGGGACGAACTCCGCCCCGCCGCTGCTCGCCGCCGCCGCCGCCGAGCGCAACCGGCGGGCCACCGTGTACCGGTCCGGCTCCGCCCGCCCCAACGTTCCGCTTTCGCCGCTCCCGGGCGGTGTGCCCGGGCAGTCCCCGCTCCCCCGGAAGGTCTTTCACCGGACGCAGCCCCTACTTGGCCGAGGAGGGTGTGCGGTCCAATACCGGCGTACTTCGCCCGCCGGCTACAACTCGGGGAAGCGCAGCCAGAAGGCGGTCGCTGCTGACACCAGTTCTCAAGCCCGCAGCCGGTCGGCCTCGGTCGCCCCCTCGGGCAGGACGAGCGGGTCGTCGTCGAGTTAGTAGGGGCTGCCGTCGTCGTCGGAGAACGTGTGAAGGACCTCGTGTGGATGGTGAGGTATGTCCACGTCGACGAAACTTGTTCCGCGGAACGTCGCCTTTCCCGCCTCGCGACGCCCCGAGGGCCAACCAGTCTTGCGCGGTCGCCGGCTGACACGATGAGTCGGGGGTCTTGCCGCGTCTGTCCTTGTGACACTCGACGGAGGAGGAACCATGGGCAAGGTCATAGCATCCATCACCACGTCGGTTGACGGCTATGTCACCGGTCCCGACGACGGGCCGGAGTACGGCCTGGGACGGGGCGGCGAGCGCCTGCACTACTGGGTGATGGGCGGCCCGTGG
>JBDUDX010000023.1:0-2509 GCA_040002735.1 Frankiaceae bacterium | reverse complement strand
CGGACCGTGATCTACGTCGGCTGGGACGGCGAAGCGCGCGGCGCGCTCGTCGTCGCCGACACGATCAAACCGACCTCCCCGGAGGCGGTCCGCCAGTTCCGCGCCCTCGGCCTCCGCCCGGTACTGCTCACCGGTGACAACACCCGCGCCGCCCGAGCGGTCGCCGCCGAAGTCGGCATCGACGAAGTGATCGCCGAAGTACTCCCCGCCGACAAGGTGCAAGCCGTGAAGCGGCTGCAGGGTGAGGGCCGGGTTGTCGCCATGGTCGGTGATGGGGTCAACGACGCCGCCGCACTCGCCCAGGCCGACCTCGGGCTGGCGATGGGCACCGGCACCGACGTCGCCATCGAAGCTTCCGACCTCACCCTGGTCCGCGGCGACCTCCGCGCCGCAGCAGACGCCATCGCGCTCGCCCGGGCCACCCTGCGCACCATCAAGGGCAACCTGTTCTGGGCCTTCGCCTACAACGTCGCCGCGCTCCCCCTCGCCGCCCTCGGCCTGCTCAACCCCCTGATCGCCGGCGCCGCGATGGCGTTCAGCTCCGTCTTCGTCGTGACCAACAGCCTGCGGCTGCGCCGGTTCACCCCGCACGCTGGGGCATCCGCGGACCTGCCAACCGCCGCCTCGGCGTCGGTCACGCAGCGGCAGGTGGCCGCGTGAAGAGCACCTCCACAGCCGGCCCGGCTGCTCTTCCCCCCGCCCCACGGCCACGGGCGCGTACGGCGTGACCCCTCACCGGCGCAGACCTGGTCGTCGACGCGCGCCGCATCCGCTGCACTGGCCGCTGCTCCTGCTCGTCGCCGCCGGCGTGCTCCTCTTGCACACCGCGCCGGCGTCGGCCGCCGGGCGCGCCGTGCACACCGGGATGGTTGCGGCCGCCTCGCCGATGGTGCACCCGACCGGATTTGCTGCGGCGGGCGCCGCGGCTTGGCTTGGCCACCCGGGCGGGCCGGCTGATCCCGCGCCCCCCGGTCACCAGGGTGTACACGCCGACGGCGTGTGCTTGGCGGTACTCACCAGCGTGGGGCTACTTCTCGGGCTGCTGCTGCTCCTCACCCGACGTCGATCCGCTGGCGGTGGAGCCCAGCCTCGGCTGTCGACGACAGCGTTCCGGCCGCAGACTTCCTTCAGGATCAGGTGGCCGCCGGATCTCCACGCGCTCGGTGTGCTCCGGCTGTAGGCCGATCCGCTCCCGGTTCTCCCGCGACCCCGCGGCTGGCACCGCCACGCCCCGGCCAACCACCACACAAGTATCGGAGACACATTCACGTGAAGCGCATTCCCATCCTGCTCGCGGCGGTGCTCGCCGCCGGCACCCTCGCCGCCTGCGGCAGCAACGACACCAAGTCCACCACCGCGAAATCCACCGCTACCGCGAAGTCCACCCCGACCGCCAGCGCCAGCCCGAGCACCACCGCCGGCAGCCACAACGCCGCCGACGTCATGTTCGTCCAAGGGATGATCCCGCACCACCAGCAGGCCATCGAGATGGCCGCACTCGCCGCGAGCCGGGCCAGCAACCCGCAGGTGAAGAAGCTCGCCGAACAGATCCGCGGCGCACAAGACCCGGAGATCACCACGATGAAAGGCTGGCTCCGCCAGTGGGGCCAGCCGACCGCGATGTCCTCCACGGGCCACGACATGGGCAGCATGAGCGGCCCGACCAGCTCGATCACGGGGATGATGTCCGGTAGGCAGATGAGCACCCTGAGTGGGCTGTCCGGCAAGGCCTTCGACCAGGCGTTTCTCACTGAGATGACCGTCCACCACCAGGGAGCGATCATGATGGCCCGGCAGGTCCAGCGCAACGGCAAGGACAGCGGGGTCAAGCAGCTCGCGGGGAACATCGTGACCGGTCAGACTGCCGAGATCGCCACCATGGCCAACCTGCTCAAGCAGGCCTAACATCCTCGTGACCGTCAAGTACCGGGCGGTAGGAGGACTGCGGTGAACCGGCCGTACACCCCGCCGTTGGCCTACTCCGCGCTCACCCCGTTCTACGACGTCACCCTGGAGCTGTTCGGCTTCGGGGCGACGTTCAAGAACGGGGTGGCGCGGCTGGCCGACGTCGGAGACCAGGAAACCGTGCTAGACCTCGGCTGCGGCACCGGCACGCTGCTCCGGGCGCTCACCGCGCAGCAACCGAACGCCTGCTACACCGGTCTCGACCCGGACCTCCGCGCGCTGGCCGCTGCCTCCCGGCGGCTACGCGCGGAGACCGGGCAGGTCACCCTCATCCACGGATACACCCAACACCTGCCGATGACGGACCACTCCTTCGACGTGGTCCTCAGCACACTGATCTTCCACCACCTACCCGACGGCGTAAAGCGGCAGACGATCGGCGAGGTTCACCGCGTCCTCCGCCCCGACGGCCGCTTCCTCCTCGTCGACTTCGGCAAACCACAGACAGCGGCGTCCCGCGCGTTGCTGCGGCTCGGCAGCGTCTTCGACGGGCGGGACAACATGCGAACCAACCTCGCCGGCGAATTACCCGCCATGCTCAGCG
>JBDUDX010000022.1:0-6077 GCA_040002735.1 Frankiaceae bacterium | reverse complement strand
TGATCGAGTCGAGCAGCACGACGACGTCGTGACCGAGCTCGACCAGCCGCTTCGCTCGTTCGATGGACAGCTCGGCAACCGTCGTGTGGTCCTCAGCCGGGCGGTCGAAGGTAGAGGCGATCACCTCACCCTTCACCGACCGCTGCATGTCGGTCACTTCTTCCGGCCGCTCATCGACGAGTACGACCATCAGGTGGCATTCCGGGTTGTTCTTGGTGATGGCGTTGGCGATGGCCTGCAACACCATCGTCTTGCCCGCCTTGGGCGGGGAGACGATGAGCCCTCGCTGCCCCTTTCCAATCGGGGCTACGAGGTCGATCACTCGGGTGGTGAGGGCCGCCGGGTCTAATTCCAGCCGCAGCCGGTCCTGCGGATAGAGCGGGGTGAGCTTGTTGAACTCAATCCGCTGCTTGGCGCCATCAGGGTCGCTGCCGTTGACCGTATCGAGCCGGACCAACGGGTTGAACTTCTCCTTGCGCTCGCCCTCACGGGGCTGACGTACCGCCCCGGTGACAGCGTCCCCCTTGCGCAGCCCGTACCGCCGGACCTGGGCGAGGGAGACGTACACGTCGTTGGGACCGGGCAGGTAGCCCGTGGTCCGAACGAACGCGTAGTTGTCCATGATGTCAACGATGCCGGCAACGGGTACCAAGATGTCGTCGTCGGTGACCGTCGGGTCCGGGTCGTTGGGGCTGAAGCGGTCCGGGCGGTTGCGGCTACGGTTGCGCTCCCGAAAACGTCCCCGCCGACGACGGCCGTTGCTATCGAACTCGTCGTCGCGCGGTCCCTGCTGATCACGCGAGCCCGGCTGACCCTGCTGATCTCGCTGACCCTGCTGATCGCGCTGATCGCGCTGACCCTGCTGGTCGCGCTGGCCCTGCTGGGCGCCTTGGGATTCGCGCGGCTCGCGGTTCTGCTGACGGTCCCGGGAGGAATTCTCCCGTGGCGGACGCTGATCTGAGGAGGTATCGCGAGGCTCACGCGGGGAGCCTTGACGGTCACGGTTACGTTGACCGTTGCGCTCACGCGGCTCCGACTGCCCGGCGCGCGATGTCTCGGCGGCCTCCGGCCCGGCGGCCGGGCGGTCGGCGGGCAGGGTACCGCCCCGCGAGGTGCTCTCCTGCGGGGTGCCCTCGCGCGACCTGTTCTCCTGCGCACCGTTGGTGGAGCCGGTCTCGGGCAGCACGTACTGGGTGGCCGAGGAGGCGATGGGCTCGCTCATGGGTGCCGCGTTCCCATTCCCGTTGGCGGCGGCCGGCGCAGCGGCGGGCGGTGCTGCCTGGGGCGGAGCCGCCGCAACGGGAGCCTGCCGCTCCTGAATGGCCGATATCAGCTGGTTCTTACGCATCCGACCGGTACCGCTGATGCCGAGGGAGCCGGCGAGTGCCTGCAATTCCGGCAGCACCATCGCGGCCAAACCGGAACCGGCTGTCCGCCGGCGCCGGGCCGGCAGGGCGGTGTCACCGGCGGACGCGGCCGGATCAGGCGAACTGCCGTCGGCACCTGCCCCGGCCACAGCAGCCGGAGGGGCGGACGGATTGCCTGCGGAGTCGGATGAGGCGGAAACCTCAAACGTCTCGGTGGTGTCGCTCAACTATGGTTCCTTCCCTGAGCGTCCGGGTGGACGCGGCCCTGATTGAGGGCGGTGGGAGCGACCGGCGGGGATCGCCGGGTCCGCCATCTCTGGCGGAGGGTGATGGGAAACGCCGCGTCGCTCGCCCACCCTGGAGTGGTTACGCTTCGCGTACGTGGCGGCAATCGACCGACCGGCTCTGGCGGGCATGCGTTCGCGTTGGCGATCGGATAGAGAAAAGACATACCGAACGAACGTTCGCGAATTATATGCTCGATCCGCCGAGAGAGGGCGGCGATGCAGTTGTACCTTACCTTGCTAGAGCCGTCAAGAGCAAGAACGTGACGGAGCGGCGCGTCATTCCCATTCGGTGACGGTCGCGCCGGTCCGATCGACCGGTAGCCGCAGCAGCCGCCATCCGGTCGGCGCCACGACGGACTCGACGCCGGGTCCCAGAGCCAACACGGTCGGTCCGGCCCCGGATACCAGCGCCGCGATGCCCGCCGCACGCAGACCTGTCACCAGCGCCGCGCTCGCCGGCATCGCGGCTGCCCGGTAGGACTGGTGCAACCAGTCAGCCGTCGCCGGCAGGAGCAGGTCGGGACGGCGGCCGAGCGCTTCGGTGAGCAGGGCGGCGCGGCCGGCGTTGGCGGCAGCATCGGCGTGCGGTACCGACGGCGGCAAGAGGCCGCGCACCTCGGCCGTGGAGGACTCGAAAGGGGGTACCAGCGCGATCGCGGCATCCACCGCTACCGGCAAGCGCACGCTGCGGGCGCCACCGGGCTCCGCCCACACCACCGTGAGACCCCCGAGCAGGCATCCGGCGACGTTGTCCGGGTGGCCTTCCAGATCGGCACAAAGGTGCAGCGTCGCCGCTTCATCCAGCCGCTCCGCACCGGTGGGGCCGCTCAGGGCGCGGGCGGCGACCACCCCGGCGACGATCGCCGCCGCCGAACTGCCCAGCCCCCGTCCTTGCGGGATCGCGTTGCGGCATCGGATGGCGAGGCCGCCCGGCTGACCGCCGAGCCGGTCGAAGGTGGCCCGTAGTGCGCGAACCACCAGATGCTCCTCGCCGCGCGGCAGCGTTTGGCTGCCTTCACCGGTGATGTCGACGTGCAGACCGCCGGCGGCGAGGGTCACATCGACCTCGTCGTAGAGACCGAGCGCGAGCGCTAAGGCGTCGAAGCCCGGTCCGAGGTTGGCACTCGTCGCGGGTACCCGAGCAGTGACGCTCAACAGAGTCCGAGGGCGCCGGCGGCGGCCAGCGCATCCACCGCGATGCGCAGCGGCGGAGGCGCCCCGGAGATCGCCCACTCCGGATCCTTCAGGCCGTTGCCGGTCACGGTGGCGACCACCCGGGTACCGGGGCGCAACTCGCCGCCCGTCGCGGCGAGTAGCAGTCCGGCGACACTCGCCGCGGACGCCGGCTCCACGAACACGCCCTCCTCGCGGGCGATGAGCCGGTACGCCTCGAGGATCTGCTTGTCGGTGACGCTGGTGATCGTCCCGCCGGATTCGTCCCGGGCGGCGAGCGCCCGCGCCCAGGATGCCGGGTTGCCGATCCGGATGGCGCTGGCGATGGTCATCGGGGTGGCAACCGGCGCACCGCGGACGATCGGTGCCGCCCCGGCAGCCTGGAAGCCGAGCATCCGCGGGGCCACGCCGCTCTCGGTGTAGCCCTTCCAGTACGCCGTGATGTTGCCGGCGTTGCCGACCGGCAGGCAGTGCACGTCGGGCGGACCCCCGAGCGCATCCAAGATCTCAAAGGCGGCGGTCTTCTGGCCTTCGATGCGGAACTCATTCACCGAGTTCACCAACGCGACGGGATACCGGTCGGCCAACTCGCGGGCAACCGTGAGGCAGTCGTCGAAGTTGCCGTCGACCTGCAACAGCTGGGCGCCGTGTACCAGCGCCTGCGCGAGCTTCCCCATAGCGATCTTGCCGGCAGGCACCAGCACTGCGCAGAGCATGCCGGCCCGCACGGCATACGCCGCGGCGGAGGCAGAGGTGTTGCCGGTACTGGCGCAGATCACCGCCCGAGCGCCCTCCTGGGCAGCCTTGCTGATCGCCACCGTCATGCCGCGATCCTTGAAGGAACCGGTGGGGTTCGTGCCCTCCACCTTCAGGTACACGTCACAGCCGGTACGAGCCGACAGCGTCGGCGCGTTCAGCAGCGGCGTACCGCCCTCCAGCAACGTGATCACCGGGGTATCGCGCTGCACCGGCAGTCGGTCGCGAAACTCCTCGATCACCCCGCGCCACGGCCGGGTTCGCCCGGACCGGCTCGGGGGGTCGGCCAACGGCTGCGCTTCCGGCGGCGCCGGCGGCGCGGTACTGGGCACGCCGCAAGTCTAGGGCGCGACCGCGGCGCCGGTCAGCCGCCTTCCACGCGCAGCACGCTGGAAACGGCCCGGACCGTGTCCAGCCGGCGCAGGTCGGACACGGTCGCGGCGAGTGCCGCATCGCTGGCGGTATGGGTGACCAGCACGAGCGTGGCGTCGTCGCCGTGGCCCTCCTGGCGGACCGTTTGGATGGACACGTCGTGCTCGGCGAACGCCCGGGCCACCGTGGCCAGCACCCCGGCCTTGTCGGTGACGTCCAGGCTGACGTAGTAGCGGGTCACCGACTCCCCCATCGGCCGCAGCGGCAGATCGGCGTACGCCGACTCGCCCGGGCCACGACCGCCGCTGCACCGATTCCGGCTCACCGCGACCAGGTCGCCCAGTACCGCGCTGGCGGTGGGCGCACCGCCGGCGCCGCGACCGTAGAACATCAGCGAGCCGGCGGCGGCGGCCTCGATGAAGACCGCGTTGAACGCGTCCCGGGTCCCGGCGAGCGGATGGCTCCGCGGAATCATCGCCGGGTGTACCCGGACTCCGACGCTCTCCCGGCCGGTACGATCGGGCCCGCGTTCGGCGATGGCGAGCAGCTTCACCACGCACCCCATGGCCTGCGCACCGGCGATCTCCGACGCGGTGACGCCGGTGATGCCTTCCCGGTGCACGTCGTTGACGGTGACCCGGGTGTGGAAGGCGATGCTGGCCAGGATCGCCGCCTTGGCCGCCGCGTCGTAGCCCTCGATGTCTGCGGTCGGGTCGGCTTCGGCGTATCCCAGCGCGGTCGCCTCGGCCAGCGCGGTGGCGAAGTCAGCGCCGGTGGCGTCCATCTGGGACAGTACGTAGTTGCAGGTACCGTTGACGATGCCCAGCACCCGGTCGATCCGGTCCCCGGCCAGGGATTCCCGCATCGGCCGCAGAATCGGGATCGCGCCGGCCACGGCCGCCTCGAAGTACAGGTCGGCGCCGGATCGGGCGGCGGCTTCGTACAGGGTGACGCCGTCCGCGGCCAGCAGCGCCTTGTTCGCGGTGACCACCGAAACACCCCGGTCCAGCGCCGCGAGCAACAGGCCCCGGGCCGGCTCCAGGCCACCGATCACCTCGACGACGACGTCGAGGTCAGGTCGGGCGACCAAGGCGTCGGCATCCGCGGTGAACAGTGCCGGGTCCACCGGCACGTGGCGCACGGCGTCCACATCGCGGACGGCGACGCCCACCAACTCCAACGGCGCACCGACCCGGGCCGCGAGGTCCTCGGCGTGCGAATCCAGCAGCCGAACCACGTCCGCACCCACCGTGCCGCAGCCCAGCAAAGCGATCTTCACCGGCGTCGTCGACGACTGCGTCACGGTGCCACCTCCAGCCGCAGCAGGTCCTCTTCGGTCTCCCGACGCACGATCTCCCTCGCTGTTCCGTCGCGGACCGCGATCACCGGCGGCCGCGGTACGTGGTTGTAGGTGCTCGCCATGGAGTAGTGGTAGGCCCCGCTCCCCGGTACCGCGAGCAGGTCACCCGGGGTCAGGTCGGCCGGCAGGGCAACTTCGCGCACCACGATGTCGCCGGACTCGCAGTGCTTGCCGCAGACGGTGACCGACCGCACCGGCGCGGCTGACGGCCGGGAAGCAAGTACCGCGGTGTAGTGCGCTCCGTAGAGTGCGGTGCGAATGTTATCGCTCATCCCGCCGTCCACGCTGACATAGGTGCGCAGACCTGGCAGTTCTTTCACCGTGCCGACCTCGTAGAGCGTCACGGTTGTGGAGCCGGCGATCGCCCGCCCCGGTTCCACTGCCAACCGGGGAGTATCGAGACCCACCGCGGCACACTCCTTGCCGACGGCGGCAGTGAGCGCCTCGGCCAACTCGGCCACCGGCATCGGCGCGTCCGCATCGGTGTAGGCGATCCCCAGCCCACCGCCGAGGTTCAATTCGGGCAACACCGCCCGGTCGCCGTGTTCGGCGCTTAGGTCGGCGAGCAGTCCGACGAGGCGGCGGATCGCCAACCGGTAGCCCGACGTATCGAAGATCTGCGACCCGATGTGAGCATGCAGGCCCACCAGTTCCAGGCTGGGACAGGCGAGTACCCGGCGGACCGCGTCGGCGGCCGCCCCCGAGGCCAGGGAGAACCCGAACTTCTGGTCCTCCTGGCCGGTGGCCACGTACTCATGGGTG
>JBDUDX010000021.1:0-15255 GCA_040002735.1 Frankiaceae bacterium | reverse complement strand
CGCCGACGGCTGCGCGCGGGTCGCGCTGGATACCGGCACCCCGATCGCCCAAGGCGTACTGATGTGCGACACCATGGACCAGGCCCGCGACCGGGCCGGGCTACCCGGCTCGGCGGAGGACAAGGGCCGCGAGGCGACCCTCGCTGGGCTGCACACCGCGCTCACCCTGCGCGGGCTGCGCCGCGGCGCCCGCCGTACCGCTGGATTCTGAACAGAAGAAAGGCACCACAGCAACCGTGCTCTCCCTCGTCCTGCCCAAAGGCTCGCTGGAACGCGCCACCCTGGACCTCTTCGAGGCCGCCGACCTGCCGGTACGCCGGGGTTCGGACCGGGACTACCACGCGGCCGTGGACGACCCGCGGATCGACACCGTACGGTTCCTGCGGCCGCAGGAGATCCCCACCTACCTGGAGCAGGGCCTCTTCGACGTCGGTATCACCGGCCGGGACTGGATCGCCGAGACCGGCGCGGACGTCACCTCCATCACCGAGTTGGAGTACTCCAAGGCCACCGCAAACCCGGTCCGCATCGTGCTCGCGGTGACCCGGGAGACGCCCGCCGAGCGCGGGGATCAACTGCCCGACGGGGTACGGGTCTCCACCGAGTACCCCGAGCTGACCCGCCGCTTCTTCGCCAAGGTGGGCGTCAAGGCCGTGATCGTGCCGTCGTACGGGGCGACCGAGGCGAAGGTGCCGGACATCGTGGACGCCATCGTCGACGTCACCGAGACCGGCTCCAGCCTGCGTAAGCACGGACTGAAGGTGATCGAGACGCTGCTCACCAGCCGGACCGAGCTGGTGGCGAACCCGGCGGCGTACGCCGATCCGGACAAGCGGGCGGCGATGAGTGACATCGCGCTGCTGCTGCAGGGGGCGATCCGGGCGCGGGGGAGCGTTTACCTGATGCTCAACGTCGCCACCGCGCAGCTGGCGACCGTACTCGCGGCGCTGCCGTCGATGGGCTCCCCGACCGTGACCTCGCTCGCCAACGGCGAGCACGCGGTGGGCAGCGTCGTGCCCAAGCGCGGCGTCAACCGGCTGATTCCGGCGCTGAAGGCTGCCGGTGCCCGGGACATCCTCGAACTGCCGATCTCCAAGATCGTCGAGTAAGTCACCCGACCCGCAGGCCGGGCCGCAGCCGAGCCACCAGTCCAAGCTGCATCACGTCGACCGCGATCAGCACGAGGAACGGCACGGTGAACGAGCCGGTGAGATCCCGCAGGCCGCCGAGCAGCACCGGCCCGGTGGCCGCGATGGAGTAGGCCACGAGAAACGCCATCGCGGAGAGCCGGCTCGAGGCCGCCGGATCCGGGGCGTACGCCACCAGCAGCGTCAGCCCCAACCCGAACCCGCCCCCCCGCCCGAAGCCGAGCACGCTGACGGCCACCCACGGCGCGGACTCCGGGGCCACCACCAGCGTGAGCAGGCCGAACAGCGAACAGGCCACCACGAAAAAGATCAGCGGTCGCGGGTCGGGCGTCCGGTCCGACAGCGCCGGCACGATCAGCGCCGCGAACAGTTGGGCGATGTTGAACAACGCGAGCAGCAGCGCGGCGCGGCTCGCCGACCAGCCGCGGTCCTCGTATGCCGGCGCGAGCCAGGCCAGCTCGCTGTAGAACAGGATCGACTGGCAGCCGATGAACAGGCTCACCAGCCAGGCGGTACGACTGCGCCACGGCAGCCCATGAGCCGCCGGCGCGCCACGGTGCGGTTCCACCACCCGCAGCACGAACAGCCAGGCGATCAGCCCGACGGCGGCCGGCACCGTCCAGGCCGCCAGCGAGACTTCCCAGGAGCCGACCGCCCGAGCCACCGGTACGGCCGCGCCGGCACCCACCGCCGCCCCGGCCGACATCGCCACCAGATACAGCCCGGAGACCATGCCGCCGCGGTCGGCGAAAAACTCCTTCACCACCCCGGGCAGCACCGCGCCGGCGGTGGCGATGCCGATCCCGGCGAGGAACGTGCCCAGGTAGAGCGTCAGCCGAGCGCCGATCAGCCGCAGCGCCAGCCCGCCAGTGAGCGAGGCCATCGCCAGGCCGACGGTACGTTCCCGCCCGATCCGGGCGGCGAGGCGCTGCGCCGGCGGCGCGAACAGCCCCATGCACAACACCGGCAGCGTGGTGAGCGCCCCAGCCGCAACCCCACCCAGCCCGAGGTCGCGGCGGATCGTCGCCACCAACGGCGGCACCGATGCGATCGCCGCCCGCAGGTTGAGCGAGACGAGGAACAGCGCACCGAGCAGCAGGACAGGATGGATCCGGCCCGGTGCCGGGTGTTCCTGGGCGTCGACCACCGCGGCCGCGCGGCGTCCGCTCACGGAGACGTCCTCTCCGGTAGGCCCCTCAAAGGCGGTACGAGGCGACGCTCATTCGACGCTCATTCTGATCCACACCCGCTCACGAGGCCGTGGCGCGGAGATTCCCAGGCCGTCCACTCCCGGTCCACCGCGACGGTGGGCCTTGTCCCCACCCGATACCGGCGACCTCCCCAGTCGCACTGTCGCCGACCCGGCACAACGCCGTACCGTCGGTCCGGGCGCGGTAAGGAGGGCACATGGCAGCGCGGCGATCCGCTTCCGGCGTGGTCCGTACCCTCGCCGCGGCTGCGTCCGCGCACCCTGCGGACCCGGCGTTGGAGGACGCGCTGGCCCGAGTACGGGAGCTGTCCCTGCGGCTGTGGGCGGTCCGCGCGGAACACCGAGCGGGGCGCGGCCTGCTGGGTCGGGCCCGGTGCGGCACCTGCGGCCAGCCGTACCCCTGCGCGACCGTACGGGCGGCCGGCCCGCCGGTGCGCCGCTCCGCCTGACGCCGTCGCCGCCGCCTACAGTGACGGCAGCACATCCCCGCTGCACCGAGGACCGGAACGGCACGCACGTCTGGAAGGGGAGACTCGCATGAACGGGCCGGTACGGGGTGGCGCCGCGGGCGGTTCCGCTCCGGACGAGGGTACCGCCGACCCCTCGTTGGCCCGTGCGCTGGCCGCGTGGAATTCCGACCCGCAGCCCGAGGCGGAGGCCGGCGTTCAAGCGGCGCTGGTCAGCGCCCGACTGCTCGTGCCGATCGTCCCGTTGCCCCCGGAAGCCGCCGGAGCCGAGCCGACCGGCCCCACCGAGATGTCCCGGCCGACCCTGATCGGGCGGGACGGTCGCGCTGCGGTACCGGTGTTCAGCTCCGTCTCGTCGATGGCGGCCTGGCGCCCGGATGCCCGGCCGGTGCCGACCCTCGGCCGTGAGGTACTGGCCGCGGCAACCGAGGCCGGCCAGGCCGTCGTGCTCGATGTCGCCGGTCCGGTCACCTACGTGCTCGAGGACGAGGTGCTCGCATTGCTCGCCACTGGGGTCATTCGGCTGCCGGACAGCGACATCATTGCTGACGCGATCGCCAGCCGACCGATCGAGGGCGGCCTATCCCAGGTGAGCGAACTGCGCTCATCTGCTGCGGGTCTGCGGGAGTTCCTCGGCAGCGTGCTGGCCGGTGAACCGCTGGTCGCCGAGGCATATCTTCTCGCGCCCGAGGAGGGACCGGCGGCGAGTGACCTCGCCGTCGGGCTGGTGCTCTCCGGTGATGTCACCCCCGCCATTCTGGTGGCCCTGGTTCGCCGCCTCGCCGGCGCGCTGGGAGCGGCGCCGGACGTACCGGGGTCGCTGGACATCGCGGTGCTCACCGAGCAGCAGCGGTCCGCGGCGCGGGCGCTCGGGCCGCCGGTGCATGTGGCTCGGGAAGCCTCCGGCTAACAGCATCGGCTCGGCCAGCGCTCGGCCAGCGCTCGGCCAGCGAGCCACCGGCCGACGAGCCGCTGGCCGGCCTCACCGGTGATAGCCTGTGCGGGACGACCAGTGCAAGCGGAGTCTCTCCCACCTGGCCGGCTTCTGGCCGGCGGGTATCGGTCGGCGATCACGTCGCTCCGGCGGCGCTGTTCGTCGACACCGAAGAGCCCCGCTTGCCGCGGGGCTTTTGGCTTTCCGGCCGAAATTTCCGCATCGGGTCGCCGGCTACTGATTTCCGAGTGCCCGAGGAGGCCCCATCAGCGTCGAGCCGCGCATCAACGACCGGATCCGCGTACCCGAAGTGCGCCTGGTCGGTCCAGGAGGGGAGCAGGTCGGCATCGTCGCCATCGGCGACGCGCTGCGGCTGGCCCAGGAGTCCGATCTCGACCTGGTCGAGGTGGCGCCCACGGCCCGTCCACCGGTCTGCAAGCTTATGGACTACGGCAAGTGGAAGTACGAGAACGCCCAAAAGGCTCGTGAGGCGCGCAAGAACCAGGCGCACACGATCATCAAAGAAATGAAGCTTCGGCCGAAGATCGACCCGCACGACTACGCGACCAAGAAGGGTCACGTCGTACGGTTCCTCAAGGCCGGCGACAAGGTGAAGGTCACTATCATGTTCCGTGGCCGTGAGCAGTCGCGGCCCGAGTTGGGCTTCCGGCTCTTGCAGCGCCTCGCCGAGGACGTCACCGAACTCGGTTACGTCGAGGCGGCGCCGAAGCAGGACGGGCGCAACATGATCATGGTGGTGGCTCCGCACCGCGCCGTCAAGGCGGAAGCGAAATCCCGGCAGCACCGCCCGGCGCTGGCCGAGTCCGAGCAGCCGGTCTAGCGACCTTCAGATGGAGTCCCGAACGTGAAGCAGAAGACGCACAGCGGTGCCAAGAAGCGGTTCAAGGTGACCGGTAGCGGCAAGATCATGCACCGGCAGGCGAACCGCAACCACCTGCTGGAGCACAAGCCCTCCTCCCGGATGCGGCGGCTGTGGCGCGACACCCCACTTGCGCCGGAAGACACCAAGCGCATCCGGAAGATGCTCAACATCTGAGCCTGCGCAGGGCGCCATCTGACCTGCGACGGCCTTCGCTTTCCGCGGTGGCTCGTCGACCAGCAACTCGCAAGGAGAACTTTCGTGGCACGCGTCAAGCGGGCAGTCAACGCCCACAAGAAGCGCCGCTCGACCCTGGAACGGGCGAGCGGCTACCGCGGCCAGCGGTCCCGGCTGTACCGCAAGGCCAAGGAGCAGGTCACCCACTCGCTGACGTACTCCTTCCGTGACCGCAAGGCGCGTAAGGGCGACTTCCGGCGGCTGTGGATCCAGCGCATCAACGCGGCCTGCCGGGCACAAGGCATGACGTACAACCGATTCATCCAGGGACTGAAGATCGCCGAGGTCGAGGTGGACCGCAAGTTGCTCGCGGACCTCGCGGTGACCGATCCGGCCGCCTTCGCCACGCTGGTGGGGGTAGCCCGGGACGCCCTGCCGGCCGAGCGCGGGGCGGCCTGAGCGCAGGGTCCGCCGGCGCATCCGGCGGGGTCTCCGCCGGCAGCCCTCGACTGCTCACCAACGTCCGGGCCGGGCCGGTCTCCGCTGCCCGGCGGCTCGCCAAGCGTGGCTTCCGTACCACCGACCGCCGGTTCCTGGTGGAGGGACCGCAGGGGGTCCGGGAGGCGTTGCAGCCGACGGCGGACGGCTCACCCCGGCTGGTCAGCCTGTTCGCCACTTCCGAGGCGGGGCGCCGGCACGCCGACCTGCTCGCCGAAGGGCACGCGGCCGGCGTCGAGGTACACCTCGTGAGCGGTGCGGTGATCGCGGCGATCGCCCAGACCGTCACCCCGCAGGGCCTGATCGGGGTGGCGTCGTTCCTGGATGTGCCGCTGGCCTCGGTGTTGGACGCCGCGCCGCGACTGGTGGTCGTCCTGGCGGCCGTCCGGGATCCCGGCAACGCCGGCACGGTGCTGCGTACCGCCGACGCGGCCGGAGCGGATGCGGTGATTTTCTCGACGGATTCGGTGGACTGCTACAACGGCAAGTGCGTCCGCGCCTCCGCCGGCAGCTTGTTCCATCTCCCCGTGGTGGTGGATGCGCCGATGGCCGCGACCGCGGCAGCGCTGCGGGCCGCTGGCCTACGCATCTTGGCCGCGGACGGTACCGGCGCAGTCGAACTCGACGGGCTGGCGGCGGCCGGCGGTTTGGCCGCCCCGACGGCATGGCTTTTCGGCAACGAGGCGTGGGGACTGCCCGACGCTGTCCTGGGCCTGGCGCAGGAGACGGTCCGGGTGCCCCTCTACGGCCGAGCCGAGAGCCTCAACCTGGCCACCGCGGCCGCGGTGTGTCTCTACGCTTCGGCACGGGCGCAGCGGACGGGACCTCCGCCCGCACAACGCTGAGACCACTGGGATACGTTCGGTGACAGGCCGTCCTGCCTGCGTGGCCGGTACCCCGTCAGGCGGCGAGCGGATGTCGGTCTGGAGGTGCCATGGCCCCGGGTATCGCGCCGGACGCAGCGGCCTACGACATCCTGCCCGACGGACTCCTGATCGCCGATGACGTGGGCCGGATTGTCGTCGTCAACGCTGCTGCGCAACGACTGATCGGCAGTCGTCCCGAGGCGCTTCTCGGTCTCGACTACCGCAAGGTACTTCCGCTCACCGACGCCTCCGGCCGGGACTGGTGGGCATGTACCGATCCGTACGGTGGCCTGTCCACGCGGACCGGCTCGCCGGAGAACACCCTGCTGTTCCAGCCGGCCGACGGTCCGCTGCGGGAGTTGCTGGTGACCGCCCGGTACGTCCGCGACCGGCCGGCCGGGCGGGCGGTGCAGCTGGTGATCGGACTGCGGGGCACCTCCGCTCGCCGCCGCAGCGAGCGGGAACGCGCCGACCTGGTCTCCACGTTCGCCCACGAGTTGCGGTCACCGTTGACCAGCGTCAAGGGGTTCGCCGCGACGATGCTGGCGAAGTGGGAGCGGTTCTCCGACGAGCAGAAGAAGCTCATGCTCCAAACGATCAACTCGGATGCCGACCGGGTTACCCAACTGATCACCGAGCTGCTCGACGTGTCCCGGATGGAGTCCGGGCGTCTGGAGTTGCGATGCCAGCTGGTGGATGTGCCGGACCGGATCCGCCACACGTTCGCCTCCCAGGGCGGCGCCGGCGAGCCCCCGGACCGGTTCCGCCTGCGGGTGCTCGGCCCGTTGCCGGAGGTCTGGGCGGATCAAGGCAAGATCGATCAGATTCTCGGCAATCTCGTGGAGAACGCCGTCCGCCATGGCGCCGGAACCGTGGAGGTCTCGGTGACTCCGGCGGGCGATGGCGTCGAGCTGGTGGTGACCGACGAGGGCGGGGGGATTGCCGCCGAAGTCGCACCGCGCCTGTTCACCAAGTTTTGGCGGGCGGGACATCGCGGCGGCACCGGCCTGGGCCTGTACATCACGCGTGGCCTGGTCGAGGCGCACGGCGGCACGATCAAAGCGGACAACGCCCCCGACGGTGGCGCTCGCTTCCGGGTACGGCTGCCGGCTGGTTCGCCGCCGTACCCCAATAATCGGCCCGGCCCAGAGTAATAGGCCGGTAGAGGTACAGAGCAAGGTGAAGCGTACTGCGCCATGGTGGCTCGGTGCCGACGCAGCGGGCGACCTGAGCCCTGAGGCGACCGGCAGGGAGCGGCGCCGGTGATGGCGACGGCGTCGGGTCGCCGCGGCCACCTAGACTCCGAAGCCATGTCGGCCCCGAACTCCAGCTACGACCCAGTATCCGTCACACCCTTGCACGCGCAGGAGTTGGCGCGTGCGCTGGCGGCCGGGCAGCGGGCCTTTGCTGAGGCCGACGACCCCGAGGCGTTGCACGCGGCGGAGATCGCTCACCTGGGAGCCCGCTCGCCGGTCGCGCTGGCCCGTCGAGAGATCGGCGCGTTGCCGCCGCAGGCCCGCTCCGACGCTGGTGCGCGGGTGAACGCGGTGCTGTCCGCGCTGAAGGAGGCCCACGCGGCGCGTCGGGAAGCGCTGGAGGCCGAACGAGACGCCCGGGCGCTGGCGCAGGAGCGGGTCGACGTCACGCTCCCGTGGAACCGAGAACCGCGCGGTGCACGGCATCCGCTGACGCTCATCCAAGACGTGGTGGCCGACGTCTTCGTGGCGATGGGCTGGGAGGTCGCCGAGGGGCCCGAGGTGGAGACCGAGTGGCACAACTTCGACGCGCTGAACTTCGTCCCGGATCATCCGGCGCGCACCATGCAGGACACGTTCTTCATCGCGCCGCCGGACTCCGGGTTGGTGCTGCGGACGCACACGTCCCCGGTGCAGATCCGGGCGCTGCTGCAGCGCGGCGCGCCGACTTACGTGATCTGCCCCGGCCGGACGTACCGGACCGACGAACTGGACGCGACACACACGCCGGTCTTCCATCAGGTCGAGGGGCTCGCGGTGGACGAGGGCATGACGATGGCGCACCTGAAGGGCACCATCGACGCTTTCGCCAAGGCGATGTTCGGTGATGCGGTCCGGACCCGGTTGCGTCCGTCGTACTTCCCGTTCACCGAACCCAGCGCGGAGCCCGACCTGAGCTGCTGGATCTGTGACGGCGCCGACCCGCAGTGCCGGACCTGCGCCGGCGAGGGGTGGGTGGAGTGGGGCGGCTGCGGCATGGTGCACCCGGTCGTCCTCGCGTCCTGCGGGCTGGACCCTGACCGGTACTCCGGCTTCGCCTTCGGCATGGGGCTGGACCGCACCTTGATGGCGCGCGAGGGTTTCGCCGACATGCGGGACCTGGTAGAGGGTGACGTCCGGGTCGCGCTCGCACTCGGAGCGGTCTGATGCGGGTACCGCTGTCCTGGCTGCGCGAGTACGCCGACCTGCCCGACGTACCAGCCCGCGAGATTGCAAACCGCCTGATCTTCGCCGGATTGGAGGTGGAGGCGGTCGAGGCCGTCGGCACCGAGGTGCGGGGCGTGCGGATCGGCGAGGTGCTCACCGTGGAGGAGCTCTCGGGCTTCCGCAAACCGGTGCGCTACTGCACCGTCGAGGTCGGCGACGGTAGGCCGCGCGGCATCGTCTGCGGGGCGACAAACTTCGCCGCCGGCGATCGGGTACCGGTGGCGCTGCCCGGTGCCGTGCTGCCCGGCGGCTTCGCGATCACCGCCCGTAAGACCTACGGGCACCTCTCCGACGGCATGATCTGTTCCGCCCGCGAGTTGGGGGTGGGGGAGGACCACGCCGGGATCCTGGTACTGCCGGACTCCGCCGAAGTCGGCGCGGACGCGGTGGACTCGCTGCGGCTGCGGGATGACGTGCTCGACATCGCCGTCACCCCGGACCGTGGCTATTGCTGGTCCATCCGCGGAGTTGCCCGGGAGGCCGCGCTGGCCTTCGACGTGGACTTCCGGGACCCGGCCAGCGGGCCGCCGCCGAGTTGCCCCCCCGAGCCGGTGCCGTCACGGGCCGAGCCGGGCTATGAGGTGATCGTGGCGGACCGGCGGGGCTGCGACCGGTACGTGGCCCGGACCGTGACCGGGCTGGATCCGGTGGCACGCACCCCGCTGGAGATCCAGCGCCGGCTGCTGCTCGCCGGAATGCGGCCGATCTCCCTCGCCGTCGACGTGACGAACTACGTGCTGCTGGACCTCGGCCAACCCCTGCACGCCTTTGACCGGTCGCGGCTCCAAGGGCCGATCGTGGTCCGTCGGGCCGAGACCGGGGAGCGGCTGCGCACCCTGGACGGGGTCGAGCGCACCGTGGACACCGACGACCTGGTGATCACCGACAGCTCCGGACCGATCGCGCTCGCCGGCGTGATGGGCGGCGGACCGACCGAGGTGAGCGAGGCGACCACCGACCTGGTGATCGAGGCCGCGCACTTCGACCCGTACGTGGTCGCCCGCGCCGCGCGTCGGCACAAGCTCGCCACCGAGGCGTCGAAGCGTTTCGAGCGCGGGGTGGACGATGCGTTGCCGGCGGTTGCCGCGGACGCGGCGGTGGCCCTGCTCACCGAGTGGGGCGGCGCCAAGGAGGAACCCGGCGTCACCGACCTCGACAGCCGCCAGCCCCGGCCCAGCATTCGACTCGCTCCGGACGTTCCGACCCGGGTGGCCGGGCGGCCCTACGATCCGGACACCGTGCGCCGCCGGCTGCTGGACGTGGGCTGTGTCGTGACGGTTCAGCTGCCCGCCGATGCCCGGGCGTTCACGGTGGCGGCGCCGTCCTGGCGGCCGGACCTCACCCGGGCGATCGATCTCGCCGATGAGGTGATCCGCCTGGAGGGGTACGACACCGTGCCCACCGCCCTGCCATCGGCCCCCGCCGGTCGGGGGCTGACCCGCCGGCAACGGCAGCGGCGGCGGTTGGGCGCCGCGATGGCCGGCGCCGGGTACGTCGAGACCCCGACGTACCCGTTCACCTCCGCCGGGGTACTGGACCGGCTGCGGCTGCCGGCCGACGACCCGCGCCGACGTACGGTCGAGTTGGCCAATCCGCTCGACGAGGGCGAGCCGCTGCTGCGGACCACCCTGCTCCCGGGGCTGCTCACCGCCCTGGCTCGGAACGTTTCCCGCGGCTTTGCCGACCTCGCACTCTTCGAGCTCGGCCCGGTCTTCCTGGGCCGACCGGACGTGGGCCCGGCGCCGCGGCCCCCCGGCGGGATGCGCCCGGACGACACGGTCCTCGCGGCCTTGGACGGCGCCCTGCCTGAGCAGCCGCTGCACCTCGCGGTGGTCCTGACCGGCCTCCGGCAGCCGGCCGGCTGGTGGGGTGGCGGACGGCCGGCCGAGTGGGCGGATGCCGTGCAGGCCGGCCGGCGGGCGGGTGCGTCGCTCGGCGTCGGGCTGACCGCCCGACAGGCGCAGCGGGCGCCGTGGCATCCCGGCCGGTGCGCCGAACTGATGGTTGGGGACGTGGCGGTCGGGTACGCCGGCGAGTGGCAGCCTGCCGTCCTGGACAGCCTCGAGCTCCCGGCGCGGGCCTGTGCGATGGAGCTCGACGTTTCGCGGCTCTGGGGGCTGGCCGGGGTGGGGCCCGCGGACTACGGCGAGGAAACCGGCACCGCCCCGGTCATCTCCGCGTACCCGCTCGCCACGGTGGACATCGCCGTGGTCGTGGCCGAGTCGGTTCCGGTGGCCGCGGTGGAAGCCGCCGTGCGCGCCGGGGCCGGCGAGCTGCTCGAGGCGATCGCGCTGTTCGACGTCTACCGCGGCGCGCAGGTGGCGTCCGGGCAGAAGTCACTCGCCTTCGGGCTCCGGCTGCGCGCGCCGGACCGGACGCTCACCTCCGCCGAGGTGACTGCCGTACGGGACGCTGCGGTGCGGGCCGCGGCCGAGGCGACGGGCGCGGTACTGCGGGGCGCCTGACGGGTGGTCAGTGTCGGCGGACGCGGCGGTAGCGGAGGCAAGCGATGGGCGACTCCTTGAGCGGCCAGGTGGCGATCGTGACCGGCGGCGGCCGGGGTATCGGCCGCGCGATTGCCCGAGCGCTGGCCGACGCCGGCATGGGAGTTGCAGTGATCGCGCGGACAGCTCCCCAGGTACGGGAGACCGTGGAGCAGGTCGAGGCGCGGCGGGTGCCCGCGATGGGTTTCGCGGTCGATGTCACCGACCCTTCGGCGTTGCGTCGGCTCCTGCCCCAGGTCGAGCAGCGCCTGGGGCCGATCGACCTGCTGGTCAACTGCGCCGGGCGTACCGAGTCGGTGCAGGCGCCGCTGTGGGAGGGCGACGTCGAGGAGACCTGGTCGGTGATCGAGACGAACCTGCGGGGGCCGTTGATCTATTCAGCGGCCGTACTGCCGGACATGATCCGGCGGCGACGCGGCCGCATCGTCAACATCACGAGCCTGGTCGGCGCCCGGCCGACCGCCACGGAAACCGGCTACGCGCTGTCCAAGGGAGCGCTGTTCCGGCTCACCGACTGCCTCACGGCGGCGTTGGACGGTACCGGTGTGTCGGTGTTCGACGTCAGTCCCGGCCTGGTGCGGACCGCGATGACCGCCGGCAGCAGCCGGTGGGCCGACGTGGCCGAGGAGGAGTGGGTACCGGCGGAACGCACCGGGGCCCTGGTGGTGGCGCTGGTGCGCGGCCGCCTCGACCCGCTGGCCGGCCGCTTCCTGCACGCCACCGACGACCTGCCCCGGCTGCTCGCCCGAGCCGAGCAGATCGCCGCCACCGATGCCCGGGTACTGCGGCTCGTACCGTACGGGGACGACGACCCGCTCTTCGCGCCCCGCGGCTGAGCCGGCCGCCCCGGCCCTCGGCGGTAAGCGTTCGTGGTCGTCAGAGCGACCGCCGACGCTTACAGTCCGGGCCGCGCCACCTCCGACTTGCATACTTATGCGTTCACATGCATACTCTGAGGCATGGGTATCACCGCAGCGGTCGCCGGCGCCAGCGGGTACGCCGGCGGTGAGCTGATCCGGCTCCTGCTCGCGCATCCGGAGATCCAGCTCGGGCCGCTCGCCGCCGGCAGCGCAGCGGGGCAGCGGGTGACCGCCGTGCATCCGCACCTCGGTCCGCTCGCCGACCGGGCCTTCAAGGCCACGGAGCCAGCCGTCCTCGCCGAGGCCGACGTGGTGTTCCTCGCGCTTCCGCACGGCGAATCCGCGCCGATCACCGACGCATTGCCGGCCACGATGCCGGTCATCGACCTCGGCGCCGACCACCGACTCACCTCCGCCGAGGCGTGGCAGCAGTTCTACGGCGGCGAACCCGCGCCGGCCTGGCCGTACGGGCTGCCGGAGATGCCCGGGATGCGTCCGGTGCTCGCCGCGGCGCGGCGGATCGCCGCCCCCGGCTGCTACCCCACGGCCGTCGCGGTGGCCCTGGCGCCGCTGCTCTCCGCCGGGCTCGTCGAGCCGGCCGATGTGGTGGTGGTCGCGGCCAGCGGTACCTCCGGCGCGGGCCGGGCCGCCAAGCCGAGCTTGCTGGGCAGCGAGGTGATGGGCGACGTGTCGGCGTACAAGGCCGGCGGCACCCACCAGCACACGCCGGAGATGGAGCAGACTCTGTCGGTGGCGGCCGGTCAGCCGGTGACCTTGTCCTTCACGCCGATGCTGGCCCCGATGCCGCGGGGCATCCTGGCCACGGTCACCGCGCGGCTGCGGTCGGGGGTGGACACCGCAACCCTGCGGGCTGCCATGGAGGCGTCCTACGCTGGTGAGCCGTTCGTACGGCTGCTGCCGGCCGGCAGCTGGCCACGGACCGCCGCGACCTCTGGCTGCAACGCCGCACATGTGCAGGTGGCTGCCGATCCGCACGCCGGTCGGGCCGTGGCGGTCGCCGCGATCGACAACCTCGGCAAGGGCGCCGCCGGTCAAGCCATCCAATGCGCCAACCTGATGCTCGGTCTGCCCGAGACCGCGGGGCTGTCCGCGGTCGGAATCGCCCCGTGAGCGTCACCGCAGCCGCCGGTTTCCGGGCAGCCGGAGTAGCCGCCGGACTGAAGACGAGCGGCGCACCCGACGTCGCGCTGGTCGTGAACGACGGGCCGGTCTCAGCGGCCGCCGGGGTCTTCACCCGCAACCGGGTACAAGCCGCGCCGGTGCTCTGGTCGCGCGAGGTGTGCAAGGCCGGAGAGTTGCGGGCGGTCGTACTGAACTCCGGCGGCGCGAACGCGTGCACCGGCCCGGACGGATTCGCCGACACCCACCACACCGCCGAACACACCGCGGCGCTGCTCAGCGTGGGCGCGGGCGAGGTGGCAGTCTGCTCCACCGGCCTGATCGGCGAGCGACTGCTGATGGACAACCTGCTCGACGGCATCGCCAAGGCGGTGGCCGGCCTGTCCCCGGCGGCCGGTGGCGAGGCGGCCGAAGCGATCCGTACCACCGACAGCGTGGCCAAACAGGCCAGCCGTACCAAGACCGGCTGGACCGTCGGCGGGATGGCGAAGGGCGCCGGCATGCTCGCCCCGAGCCTGGCGACCATGCTCGTCGTACTCACCACCGACGCGGTGGCCGACGCCGCCACGCTGCGGACCGTACTGGCCGATGCCACGGCCGCCACTCTGGAGCGGGTGGACTCCGACGGCTGCCTGTCCACCAACGACACGGTCCTGCTGCTGGCCAGCGGGGCCAGTGGCGTGGCCCCCAAGGAGGCCGACCTGAAAGCCGCGGTCACTGAGGTGTGCGCCGACCTGGCCCGGCAGCTCGTCGCCGACGCCGAAGGCGCCAGCAAGGACGTCGCGATCGAGGTCCGCAACGCCGCCAGCGAAGCCGACGCGGTCGAGGTCGGCCGCGCCGTCGCCCGCAACAATCTGCTGAAGTGCGCGCTGCACGGCGAGGACCCCAACTGGGGCCGGGTGCTCGCTGCAGTCGGCACCACCTCCGCGGCCTTTGACCCAGCCCAACTCGACGTGGCGATCAACGGGGTGTGGGTATGCCTGCGCTGCGCCCCCGGCGAGCCGCGGGGGCGGGTCGACCTCACTGGCCGCGAAGTTTCCATCACCATCGACCTGCACGTCGGCGACGCGACCGCGACGGTATGGACGAACGACCTCACGGCCGCGTACGTGCACGAGAATTCCGCGTACTCGACATGAGCCGGGTGCTTCCGCAGACGGTGCACGAGAAGGCCGCCACCCTGGTCGAGGCGCTGCCCTGGCTGGAGCGGTTCTGGGGCCGGACCGTGGTGGTGAAGTACGGCGGAAACGCCATGACCGACCCGGCACTGGAACGGGCGTTCGCCGAGGACGTGGTGTTCCTCCGGTACGCCGGGATCCGCCCAGTCGTCGTTCACGGCGGCGGGCCGCAGATCAGCGCCCACCTCAAGGCGCTCGGGGTGGAGAGCATATTCGCCGGCGGGCTGCGAGTCACGACGCCGGAGACCATGCAGGTGGTCCGGATGGTGCTGGTCGGCCAGGTGAACCGGGACGTGGTCGGCCTGATCAACGCGCACGGCCCGTTCGCTGTCGGCATGTCCGGGGAGGACGCCCACCTGTTAACCGCCGAACGTCAGGCGGCGGTGGTGGACGGCGAAGAAGTCGACGTGGGCCTGGTCGGCGACATCGTGGAGGTGCAGCCGGGTGCGGTAGCGAGCCTGCTCTCCGACGGCCGGATCCCGGTGATCGCCACCGTCGCCCGCGGCCGCGACGGTGAGATCTACAACGTCAACGCGGACACCGCCGCGGCGGCGCTGGCGATAGCCCTGGATGCCGAGAAGCTGGTCATCCTCACCGACGTCGAGGGCCTCTACGCGAACTGGCCGGCCAGCGACGAGGTGATCTCCCATCTCGACGCCGACCGGCTGGAGGAACTGCTGCCCACCCTGGCCACCGGTATGGTGCCGAAGATGTCCGCCTGCCTGCGGGCGGTGCGCGGGGGCGTACCTCGCGCGCACGTGCTGGACGGCCGGGTACCACACGCCGTGCTGCTCGAGGTCTTCACCAATTCGGGAATCGGGACCATGGTGACTCCATGAACAAGGTGACTCCATGAACCAGGTGACTCCATGAACCAGGTGACTCCATGAACAAGGTGACTCCATGAACGGTCTGCTCACCAAGCACTTCG
>JBDUDX010000020.1:0-6359 GCA_040002735.1 Frankiaceae bacterium | reverse complement strand
ACGCCCATTTTGCCATGGCGCGCGGTCTTGCCTACGGTTCCGCTCGGGATAGTGTCCTTTTTCCGAACGCGGAGCACCAGTGGACATCGACTTCGGCATCGCGGGCGCCGGACTGATCGTGGGCCTGGTCGTGGGCCTGACCGGTATGGGCGGCGGTGCCTTGATGACCCCCATCCTGGTGCTGCTGTTCCACATCAGCGCTCCGGCGGCCGTCGCCAGCGACCTGGTCGCGGCGTTCATTATGAAGCCCATCGGCGGCTTGGTGCACGCCCGCCGCGGCACGGTGCAGAAGGATCTGGTCAAGTGGTTGGCGATCGGCTCCGTACCGTTCGCCTTCAGCGGGGTCTTGATTCTCAAGCAACTCGGCAACGGCAAGTCCGTTCAGGACGGCACAAAGATCGCTTTGGGGATCGCCCTGCTGCTCGCCGCAACGTCGATGTGCGTCAAGGCGTACCTACAGCTACGTCGGTGGCAGCAGAATCGCGGGATTCTCCTCGCCGGTGGGACGTTGGCTGCCCGGCCGGTTTTCCGGGTCCGCCCGGTGCCCACGATGGCGATCGGCGCTGCCGGCGGGCTCGTGGTCGGGATGACCTCTGTCGGTTCCGGTTCCCTGATCATCATTTCGCTGCTCCTGCTCTACCCGACGCTGGCCGCCAAGGAGTTGGTGGGCACGGACCTGGTCCAGGCCGTTCCGCTGGTTGGCGCCGCCGCCCTCGGCCACATCCTTTTCGGCGACTTCCAGTTGGGCCTGACCTTTTCCCTGCTGCTCGGCAGCGTCCCGGGGGTGTACGTCGGCGCACGGTTCTCCGCCGTCGCCCCGGACGGCATCATCCGTCGCATCCTGGTCTTCGTGCTGATGGCGTCGGGGCTGAAGTTGCTCAACGTCTCCACCAACGATCTCGGCATCATCCTGCTGGCCGCAGTCATTTCCGGGCCGGCCATCTGGGCGATGATCCGGGTGACCCACGGCTACAGCTGGCGGGGCGGTGCCGCCGGGCGCACGCCAGCGGTGCCGACAGCACGCTCGGCTGCTGCCGAGGGCTCCACTTCGCGAGCGGCGTGACCTGAGCAGCGCTTCTCCGTCCTCATGGGCGGAGAATGGACCAGTGCACATCTCCGCGCGGGCCGACTACGCCATGCGGGCCCTGCTCACGCTGGCGGCGAGTGACACTCCGCGGGTGAAAGGGGAGGTCCTCACGTCGGCACAGAGCCTGCCGCGAAAATTCCTGGAGCAGATCCTCACCGAGTTACGCCGGGCCGGGATCGTCCAGAGCCAGCGCGGCGCGGACGGTGGCTACTGTCTCGCCCGCCCGGCGAACCAGATCACCCTCGCCGACGTCATGCGGGCCGTGGACGGCCCGTTGGCCGAGGTCCGCGGCCTGCGGCCGGAAGACACCATCTACGCCGGCGCCGCGGAGCACCTGCAAGAGGTCTGGGTCGCTGTCCGGGCGAGCCTAAGGACCGTACTGGAGTCGGTGACCCTCGCCGACGTGGTCGAAGGCCGGCTCTCCAAGGTGATCGACCGGCTCAACAGCGATCCGGCGGCTTGGATCTCCCACCACGACGCCGCCCACGACGCGGCGCACCACCCCGACTAGCGCCGGCGGCCTGAGCCGGCGGTGCCGCGACGTCGGCTGGCAGAAAGCACGCTGAGCTGCGCCCGCTTGCGGCGACGTCGCCGGCGAACCAGCACGATCACCACCGCCGCTACCGTCACCGCACCGCCCACGACGGCCACCCGGTCGGTACGCAGCGGCTTGCGCACCTCGTACGTCTGACCGTCCGCGCCGACCATGGTGGTCTTCGTGCTCGCCACGATCGCGGTCTGCGCGTTGGCGGCCAGCGCCCGAGCCTTGTCCTTGCCCCGGGCCGCAACCCGCTTCGGGCTCAGCCTCTCGGCTATCGCGTCGATCGAGACCGCCAGCTGTGCCCGGGTAGCTTCAATCTCGCGCTGAATCGCCTCGGGGTCCCTCGCCACCGTAACTCCTGTCTGCTTTGCTTCGAGTGCCGCGCTTACCTTGTCAGATTCCCGGCGGCGATGCGGTCACCGGGGGCGCCATCACGCCCGGTTCCACCGCTGTGCGGGCTCCGTCCAGCCACCTAAAGTGGAACTCGCGCGAGAGTGGCGGAATGGCAGACGCGCCGGATTTAGGTTCCGGTGCCTTAGGGCGTAGGGGTTCGACTCCCCTCTCTCGCACTCGGCGGTCAACGCCCGAAGAGCAGGTCGCGAAGCAGCGGAGCGAGCGCCCGAAACGCCTGCCCACGGTGACTGATGGCATCCTTCTCCGCCGGGGACAGCTCGGCCGTGGTTCGGGTCTCACCGCGCGGAAGGAAGATCGGGTCGTACCCGAACCCGCCACTCCCCCGCCGCTCCCGCAGCAGCGTCCCGCTGAGCCGGCCCTCCACCACCTGCTCACCGACTCCCGGCACCACTGCAGCGGCCGCGCAGACGAACGCGGCGCCCCGACGCCGACCGGGTACGTCGGTCAACTGCCCCAGCAACAGGTCCAGGTTCGCCTCATCGTCACCGTGGCGGCCCGACCAACGGGCCGAGAACACGCCCGGCATACCGCTGAGCGCCTCCACGGTGAGACCGGAATCGTCCGCGATCGCCGGCCAGCCGGTCCGGTCGGCCACGGTACGGGCCTTGAGCAGCGCGTTCTCGACGAAGGTCGTACCGGTCTCGGCGATGTTCCCGAACTGCGGCAGCGAGTCCAGTCCGATCAGGCCGACATCATCGAGGCCCGACTCGGCGGCCAGGATGCGCCGCAACTCGGCCACCTTGCCCTCGTTGCGGGTGGCGAGTACGACCCTCGTCCGGGCCACCGTCACATCACCGGCCGGGTGGCGTCGGTGCCGGTGCGGGCAGCGGAATGCGGCCCCGAGATCGCCTCGGTCTGCAGCCGGGTGAGCTGTCGGCAACCGGCGACGGCGAGGTCGAGGAGCCGGTCCAGTAACGCGCGATCGAACGGCTCCTGCTCCGCGGTGCCTTGCACCTCGACGAAGTTGCCCTCGCCGGTGCAGACCACGTTCATATCGGTCTCGGCAATCACGTCCTCGGCGTAGTTCAGGTCGAGCCGAGGCTCGCCCTCGACGATGCCGACGCTCACCGCGGCCACCGAGCGGACCAGCGGCTGGCCGCGGGTCGCGGAACGGGCCTGCAGCCAGTCCACCGCGTCGGCGAGGGCGACGTAGGCCCCGGTGATCGCCGCCGTCCGGGTACCACCGTCGGCCTGCAGCACGTCGCAGTCGATCTGGACGGTGTTCTCCCCCAGTGCGGCCAGGTCGATGCAGGCGCGCAGACTGCGGCCGACCAGCCGGCTGATCTCGTGGGTACGGCCGCCGAGGCGGCCCTTCACCGACTCCCGGTCGTTGCGGGTATGGGTGGCCCGCGGCAGCATGGCGTACTCCGCCGTCACCCAACCGCGCCCCTTGCCTTTGCGCCATCGCGGCACGCCCTCGGTGACGCTCGCCGCGCAGAGCACCCGGGTACCCCCGAAGGTCACCAGCACGCTGCCCTCGGCGTAGGTCAACCAGTCCCGGGTGATCGTCACGGATCGGAGCTGGTCGGGCTGGCGGCCATCGGGGCGTGCCACGTCGTATGCCTCCTGAGGTCTTGGTGTGGGCTAAATGTCGTACGTGGCGCCGGATCGGGCCACCTCGACCGGTCCGGAGTACGCCGACCCGGCTGCACGCTGCGCCGCCGCCGGGTCCCGGTACGGCACGATATGCGTCAGTACCAGCCGACCGGCGCAGGCTCGTGCGGCGTGCTCACCGGCTTGGCGGCCGGTGAGGTGCACTTTCGGCGGATGCTCCTCGCCATCGGTGTTGGACGCTTCGCACAGCAGCAAGTCCGCGTCGCCGGCCAGCGTCACCAGCTGGTCACACGGCCCGGTATCGGCCGAGTAGGTCAGGGTCCGCCCCCCCGCGGTGAGCCGCGTGGCATAGGTCTCCACCGGGTGCGCCGCCCGGCCGAAGGTCACCTGGAAGGGGCCGATCTCCACCGCGCCGGGGGTGATGGTTTCCAGGTCGTACGCACCCCGTACGGTCGGCGACCCCAGTCGACTGAGCCGGTCCGACAGTCCCGGCGGACTCCGCACCGCCAACTGTGGCGCCGCTCCCCCGGGGGCGTAGCGCCGCGCGTAGGCGTACGGAATGAGGTCCAGCCAGTGGTCGCCGTGCAGGTGGGAGATAACCACCGCGTCCACGGCCAACAAATCGCCCGTGGGGTGGTGGCGCGACAGGGCGCCCACGGCGCCACTGCCGAGGTCCAGCAGCAAGCGGAAGCCGTCGTGCTCGACGAGGTAGCTGGCGCAGGGCGAATCCGGACCGGGAAAGGTTCCGGCGCAGCCCAACACGGTGAGCAGCATCAGCGGGTCGGTGCGGAAATCGGCGCCCGGATACCGGCCACCGGCCCGATCTCCGGGCCGAGAAACCGCCGGCCCAGGGCGGCGAACTGCCCCGGATCGCCGGTCGCGCTGAACCGGTGGTGCGGCGGGGGCTGGTGGTGATCGCGCAGCAGACCCTTCCGGGCCAGCAAATGATGCACGTCCTTGGCGGTCTCCTCCGCGCTGCTCACCAAGGTCACACCGTCCCCCACAAGGTAGGAGATGGCACCGGTAAGGAGCGGATAGTGCGTACAGCCCAGTACCAGGGTGTCCACATCGACGGCGATCATCGGAGCCAGGTAGTCCGCGGCCACCGCGAGCAGTTCCGGGCTGGAGGTGTCGCCACGCTCCACGAACTCGACGAAACACGGGCAGGCGACGGTGGTCAGCTGCAGGTGCGGCGCTGCGGCGAAGGCGTCGTCGTACGCCCGACTGGCGATCGTGGCCCGAGTACCGATCACGCCGACCCGACCGTTGCGGGTGGCGGCCACCGCGCGGCGGACCGCCGGCTGAATCACCTCGATCACCGGCACGTCGTACCGCTCCCGGGCATCGCGCAGGCAGGCGGCGCTCGCGGAGTTGCACGCGATCACCAGCGCCTTGACCCCCTGCTCCACGATGCCGTCGAGCATCTCCAAGCTGAACGCCCGGACCTCGGCGAGCGGCCGGGGACCGTACGGTGTCCGCGCCGTGTCCCCGACGTAGTGGATCGCCTCGTACGGCAACTGGTCCAGAACAGCCCGCGCCACGGTAAGCCCCCCCACTCCGGAGTCGAAGATCCCGATCGGCGCGTCCTGCACGTGGCCAGGTTAACGACCGGGTGACGATCCCCCGGTTGCCCCGCCGAACGGCTGCTGTGGCTGCTGTGGAGTATCACCGCAGTGGGAGCTCGCAGGATGCTCCACAGCGACGAGGGCGATCAGGCCAACCCGCCCGCAGCAGTACGGTCGCCACCTGCCCGGCCGCGACGCACCCTCGGGTCAGCAGATCCGCCCACCCGAAGCGCAGCGGCAGGTGCCCCGCCACGACCGCGGAGTTGTCCCGCCGCAAGTCCCGCCAGCGCTCCGAAACTTCGTCGTGACCGAGCCGCCCGTCCAGCTCCACCCGCACCCGGTACGGGTCGTAATCGCAGTCCAACCAGCGGGTCGACCCGTGCCCACGTTCACCGACCTGCCGGCGTCCGGGCGGAAGCTGATGCTTCTGCTCGATCCGCAGCCACCGTCGCTCGAGCTCGGTATGCACGCCGGCGGCGATGTCGGACAGCGCAAGGAGCAGTTCACGCCGGTGACGAATGTTGCGCCGTAGCTCGACTGCCCCGTGCAGCCGTGCGGCCGTCGTGCAGCGCTGCTGAACGGCACCCGCCAGCCAGGCAAACGCAACATCCACGCGAACGGCCTCGTCGACCAGGTCGATCGCCGTACGTTCCACGCGGGTTCGCGGCGGGAAGCTGCCCAGTACGGCGTCCTCGCCCAGCGCTCGAGACCTTGTGAGCACCACCCCGGGCGGCGGTGTCAGTCGCCGACTCGCCGGGACAACGATCCGTAGCGGTTTCCCGCGGACTCCGAAGCCGTGCAGTGCTGCCGCCGTCTGGAACCCTGCCACGGCACCGTCCCCGCAGGCCAGCAGGGCAGCAAGAACACGCTGGTCCCAGGACGGTTCACCGGTGAACGTGGCGTACACCCCGGGGTACACCCGCTTCCAACGACGGGCACCCAGCTGGGCCGCGATCTGCCCATCGGTCCATCCGGCGATGAGCAGCTGACGCCGGATCACCACGCCGCGCTGGGCGGCGACCACTTCCGGCAGCGACATGGCCACAGGGTGGGCCCTGGCATCGTGGCCATCAAGGACGTCCATCCCAGCTGTGGACGGCTACCGAACGGCAGCTCGCCGTACTGTGCAGAGCCGTACTGTGGAGAGCCGTACTGTGGAGAATGGTGTGAGCCAGGAGTACGGCAATCCTCCACAGCA
>JBDUDX010000019.1:0-3686 GCA_040002735.1 Frankiaceae bacterium | reverse complement strand
CTAGCAGTCGCCGTCGGCCGATCGCATGACAGCGATTTCCACCACCGCTCCGGCCACCGCCGAGGCAGCGATCAACGAACCGGCGGGTGTCGAGACACGGCCGGCGCGTACGGCAGCGATCAGTGCGAGTGCGTCGCCGCCATCGGCCAGTGCCTGGGCGGCGTACCAACTGCGGCCGCTGTAGCCCTGAGCCAACACGCCGAGGCTGCCCACCCCGAGCCCGATCTCCCGGCCACCGATCATCCTGGTCAACCAGCCCGTCTGTGCGGCTGTGACCGAATCCACACCGAGAAGTCGGGCCAGGCGCGGGGGGTCTCCCACCATCACCGCACCGATGGAACACCGCAGCAGGCCAAGCGCCACACCCACCCGTCGTACCGAGATCGCCCGCAATGCTGCCTCCGGTCTTGCCGCACGCTCCGCGCGAGCGCATCCCAAAGCCTATGTCCCTCGTTGTACCGGTTGTACGCGGAAACGCCGAGGCCGATCGGAGCGAAGAGTCGTCCGAACGGGCGCGCAAGGCGAATACTCGAGGGACCGATGGTGTACGTGAGGGTCGGCAGGGAATCTTCTGGATGCCTGCGACGTTTGCGCAAGTCGTGAGGGGAAAAGTGGCCGAGGAGGCGCACAACTATGAGTGAGCGAGTTCTACGGGGTAGCCGCCTCGGCTCAGTGAGCTATGAAACCGACCGGGATACGGACTTGGCACCCCGTCAGATGGTGGCCTACGCCTGTCCGCGGGGGCACCGTTTCAAAGTGCCCTTCGCCAGTGAGGCGGAACTGCCCTCAGCCTGGCAGTGCACCGAGTGCTCATCCGTCGCACTTCTGATTGACGGCGCGCCCCCGGCGGAGAAGGCCGGCAAGCCAGCCCGGACGCACTGGGACATGCTGCTGGAACGGCGCAGCGTCGATGATCTCGAGGTGCTGCTGACTGAGCGGCTTGATCTCCTCCGCGGTGCTGAGTCGGGCGGACGCAAGACTGCCTAACGGCAACCTGATTTGGGCGAAGAACCCACGCGTCCTAACCGGAGCGTGGGTTCTTCGCGTCCTCATCCGTGATCACTTCCCCGTCGATCACCATTCCCTGGGCCCCACCGCGGGGTCGTCCGGCGGAGCGCTGACGGGAGCGCGACACCACCCGCCGCAGGACCAGGGTGGTCAGTAGCCGCCGGGCTACCGCCCTGGTCGGCGGCAATACCAGCAGCAGTCCGGCGGCATCGGTGAGAAAACCCGGCGTGAGCAGCAGAACCCCGCCGATGAGCACCAGTGCCGCGTCGGACAGGGCCCGGGGCGGCATCCGACCGGACCGGAGCGCTGCCTGAAGGGTTCGCCAGGTCCGTAGCCCCTCCCGCTTCACCACCGTCGCGCCAACCACGCTCACCACCAGCAGCACGCCGAGGGTCAGCGGGAGTCCGATGAGGTGTGCCACTCGCGAGATGACGTACAGCTCGGCCAGCGGGACGAGAATGAAGGCGAGGAGCAGCAGAACCGGCACGACTACTGTTTACCCATTTCCATGCCGCCGCCGCCAGCCGTTGGCCCGGGCGGTGACGCCCCACCAGGTGACCCGCCACATCGCCTCCGCGACGATGTCTCGGCTCATTTTCGAGTCCCCCGCCACGCGCTCGGTGAAGGTGATCGGAACCTCCACGATGCGGCACCCGCGACGATACGCCCGCCAAGCCAACTCGACCTGGAAGCAGTACCCCTCCGAGGTGACAGTGTCCAGGTCCAACGCCGCCAGGGTAGCGCTGCGGTAAGCCCGAAAGCCGCCGGTGGAGTCGGCGAGGGGAAGGGCCAGCGCGAGGCGGGCGTAGCGGCTGCCGCCGCGGGAGAGCACCTTGCGCGACATCGGCCAGTTGCGCACCGCCCCGCCGGGAACCCACCGTGACCCCAGCACCACGTCGGCAGTACGCAGCGCCGCCAGCAGGCGGGGCAACTCCTCCGGCGCGTGTGAGCCGTCAGCGTCCATCTCCACCAGTACGTCGTAGCCGTTTCGCCGGCCGACCGCGAAGCCGGCCAGGTACGCCCCGCCCAGGCCAGACTTGCGTTCCCGGTGCAGCACCGTGACGGCTGGATCGTCGCCCGCGAGGTCCTCCGCCAACTCGCCGGTCCCGTCCGGACTGCCGTCATCGACGACCAGGACGTCCGCTTCCGGAACCGCGCTGCGGAGCCTCCCTAACAACAGCGGAAGATTCGGCCGCTCGTTGTAGGTGGGCACGATCACCAAGACCCGCCCCAGGCCGGGGAAGTTACTCATCCGCGAGAGCCCCGCCGCCCGCGGCGCGCGCCGACGGCGGCGGCGAACAAGCCGATCACCGCCAGCACCCACTCCGGGCCGGCACCCACCCGGTCGGCCATGGTCCGGCTGTCCCGCAACGGAACGCCGCCGACCAGCGTGGCCGGCGTGAACATCGCCGACCGCGCGGACACCGACCCGTCCGGCATGATGATCGCGCTGATGCCGGTGGTCGCCGCCACCAGAACGGTACGGCCGTGTTCGACGGCCCGAATCCGCGACATCGCGAGTTGCTGCGCGGTTTCCGCGCCACGGCCGAAGGTGGCATTGTTGGTCTGCACCACCAGCAGCCGCCCGCCGCCGGAGACCGCGTCTCGCACCAGCCCGTCGACGGCCACCTCGAAGCAGATCAGATCGCCGAGCCGAACCGGTCCTACCTGCAGTACGCCGGGTCGACGACCGGCGAGGAAGTCCCGTGGTACCAGATCCACCTTGGCCGAGACTCGGCGTGCCAGCGAGCGCAGCGGTATGTACTCGGCGAACGGCACCGGATGGCGCTTGTCGTAGACCGCTCCCGGCCCGGTCACCGGATCCCACACGATGCCGCTGTTGCGGACATGCCGCTCGCCAGCGTCCAGGACGGCACCGACCAAGACGGGCACTTTGATCGCCCGCGCCGCGGTATCGATCAAGGTACGGGCCTGGCGGTCGGAGTAAGGATCGAGGTCCGAGGCGTTCTCCGGCCAGATCACGAGATCCGGCTGGTGAACCTGCCCGGCCGCGATCTGCTGCGCCAGCCGCAGAGTCTCCGCGACATGCATTCGCAACACCGCCCGGTCGACTGCCGTGGCATCCAGCCCAGTGGACGGTACGTTGCCCTGCACCACCGCGACCGTGACCTCACCCGGGCCGCTCCCCCGCTCCCCCGCCACCGGCAGCGGCAGCACGAGGCCGCCCGCCGGAACCAGGGCGGCGAGCGCCACCGGCCACAACGCGCCGCGACGCCGCCCCGGCGTGCTCCGAAGCCATCCGGTCGCGGCGTTGGCGAGCAGCGCCCCACACAGCGCCACCGCGAACGTCACCAGCGGCGCCCCGCCGAGGCTGGCGTACGCCGCGAAGGGCGTACCGGCCGCGCTGAAGGCCAGCCGCCCCCAGGGGAAGCCGCCGAACGGCAGCCGGTCGCGCAGCAGTTCTTCGCCCACCCACGCGCAGGCGATCCACATCGGCGGGTACGGCAATCGGCCGGCGGCTGCCAGAGCCGCGCCGAGCAGCGCACAAAACGCAGACTGGCTGACGGCGAGCAGCAGCCACGGCGGTGCGCCGACGAACGTCGAACTCCAGTGCAGCAGCGGGAGAAAGAACGCCAGCCCGAAAGTGAAGCCGAGCCGGGTACCGGTACGCAGGTTCACATCTCGGCAGACCAGGGCGAGCCCGGCCACGGCGACCA
>JBDUDX010000018.1:0-7618 GCA_040002735.1 Frankiaceae bacterium | reverse complement strand
CGGGCGTGCGGTTGCCGGGCGTGCGGTTGCCGGTCGTGCGGTTGCCGGGCGTTGAGTGGCCGCAGGGAGGGCCGGTCGCTGGCTGCGGTTGCCCGCGGTACGCGCCTGGTCGTTGATGTCGCTTTTCACCGCGGCGGCGGGGATGGCTGCCGGCAGCCCGCTGGCGACCTCAGGGGCGGCGAGCGCCGAGGCGGACACCGCGGTACCGGTGAGGACGGTCACGAGGCCAAGGCCCGCGGCGGTATGTCGGGCAGTACGAGAAGCGATGAGCGGACGCACAGGAACCAACCCTTCGATCGGCGGCATGCCGGCGCACGACCGCGATCAAGCAAGAAGCCGCGGTCGGAAGCACGGATAGGGCCGGGTGAAGTCCCGAGACCCCGCGTTCCGTGGGACCCGGTTCGGTCCCCAGCAGAGCGGACAGCCAGCGCGTAAACGTTGCGCTAACGAGACCTAATCGTAACAGTCAACCGACCTAAATCGGACGTTAGCTGCGTCACATACCAAGCAGTCAGTAGCCGGCCCGCCACACCGGCGGATACACCGGCGGTGGCTGGCGATGGCGCAGCGGCACCACCAGCGCGGCCCCCACCACGAAGCCCACGACATGCGCCAGGTACGCCACGCCGGCACCGGATCCGACGGCCGCACCGGCGGAGTACCAGTACTGCAACAGGAACCAGAAGCCGAGCACCACCCACGCCGGCAACCGGAACGGCAGGAAGAACAGCGGCGGGATGACGCTGGTCACCCGGGCGCGCGGATAGAGCAGCAGGTACGCGCCGAGCACGCCGGCCACGGCCCCGGAAGCCCCGACCAGGGTGGTGGTCGAGGTGACGTCACTGAGTGCGAACCCATAGGCGGCGGCGTAGCCGCACAGCAGGTAAAACCCGAGGAAGCGCAGCCGGCCCAGGCGGTCCTCGACGTTGTTGCCGAAGATGAACAGGAACAGCATGTTGCCCAGCAGGTGCAGCCAGCCGCCATGCAGGAACATCGAGTACAGCACGCTGAGAAACGGGATCTTGTCGTACCGCTGCACCGGGCAGGCCACAATGCCCTGATCGGTTTGCACTGCTGTCGGCCGCGGCGGCAGTTGCCGGTTGGTGAGCAACTCCTTCGGGATGGCCGCGTACCGGTCGAAGAAGGTGGTCTGCTCGCAGACCGACGCCACCGTTTGCCGACCGCGCGACAGCGAGTCGGCAGCGGCCGGTGCGAGCAGGAAGACGCCGACGTTGAGCAGGATCAGCAGGTGGGTGATGACCGGTGTACGCCGGACCGGGTTGTCGTCGTGGAGGGGGAGGACCACGTCAGCCAGTGTGCCTGGTGGCTCGACAGCCGCAGACGGTCGGCGGCGTCAGAGGGACAGGTTCTCCAGCATGTCGGTGACCAGCGCCGCGATCGGCGAGCGTTCCGAGCGGGTCAGCGTGACGTGGGCGAACAGCGGATGCCCCTTGAGCGCCTCGATCACGGCGGCCACCCCGTCGTGTCGGCCGACCCGGAGATTGTCCCGCTGCGCCACGTCGTGGGTCAGCACCACCCGCGACCCACTGCCGATCCGGGACAGCACGGTGAGCAGCACACCGCGCTCCAGGGACTGCGCTTCGTCCACGATGACGAACGCGTCATGCAGCGAGCGCCCGCGAATGTGGGTGAGCGGCAGCACCTCCAGCAGACCGCGCTGGAGTACTTCTTCGATCACCGGGTCGGAGACCACCGCGCCGAGGGTGTCGAAGACCGCCTGCGCCCACGGCCCCATCTTCTCCGATTCGCTGCCCGGGAGGTAGCCGAGTTCCTGGCCGCCGACCGCGTACAGCGGGCGGAACACGATCACCTTCTTGTGCTGACGGCTTTCCAGCACCGCTTCCAACCCAGCGCAGAGCGCCAATGCGGACTTGCCGGTGCCGGCCCGGCCGCCGAGCGAGACAATGCCAATGTCGGAGTCCGCGAGCAGGTCCAGCGCCACGCGTTGCTCGAAGCTGCGGCCGTGCAGGCCGAAAGCGTCCCGGTCGCCGCGTACCAGCCGTACCGAGCCGTCCGGCGTGACCCGGCCCAACGCCCGCCCGCGTGGTGAGATCAACGCCAAGCCGGTGTGGCAGGGCAGATTGCGCGCCTCGGCCAACGCGACCCGCTCGGTGGCGTACAACTCGTCGATCACCTCGGCAGCCACCGCAAGCTCGGCGGTACCGGTCCAGCCGGTGTCCGCCGGTAGCTCCGCCCGGTACTCCTGCGCCGGCAGGCCGACCGCGGCAGCCTTGACCCGCAGCGGCAGGTCCTTGGAGACCAGTACGACGTCCGCCCCGTCGGCGGCAAGTGCCTGGGCGACGGAGAGGATCCGCCCGTCGTTGTCGGTCGCCTTCGGGTCGACATGGTTGAGCTCCACCCGGAGCGTGCCGTCGTCGCCGCCGACCGGCACGGGCGCGTCGAGCCGGCCGTGCCGGGCCCGCAGGTCGTCGAGGCGCCGGAGTGCCTGGCGGGCGAACCAGCCCAGCTCCGGATGGTCGCGCTTACCTTCCAGCTCGCCGACGACCACCATCGGCAGCACGACGTCGTGCTCTGCGAAGCGGGTCATCGCGGCCGGATCGGCCAGCAGTACGGAGGTGTCGAGAACGTACGTGCGCCGATCCGACAAGGCGGTCCTCCTCACCGGAACCGGCTTCCCGGCCCGTCGCTCCCGACGCTACGCCGCAGTCCGTCGTCGGCGGCACCGACACGCGGCGCGGCTCAGGCCCCGAACCGCCGGGACCGCTCGGCGTACGCTCGCAGCGCCCGCAGGAAGTCCACCCGACGGAAATCCGGCCAGAACGCCTCGCAGAAATAGAACTCCGAATGCGCGCTCTGCCACATCAGGAAGCCGGACAGCCGCTGCTCCCCGGAGGTACGGATCACCAGGTCCGGATCCGGCTGGCCGCGGGTGTAGAGGTGGTCAGCGATGTGCTCCACGTCGAGTACGGCGGCGAGTTCCTCCAAGGACGTACCGCGGGCCACGTGTTCGGTGAGCAGCGAGCGAACCGCGTCGGTGATCTCCCGACGACCGCCGTAGCCGACCGCGACATTGACCAGCAGCCTGGGTCGGGCCACCACCCGCTCCGCCGCCTCCTTGAGCACTCGGGCGGTCTGGTCCGGAAGCAGGTCGAGGGAGCCCACCGGATGCACCCGCCAGCGGTGCTTCGGGTTGGCCAGTTCGGTGACCGTGTTCTCGATGATCCGCAGCAGCGGGGCCAGTTCTTCCGGCGGACGGGCGAGGTTGTCGGTCGAGAGCAGCCAGAGCGTGACCACCTCCACACCGGCGTCCTCGCACCATGCCAGCAGGTCGGTGATCTTCGCCGCTCCCCGACGGTGCCCGGTAGCCGGATCGTCCGCCCCCACAGCCCGCGCCCAGCGGCGGTTACCGTCCAGGATGACGCCGACGTGCCGCGGCATCGGGGACCCCGCGAGGGACCGGGCGAGGCGGCGCTCGTAGAGGGTGTACGCCAGATCGCGGAGCCCCACGCTGACGCCACCTCCTCGCAGACAGCGTCAGCCTAACGAGCGCCGCCCCAACGAGTGACAATGTCGCGGTACATCGGCTTGCGCGACCCGCTCGCGTCTTGCCAGACTTACCGGCTACTCCGGTAGTTGCGTTGGCATGGAAGGGCGGTCCCCGTGGGTAGCTTGGGTCGGCGGCTGAGCGCGGAGTTCCTCGGCACCTTCTGGCTGGTGCTCGGCGGTTGCGGCAGTGCGGTCCTGTCCGCGGCGTTCCCGGACGTGGGAATCGGGCTGCTCGGGGTGGCGCTCGCCTTCGGCCTGACCGTACTCACCATGGCGTACGCCTTCGGTCACGTCTCCGGCGGTCACTTCAACCCGGCGGTGACCGTCGGGCTGTGGCTCGGCGGCCGGTTCTCGGCCAAGGACGTGCTGCCCTACATTTGCCAGCCAGGTGGTTGCCGGGGTGGTGGCCGCCGGGGTGTTGCTGACGATCGCCAACGGGCGCCCGGGGTACTCACTGAACAAGGACGGCCTCGCCGCCAACGGGTACGGCGCCCACTCCCCCGGCCACTACTCGATGGCGTCCGGCCTGCTCACCGAGATCGTGATGACCGCCGCCTTCCTGGTGATCATCCTCGCGGTGACCGGTCGGGGCTCGCCAGCCGGCTTCGGTCCGCTCGCCATCGGCCTGGGGCTCACGCTGATCCACCTGATCAGCATTCCGGTGACCAACACCTCGGTGAATCCGGCCCGCTCCACCGGCCCGGCGATATTCGTGCACGGCTGGGCGCTGACACAGCTGTGGATGTTCTGGTTCGCACCGCTGGTCGGCGCGGCCCTCGCCGGGCTCGGCTTCCGGTACGTCTTCGAGGACAAGACCCCGCTCGCCGCGGAGGCCCGCCGGCCGGGGGACGTCCGGCCAGCGGTTTGAGCGGCTTCGCCCGGGTGGTTGAGCCTGACCTACCGGTACCGGAAGCCGTCGAAGAACCGGCGGAAGACTCCGCCCTGGACCGGGAGCGGCGCGGTCGGCGGCGGTGCCGTGGTACGCGCCCGAGCCACTGGCCGGTCGTAGTCGGTACGGGCGATCGCGTCCACCACCTGGGCCTCGTCGAAGCTTTCCGAGCCTTCGAGCACCGGCATGAAGCCCACGAGCATGCCGTTGCGGAGTACCTGGGCCTCCAGGCCGGCGGCCCCGTCGGAGTCCCAGATCGCCTCCCGGCCATCCGGCAGCAGCACGCGAATGCCGAACTGGTACACCCCGGGCTTGGCCAGCGAGGCGTTGACGCCCCGTCCTCGAAGTGCGTCCACCACCTCGCGGGCGCGGTTTTCGTCCATGATTCCCACGTTAGTTGCGGAACGGTCGGGCAGTGGAGCGTTGGGCCGGCCGGAACCGGCTCAACGCTCCACTGGTTCCTCAGACGGCCGGACCGCCGGCCCGCGCCTTCTCCACCGCGACGAGTGCCTCACGCAGTTCGGCGATCCAGTCGCCCTGGTGTTGGCCGACCAGCCGTACGCACCAGGCGAGCGCGTCGGAACGGGAGCGGGCCACGCCGGCGTCGACGAGGGTGTCGAGTACCAGCCGCTCCGGCTGGCGGAGCCGGGTCATCACCGGAATCGACAAGCTGGTGAACAGCTTCTGGGTCTCACCGCACTCCGCGCCCCACGCCACCTTGCGCCGGTAGCGATGCTCGGCCTCGCGGGCGATCGCTATCCGGTGGTCCCTCGTCTCCTCCCGGAAGCGCTTGATCCGGCCGGCTGCCGCCGATCGCTGAGCCGCCGCGTCGCCGCCCTCGACCGCCGGCAGCGCAAGCCGGCCGATCACGACGATCTCCTCGCGGTCGATCGTCACCTCGGGCGTTCCCTCGAACCAGTCCTCGGGCAATCGCCCGACGAGCCATCCCTGTACCTCGGTGTCTGTCATGGGTTCATTACATAGTTACGTTGTTACGCCGTCAAGGGCGTTCGCTGCCGGCGAACAGTCCGGAAGACGCCCCGTCCAGGGTCGCCAGCAGGTCGCCGGGCGCGGTCACCGGCCGCGCGCACACGAAGCCCCGGCACACGTACGCCGCTGGCCGGCCGTCGACCAGCGGGCGGTCGGCCAGCAGCGGTACCCAGACCGCGTCCGCGGGATCCCCCACCGCCAGTACGGCACCGGGCGCGGGCGAGCGGCGGGCGGCGGCCACCAGAGCGTCCCGGTCAGCGCCGGCGGGTCCGACCACGGCGACCTCCGCGGGCCCGGCAATCAACGCCTCCCCCACCGCGGCCGCCCAGCCGGCGAACCGCGCGTAGCTCGGCAGCAGAGCGGCGGACGCCGATTGCGCCCCCTCCGCGGCGGCTCGATGCGGCCCGGACCCGGTCAGGGCGGCGTAGCTGAGCAGCGCACCCGCTGCCGCGGACGAGCCGGCCGGAGTCGCGTTGTCGGTCGGATCCTGCGGGCGACGAACCAACCGTTCGGCATCGGCCGCCGTGTCGTAGAAGCCGCCGGAGTCGTCTGCAAATGTCGTGAGCACGGTGTCCAGCAACCCGCCGGCTATCTGGAGCCACCGCCCGGAACTCGTCACCGAGGCGAGCGCGAGCAGGCCCTCGGCGACGTCGGCGTAGTCCTCGAGCACACCGGCGCTGGTGCCGACTGCGCCGTCGCGGGACGTACGCCGCAGCCGACCATCGATCAGATGCACGCGTACCACCAGATCGGCGGCCGCTTCCGCCGCGGAGATCCACTGCGGCTCGTCGAACAGGGCTCCGGCTTCCGCGAGCGCGGCGATGGCCAGCCCGTTCCAGGCGGCGACCACCTTGTCGTCCCGGCCGGGCCGGGTCCGGTGCTCCCGCAGGGCGAAAAGCCGGGCCCGCTCCGCCTGCCACCGTTGCTCGTCGGCCGGATCGGTGAGCAGTTGCAGCACCGACGTACCGTGCTCGAAGGTGCCCTCCCCGGTCACCGACAACAGCTGGGCGGCGTACGGGCCGACCTGCTCCGGTGTCCAGACGTAGAACGTGCCCTCCTTGCCCTCGCTGTCCGCGTCCAGCGCCGAGGCGAAACCGCCTTCGGGAGTGCGCAACTCCCGGAGCAGGAACTCGGCGGTCTCCCGAACCACCCGGGAAGCGAGCGCGGAGCCGGTCTGCCGCCACAGGTGCAGATAGACGCGCAGCAGCAGCGCGTTGTCGTACAGCATCTTCTCGAAATGCGGGACCACCCAGCCGTCATCGACGGAGTACCGGGCGAATCCGCCGCCGAGCTGGTCATACATCCCGCCGCGCGCCATCCGCTCGCAGGTGTGCGTGACTATCTCCAGTGAACCCGCCGAGCCGGTCCGGGCGGCGTGGCGGAGCAGGAACTCCAGGCACATCGATGGCGGAAACTTCGGTGCCCCCCCGAAGCCGCCCCGCTCGGAGTCGTACTGGCTCGCCAGTGTTTGTGCCGCCTCGTCAAGCAGTTCCGCAGACACCTCTCCGGCCAACGGCGCCGGGCGCTGGGAGAGCCGACGCACCACGTCCGCACCGGCCTCCTGCAGCTCAACCCGCCGGTCGTGCCAAGCCTGGGCCACCGCCTGCAGTACCTGCGGAAACCCCGGCATGCCATGCTGCGCCCGCGGCGGAAAGTAGGTGCCACAGAAGAACGGCTCGCCGGCGGGGGTGAGCAGCGCGGTCATCGGCCAGCCGCCGCGCCCGGTCATCGCCTGAACGGCCTCCATGTAGACCGCGTCGACGTCCGGCCGCTCCTCGCGGTCCACTTTGATGGAAACGAAATGGGTGTTCATCAGACCGGCGATCTCCGGGTCCTCGAACGACTCGTGCGCCATCACGTGACACCAGTGGCAAGCCGAGTAGCCGACCGACAGCAATATTGGTGTATCACGACGCCTAGCCTCTTCGAACGCCTCAGGGCCCCAGGGCCACCAATCCACCGGATTCTCGGCATGTTGGAGCAGATACGGACTCGTTGACGTCGCCAGCCGGTTCGCCATACCATGACCCCATTCCAGTGACACGTGTTTCATTTGGAAGCCAGTGATACACAAAGCAGATTTTGCTGTGGTGACCCTCCGCAGAGGACGGCCATCCGAACCAGCGTATGGGGAGGACGAATGGCGGCTCGGAAGAAGCCGACGCTGCTCGCGCAGGGCAAGCCGCGCAGACTCGGCGGCGTTCGACGTCC
>JBDUDX010000017.1:0-4996 GCA_040002735.1 Frankiaceae bacterium | reverse complement strand
TTCGCCAACGATCACGGGTGGGGCGGGGAGGGCGGCGGGTCGGGCGCGAGCCGCCGGTGGGCGGCAAACGACAGGGCCCGCCAACCACCGGGAAGCGGCGGCTGACGGGCCCTGGAAGCGAGGAGAGCCTAGATCTGCTCCGGCTCCATCGCGATCGCACCGCAGGGGCACTCCGCGACGCAGATGCCGCAGCCCTTGCAGTAGTCGTAGTCGAACTCGAAGCGCTTGCCCGGGCCCAGCTTGATCACTGAGTTGTCCGGGCAGACGCCGTAGCAATTGTCGCACTCGAAGCAGTTCCCGCAGGACAGGCAGCGCCGTGCCTCGTACACCGCGGTGTCCTCGTCGAGCCCGACCACGACCTCCTCGAAGGTCTGGGTCCGGCGGGCTACCTCGATCGTCGGGCGCACCGCGTGCGGCGCGTCGGTGTAGTACCAGGTGTTCAGCTTGTCGAAGCTGGCCAGTTCGTGCTTGTGGGTGCCGTTGTACGTCGAACCGCGCAGCCAGGCGTCGATGTTGCGGGCCGCCCGCTTGCCGTGGCCGATACCGACGGTGACCGTACGCTCATCCGGCACCATGTCGCCGCCGGCGAAGATGCCGGGGTGGCCGGTCTCCATGTTCGGTCCGACCGCAACCGTGCCGCCGTCGGACTCGATGCCGGCGACGCCCTCCAGCAACGACAGGTCGGCGTCCTGACCGAGGGCCAGTACGACGGAGTCCGCCTCCAGCTCCTCCATCTCACCGGTGGGCTGCGGGAACCCGGTCTCGTCCAGCGCCATCTTCTCGATCAGGATCTTGCCCTCGTCGGCGTGCTTGATGGTGGACAACCACTTCATCCGGACGCCTTCTTCGATGGCCTCGGTGACCTCGAAGTCGTGCGCCGGCATCCTGTCCCGGTTGCGCCGGTAGACCACGATCGCGTCGGTCGCGCCGAGCCGCTTGGCGGTCCGGGCGACGTCCATCGCGGTGTTGCCACCGCCGTAGACGACTACCCGGCGACCGAGCATCGGCGGCTCGGCCTCTTCCATGCCGTGCAGCACTTTCACCGCGTCCATGATCTTGGCAGCTTCACCGGCGGGGATGTACGCCCGCTTGCCGATGTGCGCGCCGACGGCAAGGAAGGCGGCATCGAACTTGCCGTTCTTCATCTCCTCCTCGACGTTGGTGACCTTGTGATTCAGCTCGAGGGTTACGCCCATGTCGAGGATGCGCTGCACCTCGGCGTCGAGGATGTCGCGCGGCAGCCGGTACTTCGGAATGCCGTAGCGCATCATGCCGCCGGCGGCCGGCTCGGCGTCGTAGATCACGACTTCGTGCCCGGCCCGGCGCAGCTGGTAGGCGGCAGAGAGCCCGGACGGCCCGGCGCCGACGATGAGCACCCGCTTGCCGGTGGCCGGCGCGGTCACCTCGATCCGCCAACCCTCCCGGATCGCCTCGTCGCCGAGGAACCGCTCGATGGAGTTGATGCCGACCGCGCTGTCGAGCTGCGCGCGGTTGCAGGAGGTCTCGCACGGGTGGTAGCAGACCCGGCCCATGATCGCCGGGAACGGATTGTCGGCCATGATCTTGCGCCAGCCGGCCTCGTACCCCGCGCCGCCCTCCTCGGTGGAATACAGCCAGGACTGGATGTTCTCCCCGGCCGGACAGGCGTTGTTGCACGGTGGCAGTCGGTCGATGTAGACCGGCCGCTCGGTGCGCCAAGAGCCGGTGTGGTTCTGCTTGCTGGTGCCGACATCCAGCGTGATCGCGAACGGCTTCTCCATCAACGTGCTCCCTCTAACGTCTCGGCGGTGAGCCGCATGGCGTTGGTTTCGATGACCTCGGGCGGTTGCTGTACGGCGTCCTGCTCGGAGGTGGCGGCGTCGCTGGCGTCACCCGGCGGCTTGAGCTCCTCGGGAGTCTCATCCAGCAGCCCGAACCGGCTGATGTTGCGATCCGCAGCGCCCTGGATCTTGGCTACCATGTCCGGGCGCGCCTTCTTGCCGAACAGGTGCGCGTACCGCCGCTGCAGTTTGAGGTACTCCTCGACGGGCACCCGGCGACGGATCTTCGAGACCCCCGTGACCACGCCGCGCTCGGCTTCGAACACCGGGAAGATGCCGGTCTCGACCGCGAGCCGGGCGATCCGGATGCTGTCCCGCGACGCCGAGCCCCAGCCCAGCGGGCAGGTGACCAGGATGTGCAGGTACCGGGCGCCGCGGAAGGTCATCGCCCGCTCGACCTTGTACTCCAGGTCACGCAGGTCGGCCACGGTGGCGGTGGCGACGTAGGGGATCTCGTGCGCCATGGCGATCAGCGGCATGTTCTTGCCCTGGCCGAACTCGTTGCCCGGCTCCGGTCCGACCGGCTGGGTGGTGGCGGTTCGGGCCGCGCCCGGGGTGGCACCCGAACGCTGCACACCGGTGTTCATGTACGCCTCGTTGTCGTAGCAGATGTAGAGCACGTCGTCGTTGCGCTCGAACATCCCGGACAGGCAGCCGAAGCCGATGTCGACCGTGCCGCCATCGCCACCTTGGCCGACGACCCGTACGTCGTCCCGACCCTTGACCCGCATCGCGGCCGCGATGCCGGTGGCCACCGCGGGTGCGTTCCCGAACAGCGAGTGGATCCACGGAATCTGCCAGGACGTCTCGGGGAACGGCGTGGAGAAGACCTCCAGACAGCCGGTGGCGTTGGAGGCGATCATCTTGCCGCCGGTGACCCGACTGACCGTGTCCAGCGCGTACCGGGCGCCGAGCGCCTCACCGCACCCCTGACAGGCCCGGTGACCCGAGGTCAAAGTGTTGGCCCGCTTGGGGTCGGACTGCGTCGAGCGGACCTCGACGTCGAGCAGCCGGTTACCGACGACGAAGCTGCCGGTTTGGTAGAACTTGATCGGCTGACTGGGCATGGATATGTGCTCCCTCAGAGCGGCTAAACGAACTAGAGCAGTTGCGCGGACACGAGTTCCGGGTTGAGTTCTTGGTGTTCGTACGCGGTCCCCGAACGGCGGGTCAGCTGGCTGCGCTGCAACTCGCGCTCGACGAGCTCCCAGTCCATGTCCACGAAAGTGAGCGGTTCGAGCTGGTCGGCCTCCGCATCGGTGAACAGCTTCTGCAGGGACGCCTTGGTAATCGCCCGCCCGCCGAGGCCGGCGATCGCGGTGTAGCCCCGCAGTTGAATGCCGGACAGCGCGGTCCGCACATTGGAGGAGACGATGCCGCCGATGCCGACGGCGAAGGCCTTCTCCAGTACGACCACCCGCTGCGCGTTCTCCAGCGCTTCCCGAACGGCCTGAAGGGGGAACGGGCGGAACGAGGTGATCCCCAGTACGCCGATTTTGTGGCCCTGCTCGCGCATCTCGTCGACGGTGTCCTTGATCGTGCCGAGCACCGAGCCGAGCGCGACGACCATCGTCTCCGCGTCCTCAGCCTTGTAGGTGTGCACCAACCCGCCGCTGTCGCGACCGAAGACCTGCTGGAACTCCGCCGCCAACTCCGGAATCCGCTCCAGGGCCAGCATCTGCTTGGCGTGCGCCAGATACTTGACCTCGCTGAACGCCTCCGGGCCGACCATGGCGCCGATGCTCACCGGGTGGTCCGGGTCCAGGCTCTGCCGCGGCGTGAAGGGCGGCAAGAAGGCGTCGACCTGCTCCTGGGTGGGCTGGTCGATCCGCTCGTAGGCGTGGGTGAGGATGAAGCCGTCCATGCAGACCATCACCGGCAGCGAGAGTTCCTCGGCCAGCTTGAACGCCTGGATGTGCAGGTCGGCGGCCTCCTGGTTGGTCTCCGCGTAGAGCTGGATCCAGCCGGAGTCCCGCTGGGACATGGTGTCGCTGTGGTCGTTCCAGATGTTGATCGGCGAGCCGATGGCCCGGTTCGCCACCGTCATCACGATCGGCAGGCCGAGGCCGGAGGCGTTGTAGACGGCCTCCACCATGTAGAGCAGGCCCTGACTGGCGGTCGCGGTGTAGGTCCGGGCGCCGGCCGCGGAGGAGCCGATCGCCACGCTCATCGCGCCGAACTCGGACTCTACGTTGATGTACTCGCACGGAGCCAACTCGCCGGTCTTCACCAGCTTGCTGAGCCCCTCCACGATGTGGGTCTGCGGGGAGATCGGGTAGGCGCAGATGACCTCGGGGCGACAGAATGCCACCGCGTCCGCGACGGCCTTTGAGCCTTCGATCTGGCTAAGCATTGGCCAGCTCCTTCATCTGCTGCTGAACGTAGGTGTAGGAGGCTTCGGCGGCGCCGACGTTGCCGTCGCCGACCTTGCCGGAGAACTTCTCGCGGATCGCCGCCGACACCGACGCCAGCGAGAGCACCCCGCTCAGGGCGGCGAAACCGCCCAGCAGCGCCGCGTTGGGCATCGGTCGCCCGACGTGCTCCCGGGCGAACTCGGTGGCCGGCACGGTGAGCAACCGCTCCAACTTGTGTCGCGAGGACAGGTCGCCGAGCCCGAGTTCGGCGAAGCTCCGGGATGAGTTGATCAGGATGTACCCCTCCGGCTTGAGACCGCTGAAGACGTCGACCTGAAACAGGAGCGTGGGATCCTGGATGATCAGCCCGTCCGGGGCCATGACCGGCTCACGGTTCCGGATTTCCTTGTCGGAGATCCGGGCGAAGGCGACCACCGGTGCCCCCATGCGCTCGGAGCCGAAGCTCGGAAACGCTTGCGCGTGAGCGCCCTCGGCGAAGGCCGCCAGTGAAACCATCTCGGCCGCGGTGACCACTCCTTGGCCGCCGCGGCCGTGAATTCGAAGTTCAAACATTCCGGCGATCTCCCTCTGGCTACCCGCACCTCGAAGCGCGATGCTATGAGCACAGCGTGGCGCTTGTGCGCACCGGCCCCCCCTTTGTACGAGGTCTAGGCGACGGCCGGTAGGGGCGGAAGTCCCGCGGCCGCCGCCGGTGAGCCGGCGACTAGCCGGAGCCGGGAAGGGCGGCCTGATACGCCGCCCGAATGCGGCTCACCTCGCCGTCGGGGTCTCGGAACCACTGCGTCGCATACACCTCGCAGA
>JBDUDX010000016.1:0-8678 GCA_040002735.1 Frankiaceae bacterium | reverse complement strand
AACCACTGCGTCGCGTACACCTCGCAGACCGCCCAGCCCAACCCGTGCAGGCGTTCCGGGCGCAACCGATCACGGTCCCGCACGGTCGGCTCCGCGGCCCAGCGCGGTCCGTCGGTCTCCACCGCCAGCACCAGCCGGTCGGGGGCGGCGGGGGCGGCGAGGGCCAGCGCGATCCTGCGTGAGCTGAGGCCGTAATCCGGTACCACCGGCAACCCGGCCGCCCGCAGCCGCTGCCGGAGGTCGAGGTCGAGGCCGTCCGGCGGCGGCGGCGGGGCGTAGGCGGTTCTGCGGAGTTCGGGTACCTCGGCGTAGCGCAGCAGCGCCCGTAGCAGCCGCGACCCGGCCGAGGGCAGCCGAGTCGGATCCAGATCGGTACTGGCCAGCGAGGTGACCAGCGTGAGACTCCGCCGGGCTCGGGTCAGCCCGACGGCGAGCAGCCGCTCGCCGCCGTCGCCGTCCAGTGGGCCGAATCGGTAGGACGGGCGGCCTTCCGGGGTCTTGCCGAGCCCGGTGGTGAACACGATCGCGTCCCTGAGCTCGCCGGCGACGGCCGAGCACGGCATGACGAAGAACCGCTCCGTGGCGTCGCCGCGAAAGACATCGCCCAACTCGGGACGCCCCACCAGCGCAACCCGGAGTGCGGCGGCAATCCGCTCGGCGTGGCGGGTACCCAGCGTCACGACGCCGAAGGACTCCTCGGGGAAGCGGACCGCATGGTCGATGACCAGGCCGATCACCTTCTGGACCTCCGCGGTGACGCTGTCCTCCTGGCCGGGGGTTCCGCTGCTGTGCGGCACCGGTACGTACCGCAGCAGATCGCTACGGTCCGGGCCGGGGGTGGTCCGCAGTCCGCCGCCGTAAACGGTGGCGGCGGCGAAGCCCACCAACCGCTCGTCGGTGCGGCGGTGGAGAATCTCCAAGCCGACCCGAGGCAGGATCGGAGCCAGGGCATCAAGCAGCGACATACGCCGGGTGGGGATCTCGACCGTTTCAGCAAGTTCGCGGGGCGGCAGCAGGCGTCGGTCACCAATCGCCACGATCTGGCCGGCCCGGGCCAGCCCGGACGCCGCGACCGGCACGCACACCGCGTTCGCTGCTGCCACAATCGCCACGTCGAACAGTCGCCGCGCCGGCAACAACTTCGGTACCGCGTACGGCGAGAGAATCCAGCAGGGCGCCGCGGCGAGCACCACGTCGGGCGCCTCGCTGAGGAGCGCTCGCAGGCCGCCCGCCTCCGCGCCGGCACCCGCCCGCACCGCCGCGGCCTGCTCCGGGTGCTGCGCCACGGCGGCTGCGATGGCTTCCCGGACGCGCCGCCGCAGCCGGGGCGCGGTACTGGCAATGTGCTCGCGATCGGCCCGCTGGTACTCCGCCACGGTCCGCGTCAGGGCGGCCGGGTCGAAGCTTCCGTACGTCGGGTCGTTGGCCGCCACCTGGGCGAGGACCGAGGACAGCCACACATGCTCGAAGGCCGTGGGTGCCCACTGGGCGGCGAGCCGGCGGGTGTGCAGATCGAGCAGGAACGGGCGGAGTCCGAGCGCGGAGCAGCGGGCCGTGAGTTCGCCCAGCCGGGGCAGCCGGTGCAGTACCGGGTCAGTCGCCAGCCCCTGCAGGGTCTTATCCAGCACCGCCGGTGCAAGCCGCGGAAAGTCCCGGTCCGGCAGGAACAGCGCCAGCGCGGCCAGCGCGTCCAGCAGCCGGGCGTAGGACGTCTCGGTGGCGACGAGATTGCCGACCGGGCGCGGCGAGGAGTCCGCTGACGGACCACTGCGAAGCGTACGGCGGCTCCACTCCGCACGCAGGGTCGAGGCCTGTACCAGCGCGTCGTACAGCTCGGCGCCGACCGGCTTCTCGCCCTGCCAGAGTCGGCGGGCGGCCCGCCGTGCGGCCATCCGGTCCTGCCAGCCTGCGCGTTCGCCCTGCTCCCGGCGGGTGCCGGCGTCCCCGGTGGCGGCGACCAACTCGGCCAGTGGAGCGGCCCATACCTCGGCCGAGAGCAGACGCTCGGTCTCGGCGACGGCCGCCAGCAGCCGTAACACCCCCCGCCAGTCCGACACCGTGGCCACCGGCGCGAGGCCGGCATCGGCCAGGGTTCGCTCCAGGGCGGCGCGCGCACCGGGATAGATCTCGGTAGCCAGCTCCGCGGCCAGGCGTTGGGCGCGCTCGGCTTCGGCGGCAGATGCGACTCGGGCCCCGAACCAGGGTGTGTCCAGCCCGGTCAGGGTGGTGCCGCCGAGTTGCGACCACTCCCGGACCGCGTCGCGGACCTCGGCCAGGGCGTCGCCGCACAGCCCGGCCAGAACCGGCCCCTCGAACCGAACCCGGCTGACCGCTTCCGCGGGCAGGCCAAGCAGGGCAGCCTGGGCCCCGTACACGCTGACGCCCCACGGTTCGCGGATGCCGTGCAGGGTGCGGGCATGCCCGGCGAGCCGGTTACGGCTGTCCCGCAGCTGATCGCGTACGCCGGTCAGGTCCGGTACGGCGGGCAACGGGTGCGTGGCAGCGGCCACGGCGGCGGCGATCCGCTGCCGGCCGGCCGCCTCACCGTCGCCGGCCGCATCCAGCAGCAGGTCACCGAGCCCGACGGCGGTCAACCGCTCCAGCAATTGCGCGGCGACCCGACGGTTCTCCGCCAGCACCAGCACGGTGCGCCCGGCAGCCGCGAGCGCGGCCAACAGGTTCGCGGTGGTCTGCGTGCCGCCGGTACCGGGGGCGCCTTCGATGACCAGGTGCCGGCCGGCCAGCACAGCCGCGATCGCCGCGCTCGCCGGCGCATCCGCATCGACAGCCAGGAACTCCTCGGCCGGATCAATCTCGTCCGGCGCGCTCAGCTCACGTATCAGCGGTTCGGCGGCCATCTCACCGGCCGCACCGGCGTCCCCGGCCAAGACGGCACCCACCGGATTCTCGCCGAGTAGTTCGGTGACGGCCGACAGATCCGCGCCCAGCATCGGAGCGGCATCGGTGTACGTGCCGAGCAGCAGCCGGTGGGAGACCGTCAGGTGCGGTACCGACGCCGCATCGCGGCGGAGCCGCTCGTACAACTCGGCCGGCTCGGTGGGGTCGCCGGGTCGCAGGTCATAGCCGCGGGATGCGTCCAGGGTCACGCCGTAGGAGTCGAACAGCTCTGTCACCCAGGCGCGGTTGAGCGTCGCGTTCGCACCGACGGAGAACTCGAAGTCGTCCTCGCTGGCGCTTCGGGCCGCGATGCTGAGCGGGCTGAGCAGGACCGGAGCGGTCCGCGGCTCCCCGGTAGGAGTGGTCCAGGCGGCCATCCCGACGGCGAGCGCTCCGGCCGCGACGCCGTGCTGCTCGAAGAGGTCCCGGACGTCGTCCCGGATCGCTCGCGCGCGCCGCAGCGCGGCCGCGTGGCCGGCCCGGTCCCGGACCAGGCTGCGCAACCGCACCAGCCGGGCGGACAGAAGCGCAACCAACGCTGCCGGATCAGCCTCGGTGACGTCCAGCGCGGCGGCCGAGTCGGTCCGCGTCAACGATCCACGATGCCCCACGCCGCGGAGGTGATCGGCCCACGTCGTCGAGGCCGCGGCAACACTGTCGGCTCGGCTTATCACTATCTCGGCAGGCTATCCGGCCCACATCGACCGCATCCGGGGTCGGCCCAACCGGACACCGACTCGGCAGAACGTGCTGAGCGCCCGACCCAGGTCCTGCCGAGTCGAGCGCTCATCACAAACAAGAGGGCGGATACGCGATGCGGTCCGCGAAGGTGGACGGGGCTTAGCGAACCGGACGAACCCGCTCCGCCTGCGGGCCTTTCTGACCCTGGGTGATCTCGAACTCGACGCGCTGGTTCTCCTCAAGGCTGCGGTAACCCTGTGCGTCGATGGCCGAGTAGTGAACGAAGACGTCAGCCCCACCACCGTCGACGGCGATGAAACCGAAACCCTTCTCGGCGTTGAACCACTTAACGGTGCCCTCGGGCATGTGCTGCTCTCCTGCTGAAGACGAATGTCGGCGCCGCATGTTACGACGACCGGGTCACCGCAGGCAACCGCCCACAAGCGTTCCGCGGGCGTGCAACACATCCAGGGAACTTGCGACCGGGCGACAGACTACCTGACCCGAAGGGCAAATAGGGCAACGTCATCGCGCTGCCTCCCGGCCGAGAACTTGTCCACCGCCGCCAGTACGCCCGCGACCACATCGGCCGCGCTTCCTCCGGCACAGCGCGAGAGCGCGTCGCGGAGCCGCGTGTCGCCGAAGAACTCCACCCCGGCCCGGGCTTCGGTGAGCCCGTCGGTGAAGAGCAGCAGTACATCGCCGTGGGCCAGCGATACCACCTCATCGGTGAACTCGGCCTCCTCCAGGATCCCGATGAGGCTCCCAGGCTGACCGACGGTACCCACCTTGCCGTCGGCCCGCAGCAGCATCGGCAGCGGATGACCGCCCACGGCGAGGGTCAACCGGTACGGTTGCGCGTCGTCGTCCATCCGGCGCAGGCTGGCATAGACGGCAGTGAGAAACGGCCGCTCGGTGGCATGCCGGATCATGACCTCGTTGAGCTGCCGCAAGATCACTGAGGGCCGTCGGGCGCGCAGTCCGGCTGCTCGGATGGTGTGCCGAGCCAGGGCGGTGACGGCCGCCGCCGGGGCGCCCTTACCGCAGACATCGCCGATCACCACGGCCCACTCGTCCTCGCGGGCGGTTCCGGTGACGTCGTAGAAGTCCCCGCCCACCTCGACGCCCTGCCCCACCGGTCGGTAGGCCGCCGCCAGTTCCAACCCGGGGACCTCGGGCAACGCCGGCGGCAGCAGGCTCTCCTGCAGAGTGTGCGCCAGCGCGTTCGCCCGCTGCTCGCTGGCGGCCAGCGCCTGCTCGGCGGCTACCCGATCACTGACATCGCTGAACACGGCGACCCCGGCCACCACGTCACCGATCCGGTCGCGAACCGGCCCAGCGCTGATCTCCAGGAAGCATCGGCTGCCGTCGGCCCGGGTGAACGCCACCCGCTCACCGCGGCTTTCCACGCCGTCCCGGATGGCCTGCACCAGGGGCCAATCCTCGGGCGCCATCACCGACCCGTCCGGGCGGGTACTCAGTCGTTCGGCGTACTCCTCGACCTGACCCAACTCGAAGGGCTCGCCCCAGATGCGCTCGGTCGCGCGATTGGACAGCCGGATCCGCCCCGAGCGGGCCTCGGCGAGGACAACACCCACGGGCAACTGTTCCAGCAATCCGGTCAGCCGCTCCCGCTCCAGGTCGGCCACATCCGCCGCTGCATCCCGTTCGCGAAAGGCCTGCTGCACCAGACGGTGCGCCAGGGCCGAGTCCACCGCCAGGCCGGCCCGCTTGCCCAGTTCCTCGGCCACCTCGACGTCGACGTCCGCGTAGGGCGGACCCGCTTCGCGGATCAGCGTGATGGCGCCGAGAGTCCGCCCGGGAACACTGAGCGGCACGATCAGCCCAGCGCCGAGCGGCAACCGGCGCAGGGCCCCCAGCACGGTGACGTTGCCGGCAGCGAGGCCCACCTTGATGTCGTCTCGAAAGCTCGGCAAGGCCTGACTGCGCCCCGCGGCCAGCACTGCGCCGGCGCCGTACGGCGCGCTGCGATTCAGCGGCAACTGGGACAGCATGCTGGCCACCGCGCCGACGGCACCGGGATCGCGATGCCGCAGTGCCATCTGGCGCAGCCGGCCATTTTCCTCGACGTGAATGGCGCACCAGTCGGCCAGATGCGGGACGACCAGTCCGGCGAGCCGGTCCAGGGTCTCTTCCAACTCCAGGCTGCCGGCGAGGGCCGTGCCGGCGTCGACCAGAAAACCCAGTCGCTCCCGGGCGGCATGCTCGGCTTCGTACAGCCTGGTCCGTACCAGGGACAGCGCGCACTGCGCGGCCACGGTGGGCAGGAACTCCAGGTCACTCTGGGCGCACCCGGCATCATCGGCGTAGCCGAGGATCAGCACCCCCAGCAGATCGTTACGGATCATCAACGGGGCGGTGACCAGCGGACCGACCGGTGAACGGCTCCGCAGTTGCCCCTGCCGCACCCGAGCCAGAGCGGCCTTGGACATCAGCCCGGCCCGCTCGGCGGCGGACCGCAGATCGGGCGGGACGATCGAGGCCGCTGCCAGATCAAGTCCGCCATCGGCAGTCACCTCGGCCAGCAAGGCGCCGCGGGCGTGGAAGAACTCCGCCGCCCCGCGCAGCGACACCGCGGCGACCGCGGCGGAGGATTCGGCGGCGGCGAGGGCGGGAACGAGGTTATCGAGATAGGCGAGTCGGCGAGACAGCCCTTCCGAGGCCGCCTCACTCAATGTCACTTTTTCATCGTAGTGGGGTAGAACGGCGCGGTCGGCCCGTCTCCTCGGGCCTCCGTGCCAGCTTGGCGGCACGTTGCAGCTACCCGTAGACTGCTGTCGTTTCCAACGGCAAACCGATGACGCCCTCATCGTCTAGCGGCCCAGGACACCGCCCTTTCAAGGCGGCAGCACGGGTTCGAATCCCGTTGGGGGCACGCGCCATCGTGGGTTGCGAGTACGGCGTGATTGAGTACGGTGTGATCGAGTACGGTGTGAGCGAGTACGGTTCCATCAGCACACGAGGTCCCGTAGTGCAGTTTGGAGTGCACGCCGCCCTGTCAAGGCGGAGGTCGCGGGTTCAAATCCCGTCGGGACCGCTCCCTGGCTCGCAACTACGCAGGGGCAGGTAGCTCAGTCGGTACGAGCGCTCGCCTGAAAAGCGAGAGGTCGGCGGTTCGACCCCGCCCCTGCCCACCACGATTCCCACCGCGCGATCCCATGACGACCCCCCACCGCGGAGCCCCATCACGTGAAGGCGCTGGTGGCGTCCTACTCCGTGCGTGGGCTGGGGATCCCGCCGAGCAGGGCTCGGACTTCGGTTTCCCGGTAACGCCGGTGTCCACCCAGGGTCCGGATCGACGTGAGCTTGCCGGCCTTCGCCCACCGCGTGACGGTTTTCGGATCGACGCGGAACATGGTGGCGACTTCCGCGGGGGTGAGCAGCGGCTCGGCTTCCGACGTACGAGTGCTCATGGGGTCCCTCCCAATAAAATGTGTCGGGCTCGACGTCGCCGTGCCCTCGTACGTATCGTGCTGCTTGTCGGCTCTGCCCGGTATGGCCCAAGAGGGCTATCTTTTCGACCTTGGTGGTACTAGGTACAGAGTGCCACGACTAGTCGCGCAGCGCTACCAATACCGAATCTCTCCTCCTTTTAAGTGACCATGCACGGAACCCGGCAACCTTCGGTCGGCCGAGCGATCAGCCGGGGAAGTAGGCTGATTTCCTCATGATGTCCGAGCGGCCGACGAGCGTCTTTCGCGGCTCCGGGCACGAGCAGGTGATGTTCTGCTCGGATCCGGCGTCGGGGCTGCGGGCCATCATTGCGATCTATTCCACGGCACTCGGGCCGGCCCTGGGCGGCACGCGGTTCTACCCGTACGCCAGCGAGGCCGCGGCACTGGACGACGTGCTGAACCTCTCCCGCGCCATGGCCTACAAAGCGGCCTGCGCCGGCCTGGACCTCGGCGGCGGGAAGGCAGTCATCCTCGGCGACCCGGCGACCCAGAAGAGTGAGGCGCTGCTGCGGGCGTACGGCCGCTTCGTCGAGTCCCTCGGCGGCCGATATCTGACGGCCTGCGACGTGGGCACCTACGTGGCCGATATGGACGTGGTCGCCCGGGAGTGCCGCTTCGTCACCGGCCGGTCACCGGCCTACGGCGGGGCGGGTGACTCCTCCATTCTGACCGCGTACGGCGTCTTCCAAGGCATGCGGGCGGCGGCCGAGGTGGCGTGGGGCACACCGTCGCTCACCGGCCGCCGGGTGGGCATCGCGGGCGTGGGCAAAGTCGGCCGGCACCTCGTCGAGCACCTGCTCGCCGACGGCGCCGCGGTGATGGTCGGCGGCGTGGACCCGGCGGCGGTGAGGCGCGTCCGGCAGCTGTCGGACCGGGTCGAGGCGGTCGACGTGACGAAACTCACGGCGCAGGACATGGATGTGTACGCGCCATGCGCGCTGGGTGGGGCACTCACCGAGGAGACGGTGCGGCAGTTGACTGCCACCGTGGTCTGCGGAGCCGCCAACAATCAACTGGCCCATCCGGGAGTGGAGAAGCTGCTCGCCGATCGGGGCGTGGTCTACGCGCCGGATTACGTGGTCAACTCCGGCGGACTGATCCAGGTTGCGGACGAGATCGAGGGGTACTCCGAGCCGCGCGCGCGGGCCAAGGCGGCTGCGATCTTCGACGTCACGCGGCGGGTGTTTCACACGGCTGCCGAGGAAGGCATCTCCCCGGTGGTGGCGGCTGATCGCCTGGCCGAACGGCGGATGTCCGAGGTCGGCCAACTGCGCCGCCTCTGGCTGCCACGCTGACAGATAGTCGCCACGATCGGCGTGGCGGGCCGCTCGCCGTATTGCGCGGAACGGGGTAATCTAAGCCGACGACAACGGCGCAGGCGTGGCGCCGATCTATTGCGCCTACACGACCGGGGTCGAGACGCCAGACTCCGCACTGCAAGGGGGTCGAGCCAATGGGGCGCGGCCGAGCCAAGGCCAAGCAGACGAAGGTCGCTCGGGAGCTGAAGTACTTCAGCCCGGAGACCGACCTCGATCGACTGCGCGCGGAGCTCGCCGGTACTTCGAGCGCCGGCAACGGGCACAAGCCCGCGGCCGATGTCGATACTGCGGCGACCGACGATGC
>JBDUDX010000015.1:0-3576 GCA_040002735.1 Frankiaceae bacterium | reverse complement strand
TAGCTAGGCCCGATTGCTGACCGGCCGGTTCTGTGCTCAGCGCCAGCCGCGCGACCCCAACGCTGGTTGGCGAGCTGCGTGAGTTGCTGTCCTACGCTTTCGTGGTGCCTGCCCGCGGAGATGTGGTCAAGCGTCTGCTGATCGGCCGGGCGCTGAGCAGCGATCGGCAAAACGCGCAGTTGCTGCCGAAGAGGCTGGCGCTGCCGGTGTTCTGTTCTGACCCGATCTCGTCGGTGGCGTACGCAACCGAGCAGATTCTGCTGGTAGCCGGGTTGGGAGGGGCTGCCTACCTGTGGCTGGCGAAGCCGATATCGCTCGCCGTGGTGGTGCTGCTGGCTGTGGTGATCTTGTCCTACCGACAGACGTGCTACGCCTACCCTAACGGCGGTGGGGCGTTTGTGGTCAGCAAGGACAACCTCGGAGAGAAGGCAGCGCTGACCGCGGCGGCGGCTTTGCTGGTCGATTACGTGATGACCGTAGCGGTGTCGATCGTCGCCGGGGTGCTGGCGATCACATCTCGGTTCCCTGGTCTGCAGCACGACGCCGTGGCGCTGTCTGTCGGTTTCGTACTGCTCCTTGCCGTGGTGAATCTGCGGGGCCTGAAGGAGAGCGGCAACGCCTTCGCGGTCCCAACCTACGCGTTCATCGTGTTGACGTTCCTGCTGTTCGGGTCGGCGCTGTACAGGGTGACGGCCGGCGGCGGCCTGCCGCTGGCCTCCGGGGCGGCGGAGCGCCTAGTCGCGCGGGAGCACACCGGCGGTGTGCTGACCGTCTTGCTGGCGCTGCGGGCGTTCGCGTCGGGCTGCACGGCCCTGACCGGGGTAGAGGCGATCAGCAACGGGGTGCCGGCGTTCCGCGAGCCGAAGTCAAGGAACGCCGCGAACACGCTCGCGATCATGGGTGGTCTGTCGGTGTCGATGTTTGCCGGGGTGACCGTCCTGGCCTTGCAGATGGAGGCCCGGGCCTACCCCGACGGCTTCCCGTCGGTGATCAGCCAGCTCGGCGCGGGGATCTGGGGGTCGAGATCGGTCCTGTTTCTGCTGTTCCAGCTGGCGACCTCGGGGATCCTCATTCTTGCCGCGAACACCGCTTTCAACGGCTTCCCGGCGCTGAGTTCGATCCTGGCCCAGAACCGGTACCTGCCGCGCCAGCTGCACAACCGGGGCGACCGGCTGGTCTTCAACAACGGGGTGCTGCTCCTGGCCGGGTTCGCGATCGCGTTGATCGTCGGTTTCAACGCCAACATCGAAAAGCTGATCCAGCTTTACATCGTGGGCGTGTTCACCTCCTTCACGCTCAGCCAGGGCGGCATGGTCCGGCATTGGAACAAGCTGATCGCGGCCGGCGCCAACCCAGCGGAGAACGGCCGGTACCGCCGCTCCAGGGCGATCAACGCCACCGGCGCCGTCGTTACCGCCGTCGTCCTGATCATCGTGGTGCGTTACAAGTTCGCCGGCGGCGCCTGGATCGCCATGATCGCAATGGGTGTGCTGTTCCTGCTGATGAAGGGCATCCACCGGCATTACAGCCGGGTGTCCCAGGAGTTGGTCTTCGACGAGTCGCGGGTTGTGACGCTGCCGAGCCGTAACCACGCGGTCGTGCTGGTCTCCCAGATCCATCTTCCAACGATGCGCGCCCTGGCCTACGCCAAGGCCACCAGACCGTCGAACCTGACCGCGCTGACGGTCTCCGTCGATCCGGAGGACACCCGCCGGCTTCAGGAGGAGTGGGATCGGCGGAGACTCGACATGCCGCTGACCGTCGTCAACTCGCCCTACCGGGAAATCACCCGACCGGTGCTGGACTACATCCGCGGGATCCGGCTTTCCAGTCCGCGCGATGTCGTCACCGTGTTCATCCCGGAATACGTAGTCGGCAGGTGGTGGGAGCAGCTGCTGCACAACCAGAGCGCCCTGCGACTGAAGAGCCGCCTGCTGTTTCTGCCCGGGGTCATGGTGACCAGCGTCCCTTACCAGCTGAGGTCATCCCGTGGTAAAGGCGCCGATGGCGCGGACGGGGCGGCGACTGCAACACCTGGGCCGCCCTCGTTCACCGACGTCGCCGGGCCAGCCCCCGATCCAGGGTCACACTGAGGCCGGAGTTCCCGGCGCCACTCGCTGATCGCCTCAAGGTTGGTATCGGTAGCCCATGCCGGGTTCGGTGAGCAGATGCCGGGGGCGGGTCGGGTCCGGTTCGAGCTTGCGGCGGAGCCGGGCGAGGTATTCGCGGAGGTATTGGAACTCGTTGGTGTAGGCCGGTCCCCAGACATCGGCGAGGAGCTGGCGCTGGCTGATGAGCTTGCCGGGGTGGCGTAGCAGGATCTCGAGGATGTGCCACTCGGTGGGTGTCAGCCGGATGTCCTTGCTGTACTCGCCTGCCGCGGTCTCCTCGTCGGGAGCTCCGCCGCTGCCGGTGGCCCGCCGGGCGGCTAGGTCGATGCTGTAGGAACCGATCCGGACGACGGGGGTTTCTTGGTCGGCGGCGGTGCGGCGGTTGACCGCCCGTAGCCGGGCGAGCAGTTCGTCGATCCCGAAGGGTTTGGTGACGTAGTCATCTGCGCCGGCGTCGAGGGCCTCTACCTTGTCTCCGCTTCCGGCGCGTCCGGAGAGCACGATGATCGGCACGGTCGTCCAGCCGCGGAGCCCTCGGATCACCTCGACGCCGTCCATGTCGGGCAGGCCGAGGTCCAGGATGATGACGTCGGGCGGTTGGGTAGCGGCGTCGGCCAGCGCGTGCCGGCCGTCGGCTGCGGTGTGCACGTCGTATCCGCGGGCGGTTAGGTTGATCCGCAACGCCCGCAGGAGCTGCGGTTCGTCGTCGACGACGAGGACCCGGCTCATTGCGGACCGCCGGTTGCGGGCCGACCGTTGGGTAGCTGCTCGAGCCAGTGAGCGACGCCCGGCGGCAGGCCTTCGTGGTTGCCGGTCTGGTTTCCTTGGCCCGGGCCGGGTACCCGTTCCGACGTGTCCGTCCCCAGCACGGGCGGCATGGACGGCGCCGCCGGGAGGGCGACGACCATGGTGAGGCCGCCGCCGGGGGTGTCTTCGGGGAGGAGGGTGCCGCCCATCGATTCGACCAGTCCGCGGGACAGAGCCAGCCCGAGGCCGACGCCGGTGGTGTTGTCCCGGTCGCCGAGGCGTTGGAATGGGGCGAAGACTCGTTCCCGCTCCGTCACCGGGATGCCGGGCCCGCGGTCGATGACCCGGAGTTCGATCCGGCCGCCGAGTGCGCTGGCGGTGATCAGCGGCGGCTGGCCGGGCGGGGCGTAGCGGACGGCGTTTCCGGCGAGGTTGGCGATGACGCGTTCCAGCAGGGCGGGGTCGGCGAGGACCGCCGGTAACGCCTCCGGCACGTGGAGCTGCACGGCCTGCCCGGCCGGGCCGAGGTGGTCGAGCGCGAGGGGCACGATCTCGTCGAGTCCGACGGGTCGGACGAAGACGCTCAAGGCGCCGGCTTGTAGGCGGCTCACGTCGAGCAGGTTCTCCACGAGCCGGATGAGGCGGTCCAGGGACTCCTCGGCGGTCGCCAGCAGCTCCGCCCGCTGCTCCGGCGTCCATTCGATGTCGGTGCTGCGCA
>JBDUDX010000014.1:0-4022 GCA_040002735.1 Frankiaceae bacterium | reverse complement strand
GAGAACAGCGACTCGTGCCCGTCGATCTGGCCGTCGATGGCCTTGGCGTAGGGATCGAGCAGGAGCTTCGCTGGGTTGCACCGCAGTCCGCGGTCCGGATCGTACGGCCCGGAAACTCGGAAACCATACCGCTGGCCCGGGGTGACGCCGGGGATAAAGCCATGCCAGACAAAGGCGTCCACTTCGGGCAGCAGAACGCGCGTCTCGCTCCCGTCCGGCCTGAACAGGCACACTTCGACTCGTTCGGCGACCTCGGAGAAGAGCGCGAAGTTCGTTCCGCGACCGTCGTAGGTCGCCCCCAGCGGGTAGGCCGTACCCGGCCACGTCTCCATAGCCAAACCGTACGTGTCCGGGCCGGACGGCTTCCGCACCCCTCGGGTCGAGCGTGGTGAGGCGGCGCGGGGACGCTGCTCGGCGAGAATGGTCCGGTGACCTCCGCCCGGGTACCAGCTTCGCTGAGCTTCCGCCCGTGGTCACCACGGGGAGTGCGCCTGCTTCTCCTCAGTACGGCCAAGGAGTTCTGGCAGGACCGGGTGCTGGGCTTATCGGCCGAGGCGGCGTTCTGGCAGTTGCTCAGCCTGCCGCCCCTGCTGCTGGCAGTGATGGGCACGATCGGCTTCTTCGGCAACCTGCTCGGCCCGGCCACGGTGGCGGGTGTGGAGCGGGCCATCCTCGATGCGGCCGGCCGGGTGCTCGCTCCCAACGCGGTCTAGAACGTGGTGCAGCCGGCGGTTTCGGCGGTACTCAGCGGCGGCCGGCTCGACGTCGTGTCGGTCGGATTCCTGCTCTCGCTCTGGTCCGGCTCCACGGCGATGGCCACCTATGTCAACACCATCACCATCGCGTACGACCTGCGGGAGTGTCGTTCCGCGGTCCGCAGCCGGCTGCTGGCCCTGGTGCTCTACCTCGGCGCCGTCGTCGCCGGCATCGTGATCCTCCCGGCTCTGGTGCTCGGGCCGACGCTGCTGGTACGCCTGGCACCGGCCTCCTGGCGGGATTCGGTGTCCACGGCCGTGACCGCGTCGTACTGGCCGGTGGTCGTGTTGGGGTGCATCGGGCTGCTCACCACCTTGTACCACCTCGCCGTGCCGGTCCGGACCCGTTGGCTACGCGCCCTGCCCGGCTCGATCCTGGCGATGGCGATCTGGCTGCTCGGCAGTATCGGGCTGCGCTGGTACGTCGGGCTGGTCATCCGGGCGTCTTCGGCGTACTCATCGCTGTCCGCGCCGATAGCCATGCTGCTGTTTCTGTACCTCACCGCGCTCGCTGTCCTGATCGGCGCCGAGCTCAACGCGGAGATCGACAAGCTGTGGCCCACGCGGGAGACAGCGGCCGCCCGGGAACGCAGCCGCTTCGCCAAGTTGACCTCCGGAGCCCGCCGCTGGGTACCGACGCTGCGGGAGTGAGGGTGTGCCTGCGGGTTACCCGGCACCACCGGCGCCGACCCCGCCGGTGCCGCCGAGCGGATCCGTCTCCACCTCGGGATAGCTGCTGTCGTCGGCGTTCGCGGTGTCCTTCGGAGCGTCATTCGAGGCGGCCGGAGTGGCCGCCTCGATGTCGGTCTGCTCCCCGAGCACCTGGTCCGGACCGCTGCTCTGATTGCGTTCCATGGCTTCCCTTTCCCTTCGGACCTGCGGAAATTACAGCGTGCGGAGAGCTCCGCCCTCGACCGGAATCATGCAACCGGTGAGGTAGGAGGCCGCTGGCGACAACAGAAACGCCGCGACCCGCCCGAACTCCGCGGGCTCGCCGTACCGGCGCAGCGGGATCGCGGCTTCGTTGTTCCGGCGGGCTGCTTCGTCCTTGTCCAGGGACAGGGTCCGGTCCGTGGCGAGCCGCCCGGGCAGCAGGCCCAGGACGCGGATACCGCGAGGACCCAACTCGTCGGCCATCGTCTTGGCCAACATGCCGAGGCCGGGCCGAAGCCCGTTGGAGATCGCCAATCCGGGAATCGGGGACCGGGTCGACGAGGAAAGTACAAAGGCCAACGCGCCGCCCTCGGGAAGTACCGGAATCGTCGCCCGGGCGATCCGGACGGCACCCAGGAAGATGGACTCGAAGGATTCTCGCCACTGGTCGTCGGTGGCCGCCAAAGCCGGACCGGCGGGTGGTCCGCCGACACTGATCAGCGCCCCGTCGCAACGGCCGAAGCGCTCCTGGGCGGCGGCCACCAGCCGCTCTCCGGTGGCCGGGTCGGCGTTATCAGCGGCTACGCCGGCCACCCGGGCCGGCTCCCCGAGCTCGGACGCGGCCTGCTCGACGCTCGTGGCGTCCCGACCGGAGACCACGATGGAGGCGCCCTCGTCGAGCAGGCATTGGGCGGTGGCTCTTCCGAGCCCCCTGGTTCCGCCGGTGACGAGGTAGACATGATCGGCAAGTCCGAGATCCATGGCCGCCATCCTGCCCGGTGGCCGGTCGCGGACACCCGAGCGGGCATCGCCGCCCGAAACTGTCGTCTCCGGTGGGTACCTTGTGCATCGTGACGACAGATACGTTCGAGGGCGAACTTCGCCGGATCGAGGCCGAGGCGGAGTCCGCGCTGCGGGCGGCCACCGCGGTGGTCCGGGAACTGAAGAAGGTGCGGGCGACCGCCGCGACCGGCCAGGTTCGCGACCTCCGCCGGGCACTGGAACGCTCCCGCGAGCTGGCGGCGGAGGCGGTGTCCGCGACCCGGGACCTGCGGGCCGGCCCGGCGGTCGAGGATGCCCGGGAGTACCTGACCTCCGGTGCGTATACGAAGGAATTGCTGTCGGCCGCGGCCGAGGCCGGGGTCAGCGTGTACGAGGCTGATGACGGACTGCTCTGCTACCCGTCCCTGGTGCGGCTGCTGCCCGGCGACGAGGGTGTCGACATCGACGGCAGGCGCGAGCGCCGGCTGCGACCGTCCGTGCTGATCGCTGCACTGGCGGCTACCCAGCAGGCCGGACCCCGCTTCAAGCCGGAACCCTTCCTGGAGACCTTGGCGGCCGGTTACCGGCTCGTCCTCGGCGAACAGGGCAAGCCATCGGGCACGGTGGTCCGGCTGGTAGACCTGCACCGGATACTCACCCTGCTTCCGGGGCGGGCGCGGGACTATCCGAAGTCGGAGTTCGCCCGCGACCTGTACCTGCTGGATTCCAGCCGCCACACCTGGACCAAGGACGGCCGGGTGATGAGCCTGTCGGCGAGCACGGGCACCCGGCAAGCCGGCGTGCTCACCACCGTGTCGAAGGGTGGCGAGCGTCAGCGCTACTGGGGCATCGCCTTCGCGGCCCAGCCCAGCCAGGTACCGCGGTGAGTGAGATCCGGCTGCTGGGCGGCGCCGGCATGGCGGTGGAGCCCTACGTGGAGTTCCTGGAGCGGGAGTACCTCGCGGACTACCTGCCGGAGGGCGGTGCCTCGGTCCGGTTCGTCGTTCCGGGCAGCGATGAGGTGGCTACCCGGTGGCATGCCGGCCTCGCCGCGGCGGCTGAGCGTAAGGAGTACCTGTACTGCCGGGTGGACGCCGAGACCACCCGGGTGCACCTCATGCATGAGCTTTTCGCCGCGGTGAGCCGCCAGCTGGATTGGGCGGCCCTGGTGCGGGAGACGGTTCGGGCGGCGTACGCCTCGCTCGGCGTGCCGGCACCCGATTCGGGCAAGCTCACCGTCGCGGTGGTGTCCCGCCACCACGACGTCGATGCGCGGGAGTTGCAGCGGGACGTGCGCCGGGAGTTGGAGAGCCGGCTGCTGAATGAAGCCCGACTGCCGCGGGAGCTTCGCCTCGGCCTGCTGCGCCTCGCCCAGGCCGAGCTCGGCACGGCGTCGGTGGAGACGGTCGAACGGGACGCCGTACTCGCCTGGATCCGCGTGGAGCCGGTTCCGCTGCGAGCGCTGCGCTCCTCGCTGATCTACACCCGGATCAATCGGCACAACGCCGGGGCGATGCTCACCGGGCTCACCGACTGGCTGCCGTCGGTGGGCGTGCCCGGCCTGGTGATCGAGCTCGATGTGGCCCGGCTGTCCGTGGTCCGCCGGCCGCCGGCCGAGCAGCGCCACGGTTT
>JBDUDX010000013.1:0-9164 GCA_040002735.1 Frankiaceae bacterium | reverse complement strand
CGACACCCCGTCGGAGTAGACATCGGCGGTGTCGATCAGGTTGACGCCCGCGTCCAGGCACATATCGATCTGTGCCTGGGCCTCCGCTACCCCGGTTGTACCGACGTTGGCGAACTTGCCGCCACCGCCGAAGGTCATGGTGCCCATCGTGAGCACGGACACCCGCAGACCCGACCGACCGAGCTGGCGATACTCCATCCGGTCAGCCTACGGACATATCGACCGGATCGGATATCCGTACCGAGGTCCGGTGCGTACCCGCTGAAACGGCCCCGTCACAATGGTGGTGTTCGCTGGCCGAATGGCTGCACAGGGAACGGGGTGGCTGGACATGACGACTCAACCGGTTGATCACGCTGGCATGGCGGTTCTGCCGTACGAGGAGTGCCTACGGTTGCTCGCCTCCACTCCGGTAGGGCGGATGGCCTTCGCCAGTGGCGGCGAGATTGTCATCCTGCCGGTCAACTACGTGCTGGACGGGACCTCGATCGTGTTCCGGTCCGACGGCGGCGAGAAGCTCACTGCAGCCCAGGATGCCAAGGCCGTCGCCTTCGAAGTCGACGGCTGGGAAGCCGGAGTCTGCGAGGGGTGGAGTGTGATTGTCAACGGCCGGGCCGAGGCGATCTATGACGAGCGCACCATCGAGCGGCTGTCCCGTCTCGACCTGCGTCCCTGGGGACAGAACCCCGCACGACGGACCTGGATCACCATCCACCCGAACGCGGTCACCGGCCGGCGGGTCGCGCCGCACTGACCTGCGCCGAGACGCGGCACGAACGCCGGCGCGGACCGGCACCTCTAGACTGGCCAACGGCCGCGGAGAGTACCGGCCCAGAACCGCTTCCCGTTGGAGTCCTGCACCTGATGCCGTCCATTACCCGCGCCGAGGTCGCGCATCTCGCCCGACTGGCGCGAATCGCCCTGACGGACGCCGAACTCGACCACCTCGCGCCCCAACTCGACGTCATTCTCAGTGCGGTGGCCCGGGTGGGTGAGGTCGCAGCCGCCGACATCCCACCAACCTCGCACGCGCTGCCGCTTACCAACGTCCTGCGGGACGACGTGGTGCGCCCCTCGCTGGCCGTGGCCGACGCGTTGGCCGGAGCGCCGGCTGCCGAGGGCGGCCGGTTCCGGGTGCCTCGCATCCTCGACCCGGAAATCCTCGACGGAGCGCCGGCCGATGGCTGAGCCGGGGCTCGCCGCTGACGTCATCACCGGTACGGCCGCCGAACTTGCCGGGGTTATCGCCTCCGGCGAGGTCTCGGCGGTCGAGGTGACGCAGTCCCATCTGGACCGGATCGCCGCCGTCGACGGCGACGTGCACGCCTTCCTGCACGTGGCCGGCGAGGCGGCGCTGGCTGCCGCCCGCCGAGTGGACGAGCGGCGCGCGGCCGGCGAGGCGCTGGGCCCGCTCGCCGGCGTACCGATCGCGGTCAAGGATGTGATCGCCACCGCGGGGCTGCCCACCACGTGCGGGTCGCGGATCCTGCAAGGCTGGGTGCCGCCGTACGACGCCACTCTCGTCCGCCGGCTCACCGCCGCCGGTTTGATCGTGCTGGGCAAGACCAACATGGACGAGTTCGCGATGGGCTCCTCCACCGAACATTCGGCGTACGGGCCGACGCACAACCCGTGGGATCTGGATCGGATCCCGGGTGGCTCCGGGGGCGGGTCTGCGGCGGCGATCGCGTCCTACCAGGCGCCGCTGGCGATCGGCACCGACACCGGCGGCTCGATCCGCCAACCGGCCGCGGTGACCGGCACGGTCGGCGCGAAGCCCACCTACGGCGGGGTGTCCCGGTACGGGCTGGTCGCGTTGGCGTCCTCCCTGGACCAGGCCGGCCCGTGCGCCCGGACCGTGGAAGACGCCGCGCTGCTGCATGAGGTGCTTGGCGGCCACGACCCGCTGGACTCGACCAGCATCGACGCGCCGGTGCCGCCGGTGCTGGACGCTGCCCGGCGCGGCGCCGCCGGCGACCTCACCGGGTTGCGCGTCGGGGTCGTGCGAGAACTCTCCGGCGAGGGATACCAGCCCGGCGTCCAGCAGCGCTTCGGTGAGGCCGTCGAGCTGCTCACCGAACTCGGCGCGAAGGTGACCGAGGTGTCCTGCCCGCACTTCAGCTACGGCCTCGCCGCGTACTACCTGATCCTGCCGAGTGAATGCTCCTCCAACCTGGCCCGCTTCGACGCGATGCGCTTCGGCCTGCGGGTCGGCGACGACGATCTCAACGGCGCCGAGGAGGTGATGGCCCGTACCCGGGAAGCCGGCTTCGGCGACGAGGTGAAGCGGCGGATCATCCTCGGTACGTACGCCCTGTCTGCCGGCTACTACGACGCGTACTACGGCCAGGCGCAGAAGGTGCGCACGCTGATCGCCCGCGACTTCACCGTCGCTTATGGGCAGGTGGACGTGCTGGTCTCGCCGACCACACCGACGACCGCGTTCCGGCTGGGCGAGCGGCTGGAGGACCCGATGGCCATGTACCTCACCGACCTGTGCACGATCCCGGCGAACCTCGACGGCGGGCCGGCGTTGTCCGTGCCCGTGGGGCTGGCACCGGAGGACGGACTGCCGGTCGGCCTGCAGGTGATGGCTCCGTCGATGGCGGATGACCGCTGCTACCTGGTCGGGGCCGCGCTGGAAGCGGCGCTGGATGACCGGCGCGGGCATCCGTTGCTGGCCGAGGCACCCAAGCGATGACCAGCACCGTGGAGTCCTACAACGAGGTGCTCATCCACTTTCAGCCGGTGATCGGGCTGGAGACCCACGTCGAGCTCGGTACCGCGTCGAAGCTGTTCTGCGGCTGCCCGACGCAGTTCGGTGCGGAGTCGAACACCCAGGTGTGCCCGACCTGTCTCGGCCTGCCGGGATCCCTGCCGGTGCTGAACCGGGCGGCGATCGAGTATTCGATGCGGATCGGGCTCGCCCTGCACTGCGACATCGCCACCTGGTGCCGGTTCGCGCGCAAGAACTACTTCTATCCGGACATGCCGAAGAACTACCAGATCAGCCAGTACGACGAGCCGCTGTGCACCGACGGCTACCTCGACGTCGAGGTCGGCAGCGGGGACGAGGCGCGGACGGTACGGGTCGGCGTCGAGCGGGTGCACCTGGAGGAGGACACCGGCAAGTCGCTGCACGTCGGCGGGGCCACCGGCCGGATCGGTGGCGCGACCCACTCCCTCGTGGACTACAACCGGGCCGGCATTCCGCTGGTGGAGATCGTCACCAAGCCGGTGGAGGGCGCCGGGGCGGAGGTCGCCAAGGCCTACGTCACCGAACTCCGGGACCTGCTGCGCGGGCTCGGGGTCTCCGACGTACGGATGGAGCAGGGCTCGCTGCGCTGCGACGTGAACGTGTCGCTGCGCCGGCCGGGGGAGCCGTACGGCACCCGTACCGAGACCAAGAACCTCAACTCGCTGCGCTCGGTGGAGCGCTCGGTGCGCTTCGAGGTGGAACGGCAGGGTGCGATGCTCACCGCCGGCAACCGGATCGTGCAGGAGACCCGGCACTTCGATGAGTCCACCGGCTCCACCACACCGGGTCGCAGCAAGGAAGAGGCCCAGGACTACCGGTACTTCCCGGAGCCCGATCTCGTTCCGCTGGCCCCGCCGCGGGAGCAGGTCGAAGCCATCCGGGCGGCCCTGCCCGAGCCCCCGTCGGTGCTGCGCCGCCGGCTCGCCGAAACACACGGCTTTTCCAGCCTGGAGATGTCCCAGCTCGCCGGCGCCGGGGTGGTGGACCTGGTCGCAGCCACCGTCGCTGCCGGGGCACCGGCTGGGGAGGCCCGCGGTTGGTGGCTGTCCTATCTCGCCCAGCAGGCGAACGCCCGCGGGGTCGACGCGGCGGACCTGCCGGTCACCCCGGAGCAGGTGGCCCGGGTGATCGCGATGGTCGCCGACGGCTCGCTGACCAACTCCCTCGCCCGGCAGGTGATCGACGGCGTCCTCGACGGCGAAGGCGGGCCGGATCAGGTGGTGGCGGCCCGCGGGCTCGCGGTGGTCTCCGACGACGCCGCGCTCGGGGCCGCAGTCCGGGATGCGATCGCCGCTCAGCCGGACGCGGCGGAGAAGGTACGCGGCGGCAAGATGGCCGCCGTGGGCGCGCTGGTTGGCGCGGTGATGAAGACCACCCGCGGGCAGGCGGACGCGGCGAAGGTACGGGAACTGCTGCTCGCCGAACTGCGCCCCCACGAAGCAGGCCCGACCGATCCGGTGTAACGGCGTGCTGACGGAGGGAGCGCGGGCATGAAGGTCCTGGTACCGCATCCGGACGCGATCGACCAGATGGGCGGCGTGCCGGCCGGCGTGGAGTTGCTGGTCTGGCCGGGCAGCGGCCCGCTGCCGCCGGGCAGCGAGGACGTCGAGTTCTACGTACCGCCGTTCCTCGGCACCGGCGATGCGGTCGCCGCGATGGTCCGGCTGCCGAAGCTGCGGGTGGTGCAGTTGCTCACCGCCGGGGCGGAGGCGTTGCTCGGCTCGGTGCCGCCCGGGGTGACGCTCTGCCGGGGCGGCGGCGTCCACGACCCGAGCACGGCGGAGTGGGTAGTCACCGTCATCCTGGCCGCGTTGCGGGACATTCCGCGGTTCGTTCGGGCCCAGGACGAGGGCCGCTGGGACTACGCGCCCACCGATGTCCTCGCCGGCAAGACCGTGCTGATCGTGGGTGCCGGTTCCATCGGGGCCGCAGTGGAACGCCGCCTCGCCGGTTTCGAGGTGCAGGTCCGCCGGGCGGCCCGGCGGGCGCGCGAGGGGGTCACCGCGATCGCGGACGTGCCGGACCTGCTGCCGGAGGTGGATGTGATCGTCGTCCTGGTGCCGCTGACCGCGGGAACCCGTGGACTGGTCGATGCGGCCTTTCTGCGCCGGATGCGGGACGGGGCCCTGCTGGTCAACGGTGCCCGTGGTGCCGTGGTGGATACCGAGGCGCTGGTCGTCGAGTTGTCCACCGGCCGGCTCCGCGCGGCGCTCGACGTCACCGACCCGGAACCGTTGCCCCCGGGGCATCCGCTCTGGTCGGCGCCCGGGCTGCTGGTGACCCCGCACGTTGCCGGGTCCACGCCGCTCACCGTTCCGCGGGCGTACGCCCTGGTCCGGCGACAGTTGGAGCGGTATCAGGCCGGCGAACCGCTCGACTACATCATCACCGGCGAATACTGAACGCGAGTGCGAAATGCCTGACACTGCGACCACCCCTCCGGCCGACGGCGGCGATGTCGATTTCCACGCGATCCTCACCAACGGCAATCTGGTACACCTCCGCCCGCCGGTAGCTGCCGATCGGGCTGCTCTGCTCGCTTTGCACGACGGGCTTTCGGAGACCAGCGCGTATTTCCGGTACTTCTCGCTGTCCCGCCAAGCCGGCGCGACGCACGTCGATCACCTCTTGGGTGCTGCAGAGGATTCCCGCGTGCGCCCGGGCGATCTGGCCAGCCTGATCGCGCTGATCGGTGAGGAGGTGGCCGGGCTGGCGAGCTACGAGCGGCTACCCGCCGGGGACGAAGCGGAGGTGGCGCTGCTGGTGGACGATGAGCATCAGGGTTTGGGCATCGGCACTCTTTTGCTCGAGGCGCTTGCGGTGCACGCCACTGCCAACGGCGTTGCCCGGCTGGTCGCCGAAGTGCTCCCCAACAACGCCTCGATGCTCAACGTCTTTCGCAGTGCCGGCTTCACCGCGCACACCCGGTACTCCGATGGGACCGTGCACGTCGACTTCCCCCTGGCCAGCACAGCCGCGCTGCTGGACGCGGCGGGTGAGCGGGAGCGAGCGGCCGCTGCCCAGTCCATCACCCGGTTGCTGGCCCCGGCGAGCATCGCGGTAATCGGCGCCGGTCGAACCGGCGGCATGGGTCACGATCTGGTGCAAAGCCTCACCGACGGCGGGTTCCGGGGAGCGTTGTACCCGGTGAACCGGAACGCGCAGACCGTGTGCGGTCGGCCAGCGGTGGCCACCGCGGCGGACCTGCCGCCCGGCGTCGACCTGGCGTTCGTCGCCGTCCCTGCCGATTGCGTCTTGGAGGTGGTCGGCGACTGTGCCACGGCCGGGGTGCACAACCTCGTCGTGGTGGCATCGGGGTTCTCCGAGACCGGGGCGATCGGAGAGCATGTGGAACGCCAACTCGTCGTACTGGCCCGGCGCGCCGGGATGCGGGTGGTCGGGCCGAACTGCCTGGGCATCGTGAACACCGCACCGTCGGTTCGGATGAACGCCACCGTCGTCGGCGCCCGGCCGCTGCCCGGCCGGCTCGGCATGATGTCCCAATCCGGGGCGCTGGGAACGACCATGCTGGACGCTGCCATCCAGCGTGGGGTGGGGGTGTCGACGTTCGTCTCGGTCGGCAACAAGGCGGACGTCAGCAGCAACGATCTGTTGTTGTACTGGGAACAGGACGCCGCCACCGACGTGGCGGCGCTGTACATCGACTCCTTCGGCAACCCCCGCAAGTTCGGCCGAATCGCCCGCCGGGTGGCCCGACGCAAGCCCGTGCTGGTCATCAAGCCGGGCCGCGGTGCGGCCGGACCCGGCCCCACGCACAGCCCCGCGGCCCGGGATCGGGTGGCCACCGAGGATGCGCTGTTCACCCAGGCGGGCGTCCTTCGGGTGGACACCGTGCCGCAGCTGCTCGCGGTGGCCGACGTACTGCTCTCCGCCCCGCTGCCGGCTGGTCGCCGGGTGGCGGTGCTCGGCAACTCCCGCAGCGTGGGAGTCCTCGCGGGCGACGCCTGCCTCACCGGCGGCCTGGAGGTCAGCACGCTACGCCAGGACACCCAGGCGGCTTTGCAGGCGTGCGCGCCGAAGAGCACGGTGGTGGCCAATCCGGTAGATCTCACCGCAGCGGCCGGACCGGCCGATTACCAGGCCGCCCTTGCTGTACTGCTGGCCGCCGAGGAGGTGGACGCGGTACTGGTGGTCCACACCACGCTGCTCCTCGGCGGTCACGATGAGGTAGCGGCCGCGGTGGAGGCCGCGACCATCGGGGCCACCAAGCCGACATTGGCCAGCTACGTCGGCGGCGGGTTGGCCGCCACCGACGTTGCCACCCGCGGTGGCGTACCCGCCTTCGACTATCCGGAGGCAGCTGCCGCAGCGCTGGCAGCTGCCACGGACTATGCCCTGTGGCAGCGTCAACCGGAGGGTGAGCTGCCGGCGCTGACCGATGTGCAACCCGTGTCAGCGCGCCGCCGGTTGCGGAAAGAATTGGTGGAGCGGCCGGGCGGCTGCTGGGTACCGCACGCGGTGGTCGGGGAAGTTCTCAGCGACTACGGCGTGCCGTGGCTGTCCGGGCACGTGGTACGCAGTCCGGCGCAGGCCGCCGAATGGGCTGACAGCCTCGGCGGTCCGGTCGCGCTTCGGGCGTTGAACCCCGACCTCGGCGCGGACCCGGAGCGGGATGCGGTCCGGCGCTGGCTCCCCGACGGCAAAGCCGCATGGGAGGCGTACGCCGAGCTTGCGACCGGGTTGGGAGCGGAGATGGGCGGCGGCGCGGTGGTGCGCCCGATGACGTCCGGGGGCACCGGGTTGATCATCAGCGTTACCCAGGACTGGCTGTTCGGCCCGGTCATCATGCTCGCTCTGGGCGGCACCACCGGGCAGCTGATCGGCGACCGTGCCCACCGGCTGCTGCCTCTGACCGACCTCGACGCCGACCGGCTGATCGGCGCGCTGCGCTGTTCACCGCTGCTCTTCGGCTATGCCGGGCGACCCCGGGCGGATGTCGGAGCGCTCGCGAATGTGCTGCTCAGGGTTGCTGCGCTGGCCGAGGATCTGGCTCAGGTCGCCGAACTGACCCTCGATCCGGTGGTGGTCTCCGCCGAGGGTGCGACCGTCGGTGACGCTCGGATGCGGATTGCGCCTCCCGAGCCGCAGCCGTCGGTCTGGTTACCTCGGCTGGCGGCACTTGAGGAGAGCACCGGGCTCCACGACCGGGACTGAACGCCCCCCGGAGATTCCGGGGTCGGTTGTCCCTCAGCGGATGGAGGTCACCGGCTGGGCGGCCGCGATGAGTACGTCGATCCACTGCTGCAGCTGGCGGTCCGGGAGGAACACCTCCTGGACGCGTTCCGCGCCGCGGGCACCCCACTCGTGCGCGCGTTCCGGGTGTTGGAGGAGCGAGGTCACCGCGGCACCGAAGGCGGCGAGGTCCGCGGGGTCGGCCAAGAGCGTGCCGGTGACGCCGTCGACGACCTGGTCGGAGATGCCGCCGACGCGGGTAGCCACCATCGGTCGGGCCTTCCACATCGCTTCGGCCACGGTGAGGCCGAAGCCTTCGACGAGGCTCTTCTGGACGACGAGGAAAGCGTGCCGCTGGACGGCGTTGACCATCGCGGCGTTCGCCTGGAAGTCCTCCATCGGCAGGGACACCAGCGACACCCGCCGGCGCATCCCGGATGGGAGCGCGTGCCACCGCGTGGTGCACTCGTCGAGTACCTGCTGCCCTTCCGGATCGTCGGTGACCCCGACGGTGGACGGGCCGACCAGCGCCAGGTGCGCGGTGGGCTGGCCGGCGGCGACGTAGCGGACGAAACCGTCGAGCACCCCGCGCATATCCTTCAGCGCATCCCAGCGCGAGACCTGCACGACCAGCGGCGTATCCGGCCCGGGCCGGACCTCGTCCCCGACGATGATCGCCTTCCCGGAGATCTTCCCGGTCGTGCCGTCGTCACGAACGTAGGCTGCGTCGGTGGGATCGGCGTCCAGAATCCCGACCGCGCCGAGGATCGTTTGGGCGGCGGCGGCGGTCATCGGCGCGTTCTTCGCCGACAGCGGGTCCAGCGCGGGCGGAATCACGGTCAGGTCCTCCGGGGACGCCCACGGTGGGGCGTAGGACCGGCGGCTGAACACCAGCGCCTGCGCGGAACTGGCGTAGCGGCGGAGGAACTCCCAACCCTCGTCGGTGTGCTCGTTCGAGCCGTCCGTCCCGATGTGGCAGCGCCAGATCGGATGCGCGCCGTGCGCCGCGACCGCGTTCACCAGCCCGGCCACCTGCGGGTCGTGCAGGATTACCACGTCACCCGGGGCGATCCGGCTCAGCAACGCCGCAACCTGCGGCCGCAACGTCGCCTCGTACAGTTCATGCTCCGCCGCCCCCAACGGCCCGCCATCGCCGAGCGCGCCGTGCAGCCGGTTGTGCAGCCGCTTGGTCAGCGCGAAGAAATCCGAGTTA
>JBDUDX010000012.1:0-11251 GCA_040002735.1 Frankiaceae bacterium | reverse complement strand
AACTGGACGAGGGGATCGCCCGCTCCGTCGGCGCTGCCTTTGTCGCGTTCACCGGGGCCGGCCGGATCGTGGTGGCGCACGACATGCGGGAGTCCTCCGCGCCGCTGTCCACGGCGTTCGCCGAGGGCGCGACCAGCCAGGGCGCGGACGTCATCGCCGCCGGGTTGGGTTCCACTGACCTCCTGTACTTCGCCGCCGGCTCGCTCGACATGCCCGGGGCCATGTTCACCGCCAGCCACAACCCCGCCCAGTACAACGGCATCAAGCTCTGCCTTGCCGGTGCCTCCCCGGTGGGCCAGGACACCGGGCTCGCCGAGATCCGGCGGTTCGCCGAGCAAGGTGCGCCGGCGTACGAGGGAAAGCCCGGGACCGTTACCGGCCGCGACCTGCTCAGCGACTACGCGGCGTATCTGAAGAAACTGGTCGACGTCTCCGGTGGACGGCAGCTGAAGGTCGTGGTCGATGCCGGTAACGGGATGGCCGGTCTCACCGTGCCCACGGTCTTCACCGGCCTGCCGATCGACCTGGTCCCGATGTACTTCGAACTCGACGGCAGCTTCCCCCACCACGAGGCGAACCCGATCGAGCCCGCGAACCTGGTGGACCTGCAGGCGAAGGTACGGGAGACCCGTGCCGATCTCGGCCTGGCCTTCGACGGCGACGCGGACCGGTGCTTCGTGGTCGACGAGCGGGGCGAAGGGGTCTCCCCGTCGGTGCTCACCGCGCTGATCGCCAGCCGGGAACTCGCCCGCCAACCGGGCTCCACGATCATTCACAACCTGATCACGTCGCGGGCCGTACCGGAGATCGTCCGGGAGCACGGCGGCGTGCCGGTGCGTACCCGCGTGGGGCACTCCTTCATCAAGGCGCGGATGGCCGAGACCGGTGCCATCTTCGGCGGCGAGCACTCCGGTCATTTCTACTTCCGGGACTTCTGGCGCGCGGACTCGGGCATGCTCGCCGCGCTGCACATCCTGGCGGCGCTCGGAGAGCAGGCCGGCACCCTCTCCGAACTGCTCGCCCAGTACTCCCGCTACGTCGCCTCCGGCGAGATCAACTCCACCGTCGCCGACGCCGCCGGCCGGACGGCCGCGGTGGAAGCGGCCTTCGGTACGCGCGACGGCGCCACGGTGGACCACCTCGACGGGCTGACCGTCACCGCGGCGGACTGGTGGTTCAACCTTCGCCCGTCCAACACCGAGCCGCTGCTGCTGCTCAACGCCGAGGCGATCGACCAGACCACGATGACCGCACTGCGCGACGAGGTGCTCGCAGTGGTGCGGGCGGAGGCGGCGGCATGAACCTCGACCCGTGCTTGCTGGAGATCCTGGCCTGCCCGGACTGCCGGTCGCCGTTGCGCCCGGATGACGCGGCGAGTGAGTTGGTATGTACCGGCTGCGGCCTGGCCTACCCGGTGCGGGACGACATCCCCGTACTGCTGATCGACGAAGCTCGCCGGCCCGACAGCTCACCCGACCGCTCCCCGTGATGACGCTGCCCCTGGACGCCGGCCGACTCGACGACGTCGCGGCGATTACCGCTGGCGATCCGGGGGAGATGCTGCGGGCGATCGCTACCTCCGCCGCGCAAGTGCGTTCCGGTGCCACCGCGGCTGCCGAGGCCGGCGTGGCTTCCCTGGCTGCGACCGGCCGGCCGCGGGCGGTGGTGATCGTCGGTATGGGTACCGCTGCGCTCGCCGGGGATGTGCTCGCCGCGCTGGCCAGGTCGACGTGCCCGGTTCCGGTCGTGGTGTCTCGGGGCTTCACGGTGCCGGGCTGGGTAGGGGCGGCCGATGTGGTCGTCGCGCTCTCCTCCTCGGGTTCCACCGAGGAGACGCTGGTAGCCACCGAGGAAGCCACCCGCCGAGGCGCTCACATCGTCGGGATCGGGCCGGCCGGTTCACCGCTGGCGGATCGGACCGAACGAGCCCGGGGCCTGCTCGTGCCGGTCAGTGAGGTGCACTCCGCGCGGGCGACATTCTGGGCGCTCGCCACCCCGCTGCTCGCCGTCGGGGGTGCGCTCGGACTGGTCGACCTGCCCGGCGAGGTGTTCGAGGCGACCGCGGAGCGGCTCTACGGTCTCGCGTTGCGGTGCCAGCCGAGTACCGAGTTGTTTCTCAACCCGGCGAAGGAACTGGCGCTCAGCGTGGCCGGTACGGTGCCGACGGTCTGGGGTACCTCCGGGCTGACCACGGTCGCTGCCGACCGGTTCGCCAGCCAGTGGGCGCAGAACGGCAAGGCCCCGGCGCTGTCCGGCTCACTTCCGGACGTCGCGCAGGGTGTTATCAGCACCTGGGACGGGCCCTGGGTAGGCGACGCCCAGGACCTTTTCGCCGACCCGTTGGAGGGCTCGGCGCCGACCCGGCTGCACCCCATCCTGCTTCGGGACAGCTCGGAGCATCCCCGGATCGCCGCGCAGGCCGAGGCGGTCCGGAGCCTCGCCCAGGCCCGGGGCGCGAAACTGACCGAACTGCGGGCTGACGGCGAGTACCCGTACGAGCGGCTCGCCTCGCTCATCGGGCTGATCGACTACGCCAGCGGATATCTGGCCGTGCTCACCGGCGTCGACCCCTCCCCGACGCCGGCAAACGAGGCCGTACGACTCGCCGCCGGGGCCGCTGCGGTGGCCCGGTGAGCGCGGGCGAGGAGGGCGGCGGAAAGGCGATCGTCGCCGCGCTGATCGCGAACTTGGGAATCGCGATCAGTAAGTTCGTGGCGTTTCTGATCACCGGCTCGTCCTCCATGCTCGCCGAGTCCGTGCACTCGGTGGCCGACACCGGGAACCAGGGCCTGCTGCTGGTGGGCCGCCGCCGCTCGAAGCGGCCGCCGGACGAGGACCATCCTTTCGGCCACGGCCAGGACCGGTACTTCTACGCCTTTGTGGTCGCGCTCGTGCTGTTCAGCGTCGGCTCGCTCTTCGCGTTGTACGAGGGGTACGAGAAGGTCAAACATCCGCACGAACTGGACAGCCCGATCATCGCCATCGGCGTCCTGGCGGTCGCCATCGGCCTGGAAGGCTTCAGCTTCCACACCGCCTTCACCGAGGCAAGCAAGATCCGCGGCAATATCGGCTGGGCCGCTTATCTGCGCACGTCCAAGTCACCGGAACTGCCGGTGGTGTTACTGGAGGACACCGCCGCGCTGCTTGGGCTGCTCTTCGCCCTCGGGGGCGTGGGGTTGAGCATCACCACCGGCAACCCGCGTTGGGACGGGGTGGGCACTCTGGCGATCGGGTTACTGCTCGGCGCGGTGGCGGTCTTCCTGGCAATGGAGATGAAGAGCCTGCTGATCGGCGAGGCGGCGAGCCGGCCGGTGGTCGCCGGCATCCGCGCCGCGCTCACCGACGGGACCCGGATCCGGGACGTCATCCACCTTCGAACCATGCATCTCGGCCCGGAGCAGCTGCTGGTCGGGGCTAAGGTCGCGCTGGCACCCGGGCTCACCATGCCCGAGGTCGCCGAGGCGATCGACGATGCCGAGGCGCGCATCCGGGCCGCCCAACCGTTGGCCACGTTGATCTACATCGAGCCGGATCTCTACCGGCCGCAACTCGCCGATGGAGCGCGGCAGACGGCCGGGCTCACCGGCTCCGGGGGGCCGGACCCGGAGAGGTGAGAGCTACTCGGTACGGGCGAACATCGCGACGGCGATGGAGAGCAGTACCAGACACACCGCCGCCACCAGCGTCACCTGGAGCGACACCGGGACCGACCAGGACCCCCACCGGATACCCGGGTCGAGCCGGAGCCGGCTGACGGCGTCGAGTCGTAACCGATCGAAGATCACCGATCGCAGCGGCTCGACGGCGTACGTCATGGGGTTGAGCTTGGTCACCAGATTCAGCCACGTGGGGAGCCCGGAGAGCGGGAACAGCGCCCCGGAGAGAAACATCAGCGGTGTGATGATCAGCTGGACCAGCGGCATCGCGGATTGCACCTGCTTGACCCGGGCCGCGAGCACCAGGCCGAGGGCGGTGATCAGGAATGCCATCAGAAACAGCAGCCCGACCAGTTCGACCATCATGACGGGCGAGTACGGGACGCCTACCGTGCCGGCCAGGGCCAGGATCACCAGGCTCTGCAGGGTGGCCACCGTGGCACCGCCGAGACACTTCCCGGTGAGAATCGCGGTGCTGCTCACCGGAGCGACAAGCATCTCGCGGAGGAACCCGAATTCCCGGTCCCAGACCATGGAGATGCCGGCGAAGGCCGCGGTGAAGAGCACCGAGGTCGCCAGGACGCCGGGAAACAGGAAGGTCCGGAAATCGACCGATCCGGTGCCGGCCCGCACCAGTGACGAGAGACCGGAGCCGAGTACGAACAAGAACAGCACGGGCTGGATCAGTGCGGAGAGCATCCGGGCCGGGTCCCGGGTGAAGCGAATCATCTCCCGCTGCCACACCACTACGGTCGCCCGGACCTGGTGCCGTAGGCCGGACGCCGGTACGAACACCGCAGGGATGGTCGTGGAAACGGTTGTGGTCATTCTGATCACCTTCCGCGGCCGGCGAAGATCGCCATGGGGTTCGGACCGGCGGTGCGCTCCGCGTCACGGATCGTGGTGCCGGCATAGGACAGGAAGACATCGTCCAGGCTGGGACGGGTGACGGTCACCGATTGGATCGGTACCGGCAGCCGGGCGAACAGCTGGGGTACGAAGGCCGCCCCGTCGGCAACGGCGAAGCTCACCGCACCCTCCCGGACGGCCGCCGGAAGGTGGAACTGCTCGTCCAACGCGCGGATGGCGGCGCCGTCGTCGGCGGTGGTGATGGACACTCGATCCGCGCCGACGGCCGCTTTGAGCGCATCGGGCGTGTCCAACGCGACGATACGACCGGCATTCATGATCGCGATCCGGTCGCAGTTCTCCGCTTCGTCCATGTAGTGCGTGGTGACGAACACGGTGATGTCCTCCCGGCGGTGCAACTCGCGTAGGTAGTCCCAGATGGACGCCCGGGTCTGCGGGTCGAGGCCGATCGTCGGTTCGTCGAGGAAAAGTACCCGCGGGGAGTGCAGCAGGCCACGGGCGATCTCCAGCCGCCGCCGCATGCCGCCGGAGTAGGTCTGCACCCGACTGGACCGCCGGTCCTGCAGACCCACCATGGCGAGCACCTCGGTCCGCCGGCTGGCGGCGGTGCGACGATCCACGCCGTACAGTTCGCCGTGGAAGCGCAGGTTCTGCTCGGCGGTGAGGTAGGCGTCCAGCGTCGGCTCCTGGAATACCAGGCCGATGTGTCGCCGTACTGCGTTGCGCTCCGTCGCGACATCGAAACCGGCGACCTCCGCGGTGCCGGCCGTCGCATCGGTGAGCGTGCAGAGGATCTTGATCGTGGTGGACTTGCCGGCTCCGTTCGGACCGAGAAAGCCGAAGGTCTCACCGGGATGGACATCAAGATCGATGCCGGAGACGGCCTCCACCTCCTTGAACCGCTTCACCAAGCCTCGGACTCGAACGGCGGCATCCGGAAACTCCATGGCCCAACCTCTCTAACGTTGTTAGGGACGCTACCCTAACTACGTTCGAGAAAGGAAGAGGTTTTCGATGTCGCTCACTCGGGACGACGTGGTGCGAGCTGCCGTCGCCCTGTTGGACGACGTCGGCCTGGAGGGGCTGACCTTGCGCCGACTCGCCGCCGACCTGGGCGTCTCGGCCCCCACCTTGTATTGGCACGTACGACACAAGCGGGAACTCCTGGACCTGATGGCCGAGGCGATCATCGTCGAGGCTGGGGGGCGCAGCGGCGCCCCGGCGCCCGGGCAGCCCTGGTGGGAATGGCTGGCGGAGCAGGGCCGGCTGCAGTGGCGGGCGCTGGTGACCCACCGCGACGCCGCTCTGGTGGTCGCCGGCAACCGACCGACCGACTCCTCGTTGCCCTTCGTCGAGGAGACGATCCACAGCCTGGTCACTGCGGGATTCGCCCCCGGAGACGCGTTGGAGAATCTCTTCGCCGTAGGTCACTACGTGATCGGCTGTGCTCTGGAGTATCAGGCGGAAAGCGCTCGCCAGCAGCAGGGGGTTGCGGACGTCGCGCCGCCAGGAAGGCTGTCCGGGTGGCCCTACCTCGCGGCCGCGTTCAACCAGCGCGGCGGCACCGACCCGGCTGCGAGCTTCAACCACGGGCTGCAACTGCTCATCGACGGGATGCGCACGCGGTTGGCTGACCCGCTCGGCTAACTCGGTGTCCGCTACCGACCCCTTTCGCGGGACGGCCAGCGGGATGGCCAGAGCGGGATGGCCAGAGCAAGATGGCCGCCATGCAGCCCGATGCCAGCAGCACTGCCCGCCCGGAACTGTGGTTGGTGCGGCACGGTGAGACCGAATGGAGCCGCGACCATCGGCACACCAGCCGGACGGATCTGGCGCTGCTGCCGTCCGGTGAGGCCGCCGCGAGGCGATTGGCGCCGCGGCTCGCCGAGACAACTTTCGGCCTGGTTCTCACCAGCCCGATGGTTCGTGCTCGGGACACCGCCGTCCTCGCCGGGTTCCCTGATGCGGAGGTGACCGAGGACGCCCGGGAGTGGGACTACGGCGACTACGAGGGCATCACGACCGAACAGATCCGCGAGTTCGCGCCCGGCTGGAGCGTGTGGAATGCCGGTGCGCCCGGTGGTGAACTGGCCGGTGAGGTGGCTGCCCGCGTGGACCGGCTGATCGATCGGGTACGGCGAAGCGCCGCCGACCGCGCCCTCTGTTTGCCCACGGTCACCTGCTGCGGGTCCTCACGGCACGCTGGCTGGAGCAGGCGCCGGAGGAGGGCAGTCGCTACCGGCTGGATACCGCCACGGTGTCAGTTCTCGGCTGGGAACGCGACACCCGGGTCATTTCCCGATGGAACAGTTAACCCTGGGGGGATAGTCAAGCCGGAGTAGGGTTACCGGGTGAGTTCCACCCGCCTTCTCGTCCTCGGCGTGGTCCGGTTTCTGCAACCGGTACACGGCTATGACGTACGCCGTGAGCTGATGACCTGGCGGTTGGAGGAGTGGACCAACGTCAAGACCGGGTCCATCTACTCGGCGCTGCGCACGTTGGAGAAGGACGGCCACCTCGCCGTAACCGGACGGCTCCGCGGTGACGGCCGCCCGGAGCGGACCGAGTACGTGCTCACCGCCGATGGCGATAAGGAGTTCACCACCCTGCTGCGCGAAGCCTGGTGGCGGGTGCAACGGCCGGCGGAACCCCTTGTGCCAGCGCTGTGTCTGATGCTGAGCCTCCCGCGGGATGAGCTGATCAGCGCGGTACGGTCCCGGATCGGGCAGTTGGAGGGACAGCTGGAGGAGCTGCGGTACTTCCGGGCGACCATTCCCGACGGTGCCACCGGTGCCGATGGTGCCGTACCGGAACACGTCCGCGAGCTGCTCGACTTTGGCATGTCGCGGGTGAAGAGCGAAGTGGAATGGTCTCGCGGGTTCCTGAAGCACATCCGGGACGGTGCCTACGTCTTCCCCGGTGAGCCCGGTGCCGTCCGGCTCGGTCCCGGTCATGGCGTGCGGTCTCCGGAAAACCTTGACGCTACAGTCAAACTTGACTAATCTTCAGGCGTGATCCTGCCACAGGCAACGATGATTGACGCGCGCGGTCTCGGCCGCACGTTCCGGACGAAGACCGGCCCGGTCGAGGCGGTTAAGGCCGTCGACTTCACCGTTCGGTCGGGCGAGATCGTCGGCCTGCTGGGGCCCAACGGGGCCGGCAAGACTACGACGTTGCGGATGCTGACCACGTTGCTGGCGCCCACCGCCGGCAGCGCTGTGGTGGCGGGGGTGGACCTGCGGGCCGAGCCGCGCGAGGTGCGACGCCGGATCGGTTACGTCGCCCAGATCGGCGCCACCCCCGCTCCCGGCACCCGACTCGGCGAGGAACTCATCACCCAGGGGCGCCTGCAAGGCATGACCAAGCCGGCGGCGGTGGCTCGGCTCGCCGACCTCTTGCCGCGGCTGGACCTCGGCGGATATGAGGCTCGGGCGCTCTCGGAGCTGTCCGGTGGTCAGCGACGGCGCTTCGACATCGCACTCGGCCTGGTCCACGACCCGAAGCTGGTGTTCCTCGACGAGCCGACTACCGGGCTCGATCCGCAGAGTCGGGCGAACCTGTGGGAGCACATCCGCGCCCTGCGCGACTCCCACGGGGCCACCGTCGTGCTCACCACGCATTACCTGGAGGAAGCCGACATCTTGGCAGACCGGATCCTGGTGATGGACCACGGCCGGATCGTCGCCGACGACACCCCCGATGCGCTGAAGGCCCGGGTCTCCGGTGACGTCATCACCGTGCGCGTCGAGGGCGACATCTTCCGTGCCGGCGTTGTCGCCGCGCAAGCGTTGCCGGTCCGCAGCAGTGCGGTGGACGGCGACACGCTCACCCTCACGGTCGATCGCGGTGACACCGCCGTGCCGCAACTGCTCCGCGCCCTCGACGCTGCCGGACTGCCCCTGCGGTCGGTGAGCGTGAGCCGACCCACGCTCGATGCGGTCTTCCTCGATCTCACCGGGCGCTCGCTGCGCGACGAGCCGTCCGCCGCTGCGGCCTGAGAGGTCCATGCTCACCGAAACCTGGGTCATCTTCCTTCGCCAGATGCGGGACCTACTTCGCAACCCGGTCTGGGTTTTTTTCGGCCTCACCCAGCCGATCCTCTACCTGGCGCTGTTCGGCCCGCTGCTGAAGAACGTCTCCGGCGGAGGTCTCGGTGGGTCGGCGTCCTGGTCGGTGTTCGTGCCGGGGCTGCTGCTGCAACTCGCCATCTTCGGCGCCGGTTTCGCCGGCTTCGGCATCATCCAGGAGTTGCGGGAGGGTGTGGTAGACCGCCAGCGGGTGACTCCGGCGCTGCGGGTGTCGCTCATCCTGGGACGCACGCTGTCCAACGTGGTGACCATCGGCGTCCAAGCCGTGCTGCTCATCCTGGTCGCCATCCCGTTCGGTCTGGATCCGAACTGGGTGGGCATCCTGCTGTCGATCGTGCTGGTCTGTGTACTGGCGTTGGGGATGGCGTCCGCCTCCTACGCCATGGGCCTGATCCTGAAGGACGAGGACTCGTTCGCGCCGATGATCCAGGGCGTCTCGCTTCCGCTGCTGTTGCTGTCCGGCGTACTGCTGCCGATGGCCCTGGCCCCCACTTGGCTGCGCCGGCTCTCCGAGGCGAATCCGCTGACGTACCTGGTGGATGCGGTCCGCGCGTTGTTCCGCGGCGAGGTGGCCTCGGCGGACATCGGTATCGGGGTGGCGGTTACGGTGGTGCTGAGCGTGGCGTTGTCCTGGTGGGGGGCCCGGGCGTTCCAGCGGTCCAGTGCCTGATCTGCGGGCCGCCTGCCCTGCGGAGCGCCTGACCTGCGGGGGGCAGGGTCACGGCAGCCGGCGGCGACCGGCGAAGCCCAGATCGGTCCGGTGGTACCAGTTCAGCTCGGTGTCGCCTTCCAACCAACACAGCAGGACGGGTACGCCGTCGAACTCGGCCGGAAAGTCCAGCAGCAGCGGCGCGACTCCCTTGAGCTCTACGCCGCTGCCCTGGACCTCGCTGAGCAACTCATCGAGGCGCGCCTGTGCGGCTTTGAACTCCGGCAGGCCGCCCAGTCCGGTCACCGGCCCGCCGGCGGTGAGAGCGGCGGCCAGCTCAGCGGCGTCCGCCCGCAGGGCCACCAACTCGGCGAACAACGGCTGCAGCCGGACTATCTCAGCCCGGGCTTCGGCGACCGTGAACAAGCCCATGTCGGCAGCCTGTCACGGTCGGCCCGCCACGCGCTCGACCCTTGACCGGCACGCCCAGAACGTTGACAGAGTGATGCTAACGTTATTGCCAATGAGCATGCTCCCCATCACCCAGGCCTCCGAGGTGACCGGCTGGTCGGCCCGCATGCTGCGGTACGTCGAGCGGCTCGGCCTGGTGGAACCGGAGCGTTCCGGCGCCGGCTACCGGCTGTACGGGCCTGGCCAGCTGCAACGCCTCCGTACCCTGCGCGAGTTGCTGGATCGCTTCTCGATCGGGCTCTCCGACGTCGCCTTCGCGGCCCGGCTGCGTACCGACCCGGATCTGCGCGCTGCGGTCGACGGATGGCTGACCGCACCGCCGAGGCGCCCAGACGACATCGACCCGGGGGACTGGCTCCGCTGGGAGCAGGACAAGCACCAGCGCCTGCTCGCCCCCGCACCGGGCGCACCACCGACGATCACAACTCTCAAGGAGACCGCATGACGCTCAGCCCGTTACGTGCCGGCGACTACCTGGTCGCCGACCTCGCGCTCGCCGACTTCGGCCGTAAGGAGATCTCCCTCGCCGAGCACGAGATGCCCGGGCTGATGGCGATGCGGGCCGAGTTCGGCGCCAGCAAGCCGTTGGACGGCGCCCGGATCGCCGGGTCGCTGCACATGACCGTGCAGACCGCGGTCCTGATCGAGACCCTGGTCGACCTCGGCGCCGACGTCCGCTGGGCGAGCTGCAATATCTTCTCCACCCAGGACCACGCGGCCGCCGCGGTCGTCGTCGGCCGGGACGGCACCCCGGAGAACCCGAGCGGGGTGCCGGTGTACGCCTGGAAGGGCGAGACCCTCACCGAGTACTGGGACTGCACCGAGAAGGTGCTTACCGGCTGGGCGGCCGAGGGGCCGAATCTGATCCTGGACGACGGTGGCGATGCGACCATGCTGGTCCACCTCGGCGTGCAGTACGAGAAGGCCGGCGCGGTACCCGACCCGGCGGGCGCGGAGAACGAGGAGCTCGGGGTCATCCTGCGGCTGCTGCAGCGTTCCCTCGCGGCGGACGCGGACCGCTGGACCACGCTGTCCGCGTCGATCCAGGGCGTCACCGAGGAGACCACCACCGGCGTGCACCGGCTGTATGAGATGCAGCGCCAGGGCACGCTGCTGTTCCCGGCGATCAACGTCAACGACTCGGTCACCAAGTCGAAGTTCGACAACAAGTACGGCTGCCGGCACTCGGTGATCGACGGGCTGAACCGGGCGGTCGACGTGCTGATCGCCGGCAAGACCGCGGTGGTCTGCGGCTACGGCGACGTCGGTAAGGGTTGCGCGGACGCGCTCCGTGGCCAGGGCGCCAAGGTGGTCGTCACCGAGATCGACCCGATCTGCGCGTTGCAGGCGGCCATGGACGGCTTCGCCGTGCTGACGCTGGAGGACATCCTGCCGACCGCGGACATCGTGATCACCGCCACCGGCAACCGTAACGTCATCTCGGCCGAACAGATGAGCCGGATGAAGCATCAGGCGATCGTCGGCAACATCGGCCACTTCGACAACGAGATCGACAT
>JBDUDX010000011.1:0-12910 GCA_040002735.1 Frankiaceae bacterium | reverse complement strand
CGGTCGTAGGAGACCACGCTGACCTTCTGCTGCTTCGCTTTAGCGACGATGCTCTGCGCCGCTTTGTAGTCGACCGGGTCGAGGACGAGCACCTTGGCCCCCTGGGTCAACGCGGCGTCTGCCTGCTGTTGCTGCTTGGCCGAGTCCTGGTTGGCGTTCGAGTAGAGAATCTTGCAGCTGGCGCAGAGCTGCTTCATCTTCGCTTCGAACTCCGGGCGGTCGTGAGCTTCATACCGCGTGGTCGTGGTCTCGGGCAGCAGCAGCGCGATCGTGCCGGTCGTGCCGCTGCCGCCGGCCGCGGTGCTGCTGCCGCTGGAGGGCGTGCTGCCGCCGCTGGTGGTCGACTTCTTGTCGTTTCCGCAGGCGGTCGAGCCGAGTGCGAGCAGCAGCATCGAGCCGGCTGCGACCATCTTGGTGGTGGAGGTCATGCGCTTTCCTTCCGGTTGTCGGAGTTGTCAGTCTTCTTCTTGCGGTCCTCGGGTCGTCGCGCTTCGTTGAGGTACTCAGATGGGCACCAGCGGCACCTTAGGCTGGGCGGCGAGCCGATCGGCGCTGCGCAGCGCCAAAGCCAGCCCGCCGAGGACCTCCGCGCGCTCGCCGAGCGCACCGGCGACGATCTGCGCATTGTCCGGGATGGTGTGCATGGCGTGGCGGCGGACCACGTCCCGCATCGGAGCCAGCAGGATGGCACCTGCTGCGGCAAGCGTGCCGCCGATCACCACGCGCTCGGGCGCCAGCAGGCTGCACGCCGCGGCGACCGCGATGCCGATCGCCCGGCCGGCGTCGGCGATGATCCGCCGGCAGCCGCTGTCCCCACCGACCGCCTTCGCGATAGCGTCGGTGATGGTCAGATTGGCGCCGTAGCTGCGCCGCAACAGGGACAGCAGGGCCTCGGAACCGGCCAGAGTCTCCAGACAGCCTCGATCACCGCACTGACACAGCGCCCCGCGGTCGTCCACTGTGACGTGCCCGATCTCACCCGCGATACCGCCGGACCCGCCGTAGAGCCGGCCGTCGAGGATCAATCCGGCGCCGACGCCGTAGGAGGCTTTGATGTACAGAAGATGACGCGCGCCGACGCCTGCTCCCCAGGTGAGTTCACCAAGAGCGCCAAGGTTCGCGTCGTTGTCGACCAGCACTGGCAACCCGAGATGATCCGACATTGCCGCCTTGGCGGGCACCCCGACCCAGCCTGGCAAGATTGCCGGTGACCGCACTTCGCCGGTAACCGGATCAACCGGACCGGCCAAGCCCATTCCGATACCCAACACGGCGGAGCGAGGCGCACCGACCGCAATTAGGAGGCTGTCGACGACCTCCGCGGCCAGCGGAAGGTCCTCCTCCGCCCCATGGTCGGCCGGTAGTTCTCGATGGTCCTCTTGCAGCACGTTGTGGCCGAAGTCGAGGGCCAGCACCAGACCGGCACGTTGATTGAGCACGATCCCGGTGCCCCGCCGACCCGTGTCGTTGCCCACGGCGGCGGGAAGCGCCCGGACAGTGATCCAGTCGCTCTCCCGGAGTTCGCGGACGATGTTGGAGACGGTGGCACGGGACAGTCCGGTACGTCGAGCAATCTCCGACTGGCTCACCGAGCCGGTAGTCCGCAGCAAGTCCAGCACCCGCTGCCGATTGGCACTGCGGAGCGATGCGGGAGAGCCGACTCCGGAGGCGACGCGCTCATCCACCTCGCTCGGATTCGGCAGCTGCACGACTGGAGGCTCTCGAACGCCGCCGTTTCTGTCAAGTCATGAACATATAACGATTGGATTACCGTAACAGCCGTCAAGCCGTGAAAGGTCGTCCGGCGCCGGTCAGAGCCGGGGCACGAACTGCTCACCGCGCAGCGCCCGTTCCACCAGGGCCACCGACGCCGCGGTCCGGCGCAGCCGGAGGCCCTCGCGCTCATAGGCCGCGATCGCGGCCTCGACGGCCTCGGGTGGTAGGAGACCACGGAGATCGGCGCGGGCGGTGGCCAGACCGCGGACGGCGGCGTCCTGCGCGCTGGCGATGTGGCCGGCAGCGAAGCGGGCCAGCAGGGCGGGGTAGGCCCGCAGTACTTCGTACGCCCGGTAGTCCGCCGGGCACAGGTCGAAAAGCCAGCCGATCGCGCGGCGCTGGAAGCCGGGCGCCCCGGGCGGCGGCAGCTCCGCCGGCCAGCCCGGTGGTGGCTGCCCGTTCAGTTTCCGTTCGCCGCCAACACCGGGGCCGACCGTGACGTCCGGCCCTCCCCCGGCCGGGCCGGCGTGGGCAGCCGAAACCGTTGCGGCGCGGCGCCCTGGCCGACTACCGAATGACCCAGCGCGTCGAGCATCGGCAGGTAGACCTCTTCGGCCTTGGTGAACTGCAGGCGGACCAGCGCGTAGAGCCCGAAGAGGACCCGTCGCAGCTCATCCGCCTGGGGCGCCGAGGGATGCGTGGTCAGGCGGGTACGTAGTACGCCGAGCTCATGGGTCATGGTGATCAGTTCCCGACAATCACGGCTCAGCGCACTCACTTCGCTGTCGATGATCGAAGCCAACGCGACCGACTGGGCGGCGACGTGCGGAATGATCTGCGCACTGAGCAAGGCGTACGCGTCGTCGCACGCCCGGCGTACGGCTCGGACGTCGGCCTTCTCCACCAGGCAGGCGGTGCGGCGCAAACCCTCGGCCAACGGTTGCAGGCGGCGGGATTCCCGTCGCAACGCCGCCCGGGAAACGGCGACCGCGGGCGCACCGCGTGGGGTCTTCGACATGGCAACCTCCCGGTAATCCACCGGCTCTCCCCTTCCCCCAGTATTGCCTGTCCACAGCGTGGCGGCAGGGTCCTTCGTCCCTACGGGACCTACTCAGTGGGTGACGTCGTGGGAAACAAGCAGTACTACGCACTCGACGTGGGACGTCATCGGGAAGGCATCGAAGGCGCGCAACCCGGCGAGTCGGTAGCCCAGCCCGGTGAACGTGGCGACGTCGCGTGCGAGCGCCGCCGGATCGCAGGCGACGTACCCGACGGCGCGGGGACCGATCCGGGCCAGTTCGGTGACGACGTCCCGGCCGGCGCCGGAACGGGGCGGGTCCAGAACCACGACATCCGGCCGAGGATGGGCCGCCGCCAACCGGCGGAGCAGCGGGCCGTCCACCCGGGCACACTGGACCCGGACCTGCGGCAACCCTGCGAGGTTGTGCCGCGCGTCCGCGACGGCCCGCCGGTTCCCCTCCACGGCCAGCACGCCGCCGGCCTCCCCGACCCGGTCCGCCAGCGCGCCGGCGAAGAGCCCGACCCCGCAGTACAGGTCCAGCGCCCGCTCCCCCGGCCGCGGCTGCACCAGCGCAGCGACCGTGTCCACCAAGGCGTCGGCGGCGCCGGGATGCACCTGCCAGAACGAGCCGGCGGAGACCCGCCAGCTACGCCCGGCGGCGTACTCCCGGATCACCCCGGCCGGCGGCGGCTGGCCGGCCGGGGTGACCAAGCGGTCGCCGCTCGCCGCTCCAACAGCAATGGCGACGGATTCCACCCCCGGCCAGCGCCGGCGAGGGACGCCGAGGTCGTTCACCAGGGGATGGGCGATCAGGCACCGCTCCACCGGTTCGACGGCATGCGAGCGGTGCCGCCGGAAACCCACCGCACCGCCTTCACCGACGGCGAAGCCGACCCGGGTACGCCAGCCGAGCCCGTCCGGTGCGCCGGAGACCTCCCGTACCTCCGGCGTGACGTCGAGACCGGCGAGGCGGGCGAATTGCTCCCGAATGACCGCCGCTTTCAGCCGTCGCTGCGCCGCGATGTCGACGTGCTGCCAATCGCAACCACCGCATCGCCCGGGTCCGGCGTAGGGGCACGGCGTGGCCACCCGGTCCGGGGAGGCCCGCAGGACCTCCACCGCGTCCCCGCGCAGATAGCGGGCCCGCTCCTCGGTCACCCGGACACGCACCCGTTCACCGGGCAAGGTGTGGCGCAGGAACATCACCCTGCCGTCCGGCGCCCGGGCCGTACAGATTCCGCCGTGAGCGACGGCGTCCACGTCGAGTTCCAGCAGGTCGGGGTCCCCGTCGCGGCCGGTGCCGGGCAGGCTGGTCAGCCCGTTCCGGTGCCGAGCGGCGGCTGGGCCGGCTTGTCGCTGCGGCTCTGGCCGTTCGGTGCGGCCGCCGCCGTCGGACTGCGGACCTGCTCCACCGCGCGACGGCTGTCCCCCGGCGCGGACCAGACCGCGGCAGCCGTGGGCTCCCGGCCATGGGAGGAGCGCAATTGCCACGGCACACTGGTCATCAGCACGCCGGACTGGAACCGCAACCGGGTCTTTAGCCGCAGCGCGCTCTGGTTGTGCAGCAGGTGCTCCCACCAGTGCCCGACGACGTACTCCGGTACATAAACGATCACCACATCGCGGGGGCTCTCCCGGCGGACGTGCTTGACGTAGTCCACCACCGAGCTGGTCACCTCACGGAACGGCGAGTCCAGGACTACCAGGGGCACCGGGATGCCGCGGCGATCCCACTCCTCCTGTAGTGCCTTGGCGTCCGCCGGTTCGACCTGCACGGTCACCGCCACCAGCGTGCTCGGCCGGGTTGCCCGGGCGTACGCGATCGCCTGCAGCGTGGGCTTGTGGATCTTGGATACCAACACCACGGCGTGGATCCGGGACGGCAGCGTGGTGTCCTCGTCATCCGGGACCAGCTCCCGGCTCACCGTGCGGTAATGCCGCCGAATCGCCACCATGGTGAAGAAGATGATCGGCATCGCGATCACCACGATGTACGCGCCGTGGGTGAACTTGGTGACCAGCACGATCACCAGCACGGTTCCGGTGATCACCGCGCCGATCGTGTTGATCACCCGAGAGCGCCGCATGTTCCGACGCGCCATCGCGTCCGGCTCCGAGCGCAGGTGGCGGTTCCAGTGCCGGATCATGCCGATCTGGCTCAGCGTGAACGACACGAACACGCCCACGATGTAGAGCTGGATGAGCCGGGTCGGCGACGCCTTGAAGGCGCCGATCAGAATTCCGGCGAACACCGCCAACAACACGATTCCGTTGCTGAAGGCCAGCCGGTCGCCCCGGGTGTGCAACTGTCGGGGCAGGAAGCCGTCGCGGGCGAGGATCGAACCGAGGACCGGAAAGCCGTTGAACGCCGTATTGGCGGCCAGAACCAGGATCAGCGCGGTGACGATCTGCAGGTAGTAGAAGCCCACCGAGCCGTCACCGAAGACCGCGGCGCCGATCTGCGCGATCACCGTCCGCTGCACGTACCCGTCCGGCGCGTTGATCAGGTCGGCTGGGGTGTGGCTGACATGGACATGCGCCATCACGGCAAGGGCCACGATGCCGGTGAACATGGTGACCGCCATCGCACCGAGCAAGGCCAGCGTGGTGGCGGCGTTCTTCGACTTCGGCTCCTTGAAGGCCGGGACGCCGTTGCTGATCGCCTCCACCCCGGTGAGCGCCGCGCAGCCGGAGGCAAAAGCTCGCATCAACAGTAGGAACAGCGCCAGACCGGTGTAGTCGTGTTCCGGTCGTACCGAGATTCCGGCGCTCTCCGCGGCCAGCCCCGAGCCGAAGAAGACCTTGCCGAAGCCCACCGCCATCAGCGCCGCGATACCGAGCATGAAGCCGTAGGTGGGGATGGCGAACGCGGTGCCGGACTCGCGGACACCGCGCAGGTTTATCACTGTGATGATCGCCACGATGCCGATGGTGAGCTCCACCTCGCGGCCGGCGAGGCTCCCCACCGCCGAGGTGAGGTTCGCCACCCCGGCGCTGGTCGAGACCGCGACCGTCAGCACGTAGTCCACGAGCAGCGCGCTGGCCACCGTGAGGCCGGCGTACCGGCCGAGGTTGGTGGTCACCACCTCGTAGTCCCCGCCCCCGCTGGGGTAGGCGTGCACGTTCTGCCGGTAGGACGCCACTACGACGAGCATCAACACGACAACGCCGGCGGCAAGGTACCAGGAGTAGTGCAGCAGCCCGAAACCGCCCAAGGTCAATACGAGGAAGATTTCCTCGGGGGCGTAGGCCACCGATGACAAGGCATCGCTGGCGAAGACCGGCAGGGCGATCTTCTTGGGGAGCAGCGTTTCACCGAGACGTTCGCTGCCCAGCGGCTGGCCGACGAAGAACCGCTTGGGCAGGCTGGCCAGGGAGGAACGCACGGTCAAATGGTAGGGCGCCGGGAGGAACGTCGCCCCTGGTGGAGCCAGCGTGTACCGTTCCAAGTCGTGCACATTGTGATCATGGGCTGCGGTCGCGTCGGCTCACGGCTGGCCAAGGGCCTGCTCGGTGACGGGCACTCGGTAGCCGTGGTGGATCGGGACGCGACGGCGTTCCGACGCCTCGGAGAGAAGTACACCGGCCAGAAGGTCTTCGGCGTGGGCTTCGACCGCGACACGCTGCTGGAGGCCGGCATCGAACGGGCTGACGCCTTCGCTGCGGTGAGCAGCGGTGACAACTCCAACATCATCTCCGCCCGGGTGGCGCGGGAGACGTTCGGCGTGGCGAACGTGGCTGCCCGGATCTACGACCCGCGGCGGGCAGCGGTGTACCAGCGCTTCGGCATCCCCACCGTGGCGACCGTGCGGTGGACCACCGACCAGATGAAGCGCCGGCTGCTGCCTGCCGGCGCGGAACCCGCGTGGCGCGATGCCACCGGCACGGTGGTCCTCGCAGAAGTGCACGTCGACCCCTCGTGGATCGGCTTGCGATGCACCCAGATCGAGGAGTTGGCTTCCGTCCGCCTCGGCTTCATTACCCGGCTCGGCGAAGCCCGGCTACCCGACCCGAGTCTGGTCCTGCAGGAAGGTGACCTGGTGCACGTAATGGCCCGCGCAGAAGACCTGGGCCGGATCTCCGAGGTCCTGGGTACGCCGCCGCCGAAGGCGCGCTGAGCCATCACGCACGAGCAGTACCTGAGGAGCGCGTTATGAGAGTCGCCATCGCCGGCGCCGGCAACGTCGGACGCTCGATCGCCGCCGAACTGGTCGACAACGGCCATGAGGTGCTGCTGCTGGAGAAGGACGAGCATGCCCTGAAAGTGGCCAGCGTCCCCGGCGCGTCCTGGCTGCTGGCGGACGCTTGTGAGGTGACCTCGCTGGAGGAGGCCGAGCTGGAACGCTGCCAGGTGGTGATCGCCGCCACCGGTGACGACAAGGCGAACCTGGTGATGTCGTTGCTGGCGAAAACCGAGTACGGCGTGCGTCGGGTGGTAGCCCGGGTGAACCACCCCAAGAATGAGTGGCTGTTCAACGAGTCGTGGGGTGTCGACGTCGCGGTTTCCACGCCGAGGCTGCTGTCAGCGCTGGTCGAGGAGGCGGTGAGCGTCGGTGATCTCGTCCGGTTGATGACCTTCCGCGAGGGCCAGGCCAACCTCGTCGAGCTGACGTTGAGCGATGATGCGGACCTCGTCGGGCATCGGGTCGGCAGCGTGACCTGGCCGCCGGATACTGCGCTGGTCGCGATTCTGCGCGGTGGCCGGGTACTGGTACCGACTCCGGACGACCCGCTGGAGGCAGCCGACGAACTACTCTTCATCGCTGCCCCTGACGTGGAAGATCAACTGGAGGAACTGCTCACCGGCCGGGTCCGGCCGGTTCACTCCTCCGGCGGTAACAGGTCGTAGGTCGGGTTGTAGATCACCCGATCGCCGTCGATGGTGCAGATCCGGCCGTGCGCCTTGACGTGGCGACCGGGCTCGATTCCGGCGATCCGCCGCCGGCCCAGCCACACCAGGTTCACCGTTCCGCTGCCGTCCCACAGGTCCGCCTCCAGCGCCGGCGCGCCGGCCCGCGGGCGGAGCGTGACGGTCCGAAGGATGCCCGCGACGCTGGTCTGCTGCCGATCCGGGCAGTCCACGACTGGTGTGGCGCCGAGCGAGGTCACCGAGTCCTGAAGCTCTTCGGCCTCGAGTTCGGACGGCTGCGAGGAGAGCGTGTGCAGGGCCCGCTTGAACAGGCCGCCCTGTTTCATACTCCTCAGGGTAGGCCGATGCAATTTCCGACTGGTTAGCGGACTTCGGTGATCTCCGGTCCACGCTCGAACGGGTCGAGCGGCGAGGACTGAGGGTCTTCGGGATCGGCGGCGGCTTCCAAGATCTCCCGCGGGACGTTCACCGGCAGCGGGTCGCGCGGCGCCATCGCCTCGGCCCCGCGAACTACCACCGTCGCGCGGAACGCGTCCTCCAGTTCAGCAGCCGCGCCGGGGATCACGGCCGCACCGGTGAACAGCCCGCGAAGGAACCAGCGCGGACCGTCGACACCGACGAACCGGGCGGGGGAGGCACCGACCGACCCGTCCGGCAGTGCCACCGGGACCTGACCGTGCAACTCGGTGCCGAACGTACCGTCGGCTTCAACCACCTCACCGCCGGCCTCCTGCAGCGATTCCGCGATCTCCGTCCGTACCTCCGCCCAGATTCCGGTCCGCCGGGGGGCGGCGAATGCGGAGATCTGGACGGCCGCCTCACCCACGATCATCGAGGGCACGACCATGCCGTCGGGGGTCACGTCGAGCTGCACCTGGGCGCCGTCCGGGATGGCCAACTGCAGCCCTCCGAGGTCGAAGCGCTCGGCGTCCGCGTCGGGCGCCTCGGTGACGTCCCAGGGGCCGTTCGGTCGCGGCGGCAACCCTGCGGGCTCCGCGGCTGCCGGCTCATCGACGCTCCGGTCGCCAAGGTCCTGCTCGACCTCATGGTTGATCTCTTCGGCGTTGTTCTCCTCGGTCGAATTCTCGCGACGTCGACGTCGAAACACGTCAAGCTCCCTGCGATGTGGTGGGACTGTCCAGTGAGCCGACAAAGCCCCCGGTCGAGCCGAACCCGGCCTCGGCACGAGGCGATGACGGCAATCTACTGACCTCGGCGAAGGTTGCCGCGGCCACCGGCTGGACCACGAGTTGAGCGATCCGGTCCCCGCGCCGCAACTCGATCGGCTGCCTCGGATCGAGGTTGACGACAATCACTCTTATCTCGCCACGGTACCCGCTGTCGATGGTGCCGGGCGCGTTGACCAAGCCCAAGCCGTGCCGCGCGGCCAGCCCCGACCGGGGGTGGACGAACCCGGCGTACCCCGGCGGGAGGGCCACCGCGATGCCGGTGGGCACCACGGCCCGCTCCCCCGGCGCGAGCCGCACATCGACGGCGGCGAGCAGGTCGGCGCCCGCGTCCCCTAGATGCGCGTAGGACGGTAGCGGCAGGCCGGGGTCCAACCGCTGCACGGCCACGATGAGTTCGGTCACGGGTTGTAACTGGCGTCGAGGAACCGGTCGTGCAGGCGTACCGAGTCGGCCTCCCACTCACTCGCCCGGCCGAAGGTGGTGAAGTGCTCCAGGGGTACCACCGCGAACAGCGCCTCGGCCTCGGCGGCCAGTGTGCCGTCGGAGTCGCCGATCCACCCCCGGGCGGTGGTACGGATCAACCGCCGGGAGATGCCGGTGCACTCGGCGACAATGTGCAGGGTCTCCCCCACCGGCAACGGATGCCGGTAGGTGGTGGTCAGCCGCGCGGTGACCGCCGGTTGGCGGACCACCCACAGCAGCGCGCCGAGCGCCTCGTCGAAGGCGGCGGCGATCACCCCGCCATGCGCCAGCCCGGGGGCACCCTGATGGGCCTCGGCGACCGTGAGCCGCGCCTCGACGGTCACTCCCTCACCCACGGTGACCTGGAGCTTCAGGCCGTGGGGCTGTTCGGGTCCGCAGCCGAAACAACGCGCGTAGTGCGGGCCCATCGGGGTGCCAGCCGGCGGCGTGTCCGGATGTCGCTGGGGAGCCTCCACGGTTGGCGACCCTATCCGGGATCGCGAGCGCGGACCGGCCCCGCAGACCGGGCGACCCGCGCCGACGTGCTGCGAGACTGGTGAGATGACCGCCTCCGGTACTCGTTCGGGAAGCCGCGCGGACCCCACGCCGACCTTCTCCGAACGGTTGGGTGTTCCGCTGTGGTGGTGGTTCGTGGCGGCGTTCCTGGTTCTCCTGCTCGGTGCGGAGTTCGCCGCCGGGTTGCCGATGCCGGCAGTCGTGATCACGTATCTGGTCTTCACCGGCGCCGCCGCGTCCTTGCTGATCTTCGCTGGTTCGGTTCGGGTCCAGGTCCGGCCGGGCACGCTGACCGCCGGCCGAGCCACGCTGCCGCTGGAGTACGCGGGCGAGGTACGCCTCCTCGATCGCCCGGCGCTGCGGGCGCTCCTGGGTCCCCAAGCCGATCCGGCCGCCTGGACCGTCACCCGGCCCTGGGTGAAGGAAGGGGTGGCGGTGGTGGTGAGCGACCCGGCCGACGACACCCCGTACTGGCTGATCGGTTCGCGGCGCCCGGCGGAGTTGGCGGCGATGATCGCCGCCGCCCGCACCGGGAGCCTCCCCGCCGCGCCGGCCAGCTCGGCGTCGCCCGCGACCGGCAATCCCGGGGCCTAGGCTGCTGGCGCAGTACCCCCACTGGTTAAAGGAGATCAACGCATGGCGCAAGCGGCGTCAAAGATGGGTTGGAAGGTCTTCGGCGGCCTGTCCGCCATGGCCTCGGGAATCGTCGCCCGGAAGCTGCTCACCACGGTGTGGACCAAGACCACCGGCAAGACGCCTCCGGCGAACCCCGCTTCGGCTACCACCACGTGGCCGGAGGCGATCGCCTGGGCCGCACTCTCCGGTACTGCCTACGGCATCGCCCGAGTGGTCGCCCAGCGCAAGGCGGCTGATACCTGGCGTAAGGCCAGCGGCAGCCTGCCCCCCGGGATGGAAGAGGTCAGCTAAGCGGTTACCAGGACTGGTCGGTGCAGACGTTCCTGCCGTTCCCGTCCTTGCTGGCCAGCGCCGTCACGCTGGATGATCGGCGGCTGGGCAAGCAGCGGGTCGAGGCGTTCCAGATCCTGCGCGCCCTGGTCTTTCCGACCTACGGCTGGAAGAACCATCCGGCGGTGGCGATGTGGCGTGGCTTCACGCCCGCGCTGGTCGGCTACGGCCTGACGATCTGCCGGGAGTGGGAGCGCCGGGGATACGCCGACGCGGTGGCCGGCGCGTTGCTGGAATTCACCGGCGGCGCCGTTTCGGACCTGGGCGCGCTGCGCATCGAAGGTCGACGCCGCCCTGGCTCGGCACCGAGGCGGTGCATGCATCGCATCGGGCGGCGCTGCTGCGTAAGGATCCCGATTACTACGGCGAGATGTTTCCCGCAACGCTGGCCGTGTCCGCTGAGCTGCCGTACGACTGGCCTCCTCCGCTGTTTCCGCGCTGGCCGGTACGCCGCCCAGGCCGACTCGCCGCAGCCGAGGCGTTGGCGGCGGCTCGACTCGACCACCAGCCGGAGGCCGACGCCGTGGTGGCCGCTGCGGTGGCCCGGCTGCGCGAGGGGAACGAGGTCGGCGTGGCGACCGCCCCGCTGGCGCTGGCGACGGTGCTTCAGCTCGATCCACCGGCCTTGTGGCTGACCCACCCACCGGATGTGCACCTCGACGCCCCGCCGCCGTATCCACCGCCGGCCCCCCGGGAACGCCCGCGCGGAAAGCTCTCGCCGAGCATCGCCCGGCCGCCGAGCCCGGCGGATACCGCGGCGATGCGGCAGGAGGCCGCCGCGGATGTCGGCGTGGTTGTCCATCCGCAGGAGCGCCTCGCCGACCACGGCGTCGCCGCGCGGCTCGCCGCTCAACCGCCCAGCGTGGTCGTTGCCCCGGGCGCTCTCGACGGGTTCGTGTTGCGTCCGGACTGGCGCCCGGTCAGCCCCGTAGCTCTGCCAGCATCGCCTCGGCGAACCGCCGGGTCTCCCGCCGGTTCAATTCGCCACCGGCCACCGCGCCGGCGAGGAACGGCAGGTAAGTCGTGACGTTACGGCCGGCCCGGCGCATGAGTCGCTGGCGCAACTGACGCTGCAGCGCACCACCCACCGCGCCGGTCAAGCCGGCCTTCTGGTGGGGGTCAATACCCCGTTGACTTGCCCAGGCAAGGACGTACGCCGTGGCTCGCTGCGCGGCGCTGCCCTGCGGACGACGGCGGTACACCTCGTGCAGCTCAGCAAGCAGCTTCACCTCGATCGCGACCACCGCCAGCGTCTCCGCCGCGACCAGCACCGGCGCGGTGAGCAGCGCCGGCGGCGCGACGAACTCGATCGCGGCCACCGCGCCACCGGCCGCCCCCACCGCGGCCGTGGCCCGAGTCGCCGCGGTGATCAGCGACTCGGCGAGGACATCCCCGTCCAGGCCGTCGTACTGCTCCCGTAGCGCCCCGAGATCGCGGATCGGTAGTTGCGGGGCGACCTCGATCACGACCTCGCTCAGCCAGCGGCCGCTGGTCACCGCCGCAGCGCCGGCCCGCTTGGCGCTGCTGGCCAGCCCGGCCGCTAGCGACCCGATCAGCCGACCGCGCGACCGGGTGTCCAGTGGCTCGTTCTGCGACAGCCGAGCCACCAGCGCTGGCACGTTGCTCGATTCCGTCGGAGCCGGGGAGGCCGGCTCCCCGGCCAAAGCCGGGTGCCGGCTGCGCCGATTCAGGCGGCACACTCCCGGCAGACCAGCCGCCCACCGGCGCTGGTCGCCAACTGACTGCGGTGGTGGACCAGGAAGCAACGCGAGCAGGTGAACTCATCCGCCTGCCGGGGCAGTACGCGTACGGTCAGCTCCTCGCCGGACAGGTCGGCACCGGGAAGTTCCAACGCCTCGGCGAGATCCGCCTCGTCGACGTCGACGGCACCGGTCTGGGCCTCGGCGCGGCGCGCCTTCAACTCCTCCAGGCTGTCTTCACCGATCTCATCTTCGGTCGTTCTCGGGCTGTCATAGTCAGTAGCCATAATTTCCTCACTTTCGCCTTGAGCGCGGAAGATAACGCCGTGGGTGACGCGGTATTCCGAGCGGCGGCCGATTGTGTCCTATCCCACGCCGGATCGCGACCGGTTTCGCCGAATATCTTGCCCGAAGGGAGCGTCTGACCCCGGTTCGACCGGGAAGGACGACCGGCATGGTGAGCATTGGC
>JBDUDX010000010.1:0-4853 GCA_040002735.1 Frankiaceae bacterium | reverse complement strand
CCCGGACCCGGGTCATCAGGAAGATGTTGTAGTCGATGCCCAGCGCGACCAGGAAGACGAACACGAACAGCGGGAAGGAGCTGTCGGCTCCCTGGTACCCGAACACGTGTCGGAAGATCAGCGCGCTGACGCCCAGCGCCGTCGCGTAGGACAGGACCACCGTGGCGAGCAGGACCACCGCCGCGATCACCGCTCGGAGCAGCGCGGCGAGGATCAACAGTACGACCAGCAGCACGATCGGGATCAGCAGGTTGCGGTCGTGCCGGGAGGCTCGCTGGACGTCAAGGTTGATGGCCGTGTCACCACCCACCTTCGCGGCGGCGCCGGGTACGGCGTGGATCCGGTCCCGGACCGAGTCCACCGTGGCGAACGCGGCGTGGCTGTCCGGCGGCGCGGTGAGGGTGCCCTCCAAGTAGGCGACGCCGCCCCGGACTGCGGGTGCCGACACCGCGTCGATCCCCGGGGTACCCGCAAATGCGGATCGGAGCTGGCCGGCTGCCGGGGCGTTGCCGAGTACGAGTACCGGACTGCCGGCTCCGGCCGGGAAGTGCCGGGCGAGGATTTCCGCCCCAACGGTGGAGTCCGGTGTGGAGCGGAAGCCTTCCTTGTTGGTCAGACCGCTGGCGTCGAGCTGCAGGATGCCGAGGCTCAGTACCGCGAGGACGGCGGCGGTTCCGACCCAGACGGTGCGCGGCCGCCGGGCGATCCGCTGGCCGACGCGGGCCCAGACCCCGGTCGAGGTCGGTTCGGGCGTGCCGTAGCCGGGCCGAACCGGCCAGAACAGCCAGCGGCCGCAGATCACCAGCAGCGCGGGCAGCAGGCTGATCATGACGAACAGGCCGACCACGATGCCGATCGCGGCGACCGGTCCCAGTCCACGGGTGGGGTTCGACTCGGCGGCGAGCAGGCACAGCATGCTTACGGCCACGGTGGCGGCACTGGCGATCAACGCCGGCCCGGCCCGGTGCAGGGCGACGGCGATGGCCTCGTGCCGGTCCTCGTGCTGGCGTAGTTCTTCCCGGTACCGGGCGATCAGCAGTAGCGCGTAGTCGGTGCCGGCGCCGAAGACCAGCACGGTCAGGATGCCGGCGCTCTGGGCGTTCACCGTGAGCCCGTTCTTGGCCAGCAGGTAGATCACCGCCTCGGCGGTGGTCAGGGCGATCCCGGCGGACATCACCGGAAGCAGCCAGAGGATCGGACTGCGGTAGGTCAGCAGCAGGATCACCACGACGACCGCGACGGTCGCGTAGAGCAGCGTGCCGTCGATGCCCTCAAAGGCGCTGGCCGAGTCCGCGGCGCTTCCGAGCGGCCCAGTGATGTGTACGGTCAGCCCCGACCCGTCGGCGGCGATGCCCCTCATCTGGTCGACGACGGTCTTGGCCTTCTTCCATCCGTCGCTGCCGAGGTCGAACGGCACCACCGTCTCCAGCGCCTGCCCGTCCTTCGACGGCAACGGTCCGACGGCTGGGCCGCCCACCCCGGTCAGGGCGGCGAAGCTCCGCGCATCCGCTGCGGCGGCTGCCCGGTCGGCCCCGGTGATGCCACCGGTTCGGGAGTACACCACGACGGCGGGCAACGTGTTGGACGAGCGGAACGACTTCTGCAGGTTCAGGACCTGCGTTGACTCTGCGCTACCAGGCAGCCACGCCTGCGCGTCGTTCTTCTCCGCGCCTGTCAGCTTCGACGACAGCCGCGCCGCGATCGCCATGACCGCGATCCAAAACACCAGGACCGCGTACTTGGTACGTCGGCCGGTCAAGACTCTCGCCAACCGGATAGGCACGTTCGACTCCTTAAGAATTTGAGACCCCCGCGACTATCAACGACATGATTTCCCGAAACTCATCGAATCGTCCAGCCGATAGTGCGGCGGGTTGTGCTGACCGCCCACGACGGGAGCTCGCCACGAGCGCGTCCCCCGATAGGTTGAAGGCCATGCGGGTTCTTGTCGTCGGTTCCGGTGCGCGCGAGCACGCGTTGTGCCTTGCGCTCCGCCGCGATCCGGCCGTCACGGACCTGATCTGCGCACCGGGCAACGCCGGCACCGCGGCGATCGCGTCCCCGTATCCGGTGGACGCCGCCGACCCGCAGGCCCTCGCCGCGCTGGCCGCGGATGTGCGGCCGAATCTGGTCGTCATCGGTCCTGAGGTGCCGCTGGTGGCCGGAGCCGCCGACGTGATCCGGCGTCTCGGCGTACCGGTGTTCGGGCCGTCGGCCGCGGCGGCGGCGATCGAGGGCTCCAAGGCACTCGCCAAGGATGTGATGGCGACCGCGGGGGTACTCACCGCGCCCAGCCGGATCTGCTCCAGCGTGGCCGAGGTGACCGAAGCGCTGGTCACCTTTGGTTCCCCGTACGTGGTGAAGGAAGACGGGCTCGCCGCCGGCAAAGGGGTGCTGGTCACGAGTGACCTGCCAGCGGCCCGGACGCATGCCGATCGCTGCCTGGCGGCGTACGGCCGGGTGCTGGTCGAGGAGTACCTGGACGGCCCGGAGGTGTCGCTGTTCGCCGTCACCGACGGGCGCACCGTGCGCCCGCTGCTCCCGGCGCAGGACTTCAAGCGGGCGTACGACGGGGACGCGGGGCCGAACACCGGCGGCATGGGGGCGTACGCGCCCCTGCCGTGGCTGGCCGCCGGCCTGATCGACGAGGTACAGCGGACCGTGTTGGAGCCGACGGTCGCGGAGCTGGCTCGTCGCGGTACGCCGTTCGTGGGGCTGCTCTATGCGGGTCTGTCACTCACGTCGGCGGGCGTGCGGGTGGTCGAGTTCAACGCCCGGTTCGGTGATCCGGAGACCCAGGTCGTACTGGCCTTGCTGCAGACTCCGCTCGCCGGCCTGCTCTGCTCGGCCGCGACCGGCACGCTGGACGCGCATCCGCCGCTGGAATGGCGTGCCGGAGCCGCGGTGACGGTCGTGCTTGCGGCTGAGGGCTATCCGGCCGCGCCGCGCCTCGGCGACCCGATCGGCGGCCTGGACGAGGCGGCGGCGGTGCCCGGTGTCACGGTGCTGCACGCCGGCACCCGGGCCGACGGGGAGGTGATCCGCAGCGCCGGCGGTCGGGTGCTGTCGATCACCGCGACCGGGGGGACGCTGCCGCTCGCCCGAGACGCGGCCTATCAGGCCGTGGGACTGTTGCGGCTCGACGGAGCCCACTTCCGGACCGACATCGCCCAAGCAGCGGCTTCATGATCGAGCGGTACACGCTGCCCGAGATGGGGGCGATCTGGAGCGAGGCGCACAAGTACGCGCTCTGGGCCCGGGTCGAGACGCTGGTCTTGGCCGCGCACGCCGCCGCCGGCACGGTGCCTGCGCATGCGGTGGAGCCGGTACGGGCCGCCCCGCCGCCCACCCCGGCCGCGGTCGCGGCGATCGAGGAGGTCACGCAGCACGACGTGATCGCCTTCCTGTCGGCCTGGGCGGACAAGACCACGCCGCGCGAGGCGGCAGCGTACGTCCACTTCGGCATGACCTCCTCCGACCTGCTGGACACCGCGCTCGCGCTGCAGCTGGTGGACGCCACCGACCTGCTGCTCACCAAGGCCGACGGGCTGGTGGCTGCGCTCCGGGGGCACGGGCTGGCACACCGGAACACCGTCCGGGTCGGCCGTACCCACGGCGTGCACGCCGAGCCGGACAGCTGGGGACACCGGGTCGCGGACTTCGCGTTCGGCGTGGCCCGGTCCCGGGACCGGCTGCGCCGAGCCCGCGAAGCGGTCGCGGTCTGCAAGATCTCCGGGGCGGTGGGGACGTACTCCAATCTCGACCCGGCGATCGAGCGCTCGGTGGCCGCCGATTTGGGGCTCCGACCGGCGGACGTGGCCACTCAGGTGGTGCTGCGGGACGGGATCAGCGAATGGGTCTCCGCGCTGGCCGTCCTGGTCACCGTGTGCGAGGCCATTGCGCTGGAGGTCCGGCACGGCCAGCGGACCGAGGTACGGGAACTCGCCGAGCCGTTCGGGCGCGGCCAGAAGGGCTCCTCCGCGATGCCGCACAAGCGCAACCCGATCCTCTGCGAGCGGATCAGCGGGCTGGCGCGGATCGTCCGGGCCCAGGTCGTACCGGTGATGGAGGGCATCCCGCTGTGGCACGAGCGGGACATCAGCCACTCCTCGACCGAGCGGATCGCGTTGCCGGACGCGGCGATCGGTACGGACTACTTGCTGCACCTGACATTGCGCCTGGTGACCGGGCTCACCGTGGACCGCGACCGGATGCGCGCCAACCTGGACGCCACCGGCGGGTTGGTGTACTCCTCCGCGGTGTTGCTGGCGCTGGTCGAGGGTGGGTTGTCCCGGGAGGACGCGTACGACCTCACCCAGGGGGCGGCGATGGAGACATGGGAGGACGGTACGGCCTTCCGCGAGACGCTCCGCAGGCACGCCAAGACGGCAGGGCTGTCTCTCGACGAGGCAGCGCTGGACGAGGCCTGCCGGCCGGAGCGCTACCTCGCCCGCCTCGACGGCGTCTTCGACCGGCTGGCGCGGTTGGCATGAGGCTGCTGGCGAGCGGCAAGGTCCGGGGGCTGTACGAGGTCGACGCCGACCACGTGCTGCTCGTGGCCAGTGATCGGATCTCCGCGTACGACGTGATCTTGCCGACGCCGATCCCGGACAAGGGGCGGGTACTCACAGCGCTGACCGCCTGGTGGCTGTCGCAGCTCGCCGATCTCGGTCCGCATCATCTGGTGTCGGTGGACGATCCCCGCATCCCGGCGGAGCTGCGGGGCCGGGCGATGCTCTGCCGGCGGCTAGAGATGGTGCCCGTGGAGTGCGTCGCCCGTGGATACCTCGCCGGTTCCGGCTCGGCTGATTACACGCGCACCGGGGAGGTCTGCGGAGTGCCGCTGCCGCCTG
>JBDUDX010000009.1:0-9130 GCA_040002735.1 Frankiaceae bacterium | reverse complement strand
GGTAGACGTCGAGGTCGCGGGTCGGCGTGGTCACGTCTCCCAGCCACTTGAACTCCCGCCGGAACCGTTCCTCCGTCGGCGCTAGCAGGATGCCCGGCAACTCCTTGAGCGCGGACCGGGTACGGCGAACCGCAACCCGGAAGTCGTGCAGGAACTCGGTATCCAAATCAGCGATCACGCCGCTGGCATTGACCGACATGGTGTCCAACTGGGAGCCATAGATTTGTCGCGCTGCCTCGTACGCCGGCTGCGTGCGGGTGATCTTCAGCGCAAGCTTGCCGGTGTAGTCGCCCACCGACCGTCCGCTGGCCTCGACCGCGTCGCGAAACACACTGCCCTCGGCCGGCTCGACGCCGGGGATACCGGACACCTCGGCGGCCAGCCGACGGGCTTCCTTGTCGTACCCCCGCAGCGGTACGACGGTCAGCCGTAACCCGCCGCTACGCCGTGACGACGCGGCCGTCCCGTTGCCTGCCCCAAGTGCCAGCCGGGCCACCACCAGCCGGGCGACCATCTTTTCCTCCGCGTTGCGCGCGACCAGCACGACCTCGGTGGACCGCACCGTGGCGACCGGAAGCAGTGCCCGCAGGCCCATCGCGGCGGAGAGCTTCCCCCGTAACGGTGCCGGGAGATCCGGGGCGAGTCGATGTGCGGCGTCACCGGTGCTGCGTACCAGGATCCTGCCGGGTGGCTGGGCGGACAGTTCCAGCGTGTCTCCCGACTGGCTGAGCCGAAGGCCGACTCGGGACAGCGCCCAGTCGAAGGTGTCCAGAAACGTCACAACGTGCTTGCGCTGGGGGCCGGGCGCGAGCTTCAACCGTTTCTGCAGCATCCCGACTGCCTGCTTCAGGGTGCCCAGGTCGGCGGTGTACTCCATGGCGTTCCTGGACTGCACGACGGGCAACATAACCTCTGAGGTGGGCGCATGGGTTGGCCTCGGATCGTAACGTGACCCGGACGAACGGGCGGTTAGGCGAGCGGTGTCACCCGCTCCAGGCTGACGATGTCGGGTAACGGGTCGGCTCCCCAGGCAAGGTGGACCAGCCAGGCGCCGCCCTTGCGGACCGCCGGATCGCCCCGGAGCTTGCCGTCCAGCTCGCCGCACAGCCCGCTGAGCAGGCCGGGGATCGACTTGCCCTGACTGCAGACCACAGTAGGTACGCCGGAAGCGGCGATCGCCACCAGGCGGGCGATGGCGGCGGCCGGCTCGCTTCGGTACCCATCCTCGGAGAACAGCGGCTCCTCCACCAGCGGGAGGCCGGACGCGGACACTACCGGCCGGACCGTCTGCCGGCAACGCTCCACGTCCGCGGTGATGATCTGCTTCGGCCGGTAGGCACAGAGCAGGTCGGTCAACGCCTCGGCCTGGCGCTGGCCGCGCTTGTCCAGCGGGCGGCCGCTGTCCTCGGCCTTCCACGCCGCCCGCCGTCCCGCACTGGCGTGGCGTACGAGCATGAGCGGCCAGCTGGGCATCGGCCGGGTCAGGAAGCGGTCCAGCACGGGGAGATCGTGGGGAAACGTCAGCTGCTTGCGCGCGGCCCGCGGCGGCAGCCACGTCAGGACGTCCACCTCATCACCAGGGGCGAACGTGCCGTCGGAGTGCTGCAGTGACCAGTACCGAACCCGCTTGGGGTCGCCGTTGATCCGATATCGGATCTCACCGAGGTTGCGGCCCAAGGAACCCGTCGAACCGGTCTCCTCGGTCACCTCCCGGAGCGCTCCGGCGAACGGGTGCTCCCCGGGCAAGAGCTTCCCTTTGGGCAGCGACCAGTCGTCGTACCGGGGGCGATGGATCAACGCGATCTCCACGCCACGTTGCGCCGGCCGCCACAACACGGCACCGGCGGCTTCGATCAGCGAGCTGTCAGCCACCGGCAAAGCTTCGCATGGTTCCTCGGCGTGGCCCCACATGGGAAGGCGAGCCCCGCCCGGAGGTCTTTCGGGCGAGGCTCGCCTTCGATCAATAGCCAGGGGGAGCGAATCGACCCCCGACTACTGAGCTATGGGCCGGCGCTCCACTTGGTGATGGCCGGCAGCTTCCACGAGGCGGTCTTGTCTGCTGCCGTCTCGGTGGATACGGCCTTGGGGTCGAATGTGGCCATGTCCTCGTGGTCCTCGTGGTCCTCGTGCGACTCCTGCCATTCGGCCGGCATGCGGGTGAGTTGCGCTGACGATGTGGCCATCGAGGCCTCCTTGACTGCTAGGTTGCGCTGGATCGTTACAGGTTCGAGTTTACTGGATCGATCCAGAGGAAGGTCCGTTATGACCGCTCAGCGGCGCGTGACACTGGTCACCCTGGCGGCTGATCTGGGTGTGTCTCGGGCCACGGTCTCCAACGCGTACAACCGGCCGGACCAGCTCTCCGCAGCGTTGCGGGAGCGCATCTTGGCGCGGGCCAACGAGTTGAACTTCGCCGGTCCCGATCCGATGGCTCGCGGCCTGCGCCGTGGCCGGGTGGGCGCGGTCGGCGTACTGGTGGACCAGGGGCTGTCCTACGCGTTCTCCGACCCGGCGACGGTGCTCTTCCTGGATGGCCTTGCGGTAGAGGTACAGCAGGATGGCTACGGGTTGCTGCTGCATGCCGGGCCGGGTGGCCCGGCGGATCCGACGTTCGTTCGCAACGCGGTGGTGGACGCCTGGGTCGTACAGTCCCTCCCGGACGACCATCCCGCGGTGACCGCGGCGCAGGCCGGCCGACGGCCCATGGTGGTGCTCGACCAGCCGGCCCTCGCCGGGGTGCCGCGGGTGCGAATCGACGACGAAGCTGCTGCGGCGCAGGCGGTTCGCCACCTGCTGGACCTCGGGCATCGGCGACTCGGAGTGCTGAGCATGCCGCTGCGATCGGATGGCCACCAGGGCTGGGCCGATCTCCGGCGGCAGCAGGAGGCGACGTACCTGGTGATGCGGCGGCGCCTCGGCGGGGCGGCCGCCGAGGTCGCGGAGATCGGCGCAACCTGGGCGGAGGTACCGGTGGTCGAATGCGCCTCGAACGATCCGGACGCCGGCGCGCTCGGAGCCGGTGAGCTGCTGAGGTTACCCAGCCGGCCGAGCGCCATCTTCGCATTCAGCGATCAGCTGGCTCTGGGCGTCCTTCGAGCCGCCGCGGACGCCGGCATCGAGGTACCCGGGCAGTTGTCAGTGGTGGGCTTCGACGACTCGCCGCCAGCACGTGCGGCGACGCCGCCGCTGACCACCATCGTGCAGCCACTGCGGGACCGCGGCCGGGCGGTGGGCACGCTCGTCCGTGCCTTGCTGCGCGGCGAGACAGCCGCCGAGCCGGCCCCGTACCCGTTCCATCTGGAGGTCCGCGCCAGTACCGGACCTCCGCCGGAGCACCAGGCCACCCGCTGACTGGCCCTTTGCGACGGTTTCGGTGCCGGTCCCGGAAGCCTGCCATTCTGGACGTTATGCGGTTCTGGAACGTCATTCGGTGGCGAGGAGGTCAGTACCGATGACGGCCAGCGCCGAGCGCCTCGGGCAGTGGGACGAGCAGCTGCTCGCGGTCGCGGGTCCGGTACGCCGGGTCGCCGCCGCCCGACTGGCCGACCCGCATGCCGTCGATGACGTCGTCCAGGAGACCTTGGTACGCCTGCTCGCGGCTCGGGACCGCCTCGACGCCTCCGCGTTGCTGCCGTATGCGATCGTCACCGCCCGCAACCTGATCCACGAGCACGGCCGCAGCCTCGATCGGCATCGGCGGCACGCTCATCGGGTGCTCGACACCCGGGAGCCCGACCGGCCTGAGGACATCGTGCTGCAGCAGGAGGAGCAAGCGGCGATCGCCGCCGCGTTGGACAACCTGCCGGAGTCCGACCGACGGATGCTGTTGGCGCATGAAGTCGAGAAGGTGGACACCGCCGCACTGGCGGCGGCGGATGGCACGACCCCGGGCGGGGTGGCCGCGCAACTGGCCCGGGCCCGCGCGAAGCTACGGGTCGAGTACGTGCTCGCGCTGCGCCGCGCGGAACTGCCGACGGTTCGCTGCCGCCCGGTGCTGCTGGCGTTCTCCGCCGGCGATCGTCGCCGGCAGCGCTCCCTGGAGGCGGGTCGGCACCTGCTGGGCTGTACCGCCTGCGCGGCGGCGAGCCCACCGCTGCTCGACCGCCGCCGCGCCCTCGCCGGCTTGGCGCCCTGGATGTGGGGCCCCGCGCTACTGGCGGCACTGCAGCGCCGGGTCCGGGAGCACGCCGCATCCTCGGCGGCTGCCGGCGCGGTGGCGGCTGCCGCCGTTGCGGCCGTCATTGTTGCGGTCGTCCACGGCGGGCCGGCGCCGGCCCGGACGGCAACGCCTCAGCGGCCCACGGCGGCACCGGTTGCCTCGGCGCCCGCCGGACCGGCCATCCCGCGGTTGACCGTGGCGGGTCGGGCCCTGCAGCTCAGTCCGCAGGGGTCGCTTTCGCGCTACGTCGGTCTGCCGGTACGGGCGAATGGGGTACTCGTTCTCGCCGTGCCGGCCGATGAGGGTTTCTGGATCGGCAGCGACACTCGCAGCCGGGTCTGGGTGCAGATGCGGACCCAGGGAGAGTCCGGACCGACCATTCGACCCGGGCAGCGGGTGTCGTTCACCGGAGACATGGTGCGTACCTCACCCGGCTTCGCCGCGGCCGCCGGCGTACGGGCCTCGGAGGGGGCCGCACAGCTGCTCGCCCAAGGCGCACACATCCGTGCCGCCAGCTCGGTCGTCACCATCAGCCCACACTGATCTGTAGTACTTTGAGGTGCTACAGAAGGAGTCGACGTGGCGGCGTTCGAGGATCTGGTGCAGGCGCTCGACCGGCCGCCCGCGGCGTCTACCGTCACATCGGTCCGCCAGCCGGAGGCGCTGCGCCAGGCCATGCGGGCTGCTGTCGAGCTGGGTTGGGCAGCCAGCAGCAACGACGGCCTGAACCAGGCTGTCCGGGTTCAGTTGGAGGCGTTCGCTCAGCGGCTTGCCCTGGACGCCCATTACGCGGCATACCCGGACAGTCGGCCGGGTCTTGCAGAGGTTGCTCAGGCCCTCGCGGAGCTGGACCACAGCCCCCTCGCTGAACACCCGGAGCTGCTCAGAGCCGCCGCCAGCGAGGTGCTCGCGGTGCGGCCGGATGCCGACGCGGACGATGTGGTGTTGTGGGCTGCGAGCCTGCACCGTCACGGCTTCAGCTCCTCATCGGATGTCACGCCGCCGCACGCGGCGGCCGGTGCCGGAAGGGAGAGTCGGCGTACATGAGGTTCGTCTCGGCCGTTGCCGTGCTGGACAACGAGGCGGCGCAGGCGCTCGCCGATCCGACCCACCGCAAGCACCCCCGGATGCTCGCGATTCTGGCTGCCGCCGCCGGCCGGAACCGGCGTACCGCGGGGTCTGTCAGCGTGGTGGTCCCGACCGCAGTGCGGGTCGAGGCATTGCTGGATCGCGGCGCCCCTCGTGCAGCGGAGCTGGGCCGGTTGCGCGTGTCCGATGTACCGCTGGACACCGGCCGGGCGGATCGTGCCGCCCGGCTCCGATCCGCGGCCGGCGGCTCGACAGTCGACGCGATCGTGGTTGAAGCTGCTGAACGGCTTGCCGCGGACGGCGGCCTGGCAACGGTGTACTCCGCCGATCTCGCGGACCTTCCCCGGCTCGCGGCTCGGTCGGCCAGACCGGAGCGGATTCTCATCCGGCGCCTGTAGCTGGACGGCGACGACGAGCCAGCCCGCTGAGTACGCCCGTACACGCTGGCGTCATGGCGGGGGCCCCAGACCGTTACTGGGGTATGACGACAACCGCGGTCGACGCCGAGCCCCACCCGGCCTCACCCCCAGCGGCGGACGGGCCGCCGCCGTGTCTGATGCTGTCGAACGGCACCGGCATCCCGCTGGTGGCAGCGGTGAGTACGGTCGGCCGGGCTCGGGGGGTCGCCGTCCGACTCGACCACCCCGCGGTGAGTCGGTTGCACGCTGAACTGGTGCGTCGAGGCCCCTTGCTCTACGTCAGCGACGCCGGCCTCTCGCGGAACGGCACTTTCGTCAACGGAGAGCCGGTGCTGCAGTGCTTGCTCAGTGATGGTGACGTGGTCAGCTTCGGCGGGCTCCGGACCCGGATTGCGGGCGGCGCGTTGCCAGCGCTGACCAGAGATGCCGTTGTGCCCAGCGGGCCCCTGCTGAGCGGACGGGAATGCGACGTGCTCGTGGCGCTGTGCCGTCCGGCGTACGCCGGTAGGACCTTTGCGGCCCCGCAGACGGCTCTCGGCATCGCGGAGGAGTTGGTGGTCACCGAGGCTGCGGTGAAGCAGCACCTGATTCGGCTGTACGCCAAGTTCGCCATCCCGCCCGGTCCGGATCGGCGCACCCAGCTGGCGAACGAAGTTGTCGCCAGCGGCCTGCTGCACCGTCGGCTCTGTCTGGCGGTGTACGGGCCCGGCGGGTTGGGTGGCGAGGTGTCGGAAACCCGGCGGCCCCCTCGCAACTCAGCCTGACGCCTTGGCCCAGTACCGTGAGTGCGCGGCCGATGGGACCTACCCCACGGCTGGGAACAACGAGCCGCTCGGTAAACTGAGCTTCACCTGTCGCCGACGGGTCGCCACTCCCCGCACGCCGAGTCCCGCCCCGGGGTACGCGAGATCCCATACGTATGGGCGGGAGTGGGGGACCCACGGGAAGCCGGGCAGCGACGACGTCGCCGCCCTTGGGGTGAAGCCGCTTTAGCGGCCGGGCAACTCTCGCCCGAATCCGACAGCTGACCTCGCAGGCGCCGGAGAGACCAGCTTGTTGATGCCGCGTCCCTGTGTGCTGCCCGTCCGCCTTGCTATGCAAGCGGTTGTCCTGCTCCTGCTGGCCGCTGCAGCGGTGAGTGCCGTCGGGATACCGGCCACTGCCGCCGGTTCACATTCGCCGATTGCCGCCAGCGCCGCGCCGACCGGGTCGACGCTGGCCGGCCGCGCTGCCGCGACCCGGCAGCGCCTGGTGGTCGGTACCCGACGGCTCGAGGCCAGCCGGGGGCAGCTGGCGTCCGCCTTGCGCCGACTGCAGCAAGCCCAGTCTGCGCAGGTGCAGGCCCGGAAGGCGTTGGCCCGGGCGACCGATGGATTGAACAATTTTGCCGCCGCCGCGTACCGGGAGTCACCGGATTCCACCATCGGGGTGCTGCTCACCGAAAGGGATCCGCAGGACGCCCTCGCCGCCGCCGGCTACCTACACCAGGCGGGCAGTTACCGGGCCCAGGTGATCGCCGCCTTGCGCGCCGCCGGGGCCCGGGCCGCGGCTGCCGGTCGGGCGGCGGCGCTGGCCAGGAGTCAGGCAACCGCCACTCAACAACAGGTGTTCACCCAGGTCGCCGCGCTCCAGTCCGCGGCCGCGGCTGCGGCTACCTCGCTCAGCGGTACGGGTACGGCTTCCCGAGGCCAGTCCCGCCTTCCGCTGCCGCCCACCGACCTCGCCAGCCTGGCGGCCGCCGGATACCCGAATGGACTGATCCCGGCCACTGCGCTGTGCAGCGCCGGGATCAAGGCGAATGTGCTGCGCTGCGATGCCGCGGCCGCCTTCCGCAAGCTCCTACCCGCCTACGCCCGCGCTTTCGGCCGGCCGATCTGTGTCACCGACTCCTACCGCAGCTATCCGCAGCAGGTCGCGGTGTACCGGACGCGGCCCTCGCTGGCTGCCGTACCGGGAACCAGCAACCACGGCTGGGGACTCGCCGTGGATCTTTGCGGAGGGTTGCAGTCGGCCGGAAGCGCCCAGGACCGATGGATGCACGCCAACGCCGGCCGGTTCGGGTGGGCGCATCCGAAGTGGGCCGAACCGGGCGGCAGCCGACCCGAACCCTGGCACTGGGAGTACGTCGGCGGCGGAGCCGCCATGACGGCTCCCCCGGCGTAGACCTACTCGGACGGCTTCTGGAGCTGAACGCCGGGCTCGGCGACCTCAGAGCGGAGACCCGTACGGCAATGCTCAGCGGCGTCAGGAGGCCTTGACGAGGATGTCCTGGTGCATGCCGTCGGCGTAGTGGTTGGGCAGATTGCAGACCAGCTCGTAACGTCCCGGAGGCAACATCAGGGTGGTCCAACCCACCGTGCCTGCTCGGATGCCGTCACCGGCACCGGCGGCACAGCTGGCGGACGCTTCGGCCAGACTTCCGGCCTCAGCTACCTTGCCGTCCGACGCCGGTACTCGCATTCCGCCCGACTCGCCTGCTCCGAGCGGCAGCACCACCAACTCGTGTGTGCGCCAGCCCCGGTTACTTGCCACAATGCTCACGCGGCCGGCAGGTAGCACAGCGGGGGCAGCTCGCAGCAACATCCGCATCCCGAGCGGGGCGGTGCCGCCCATCATCTGGGACATCCCCATATCGCCGAGTAACACGTTCACCGTGCGACCCGGCAACCGAGCCGGAGCCGCGCAGGTCAACCTGGAGTAGGAATATCCTTCTCCGCCGCCCATACCGCCGGCTGGTCTGCTGCCCATACCCCCCGGGCTACTCGTGTGATTGCTGGAACCGCATCCAGGCAAGATGAGACTGACGACGAGCACCGCCAAAGCCGGTGCCTTCCGCAACCTCCAGCCCACGGTCCCAACCTAGCGGAGCTGGCGCAGACGGCTGGTTCGTATGTCGCTGCCCACTGGCCCGAATCGTCGTGGTTATCGCCCCAACAGACGGTTCACTTGCGCAGCAGCCCGGACGAGGCGGGAGAGCACCAGCGGGGGTCGTCGCCGTCGCGAACCTCAAGAACACTCCCGTGCCAGCCGATGGCGGACGGGTGGGGGCTACCCGAGAACCGGGGGGCGCAGGCTGGGATTGCGGCTGGCCGACGCTCTGGGTGGGGCGTTGGGGTGGGGGCCGGGAGCTGCCGTCAGTCGACGCGCCAGTGTCGGGGCGGGCGCGCTGCTGTTGACTATCTGCGCGGTGGGTATCGGCGCGAGCCGGGATGTCAGCGCGGAGGTTGCCCTGGCCGAACACGCGGCCACCACCGCGGACCTCTATCAGGACGCCCGTTACTACGCCGTGCTGGAAGACGCCGAGCTGAACACGTACCAGCTGCAGCGGGCGTCGGCGGTGCGCAGTGGCACGACGACGCGGCGACGAGCCGTACCCGCAACCTGTCGGAGATCCAACGCAAGACCGGGACACGCCGCCGACCTGGTCACGGCCGGTAGCTTGGCAGCGCGTCATGGCGCTACC
>JBDUDX010000008.1:0-10147 GCA_040002735.1 Frankiaceae bacterium | reverse complement strand
GCATAACCATAGGATACCAAGTTATATCGCAGACGCTCCGCTAACACGCCACCTATTTCACAGACGGACCACTAGCTAGCTGTTAGAGGTGCGTCCAGGGAGTCGCGACGGGCCCGGTGGCCGCCTGGAACCGCAGCCGTACCGGACCGTGCGGAACGTTCTCGGCGAGGAAGCTCCCCAGGGCGTCAACGGGCACCGTCACGGTCGTGGCGGGGGTGTCGAGGAGGAGGTTGGTGGCTTCGGTGGCGACCTGACCCATCAACCGAACCCGGTCGCCCCTCGCCGTGACTTCCACGTCCACCGAAATCGCTGGCGTCTCGAAGGCGAGCAGGCGTACCTCGGACGGTCCGCGAACCGCACCGGCCGCCTCCAGCGAGTCCGACGTCAGCTCAGCCAACTCGGCGTCGAGCGCGCGCAAGCCGAAGACGGCTTTCGCGGACTCCACCACGAGCGGTGGCGGAACATCGCCTCTCGCGACGGCCGCCAACCGGGCAAGCAGACCGCCGTCAGAGCGGGGCATCCGGATTCCTTTCGCTGCTGGTAAGCAGAGCGCGGGTTTCCCCGATCTGATACCGTCCGCCGCGCAGAATTGCCGCTCGTCAGCGCCCGACCGGAGTCAGGCTCAACGGCCTACCGACGAGGCCGCGGGAGCGGTGCCCGAGTTTCTCCGCGACCCCGCGCAGCGCCACCGCCGCTAGGGAGTCCGGCGCCGAAAGCACGATCGGCCGGCCGTTGTCGCCCCCCTCGCGCAGCCGCAGGTCAATCGGTACCGACGCCAGCAGGGGTACCGGTACGCCCATCATCTGCTCCAGCGCCCGGGCCGTGGCCCCGCCGCCACCGGAACCGAAGACGTCCACCATCTCCCCGCAGTGCGGGCAGGGCAGGCCGGCCATGTTCTCGATCACGCCGGCAACGTTCTGCCGCAACTGGATGGCTACGGCGCCGGCCCGTTCAGCCACCTCGCTGGCCGCGAGTTGCGGCGTGGTGACCACGACCAACTCCGCAGACGGGATGAGCTGGCCGAGAGAGATCGCGATGTCCCCGGTACCGGGTGGAAGATCGAGCAGCAGAACGTCCAGGTCACCCCAGTAGAAGTCGGTGAGGAACTGCTGCAGCGCCCGGTGGAGCATCGGACCACGCCAGGTGACCGGCTTGCCACCGGAGAACATGCCGATCGAGACCACCTTCACGCCGTACGCCATCGGCGGCATGATCATGTCTTCGACCTTGGTCGGGCCTTCGGTAACCCGCAGCATCCGCGGGATGGAGTGACCGTAAATGTCCGCGTCCACGATGCCGACGGCAAGACCCGACTCCGCCATCGATACGGCCAGGTTGACCGTGACCGAGGACTTGCCGACGCCACCCTTGCCGCTGGCGATCCCGAAGACCCGGGTCAGCGATCCGGGCTTGCCGAACGGCACATCCCGGACCGGTTCGCCGCCGCGGAGTTGGGTCTGCAGGGCCTTGCGCTGCTCGTCGCTCATCACGTCGAGGGCGACCCGGACCCCGGTTACGCCGGGCACCGCGGACACCGCGCGGGTGACGTCGGACGTGATCCGGTCACGCATCGGGCAGCCGGCGACGGTGAGGAAGACCGCAACGTCCACGCTGCCGTCCGGTGCCACGTCGACCGACTTGACCATCTTCAGCTCGGTGATCGGGCGGTGGATCTCCGGATCGGAGACGGTGGCCAATGCGCGGGTTATCGCCTCAACGGCGGGCAGAGTCGTCATTGGGAGTCATTCTACGGCCGGTTCTCTTTTCCGCCGGAAACGTCTTCCAGGAGTAGACCGCGCAGCGCAGCGGGTTCCACGGCCCGCGCGGCGTAGGTCACCACGCCACCGCCGAGGGATTCCCACACGGCCGGATCACCGCTGGCCAGCACGATCGGCAGCATCGGAATGCGCCCGGCGTGGCGCAGTGTGCTGGCGAGTTGCAGCGCGGGGGTACCGGGAAGGGCGTCGTCGACGATCAGGCCGGTGTACGTCACGGTCGCCGCCCGCTCCAGGGCCTCGTCACCGTTATCGACGACGTCCACGGTGGCGGCTGTGCCGAGGGCGGTCGCGACCCGTCCGGAGAGCTCCTCATCCGAGGAGACCAGAAGCAAGCGGGGACGTGGGTTGGCTCGACGTGGCTGTGGCAACGCCGATGCGGCTACGGCGGTCCGGCACCATGGGCAGTGCCGCCACGCCGGGTCCAGCGTCCGGTTGCACTGCGCGCATCGTCCCTGGCCGACCGGGGTCTCGCACCACGGGCAGCTCACCATGTCCGCGGCGAGTCCGCTGTGGCAGGTCGGGCAACGGATGCCATCGCCTTCCGCGGCGGTGGTTACCCGCAGCACCTCCTCGAAAGTGGTGTCGCCGCGGCGAGCGGCCTGCAGACCCGAAACCCGCAGCGTGGTCATCCCTGCCGCCCGAGCGGCGCTCGCCACGGCGGACTCGGTGGGCGTGGCCAGCAGTACGGCCCGAATCCCGGGCGTCACCGACAGCACCTCGAACAGCCCGATGCGGCCCCGGTAGCCGGTCCCGCCGCAGTCCGGGCAGCCCCGGCCCCGGCGTGGCGTGGCCTCGGCGAGATCCGCGGCGGTCAGCCCGAGCGCCTGCAGGACTTTCGCCGCCGGCAGGTACGCCTCGGCACAGGTGTCGCACGGCCGCCGGGCCAGTCGCTGGCCGGCGACCAGGGTCAGGGAAGAGGCCACCAGGAACGGCTCCACGCCCATGTCCACCAGTCGGGACAGCGCGGCCGGCGCATTGTTGGTGTGCAACGTGCTCAAGACCAGGTGACCGGTCATCGCCGCCTCGAATGCCAGGTTGGCGGTCTCGGTGTCCCGGATCTCACCGACCAGCACGATGTCGGGGTCCTGGCGCAGCACGGAACGCAGCCCCCGGGCGAAGGTCAGGCCGGTGCGGACGTTCACCTGGACCTGAGTGACCCCGGGTACCTGGATCTCCACCGGGTCCTCAAGGGTGATGATGTTGAGTTCCGGCGACTGGATGCGGTTGATCGACGAGTACAGGGTGTTCGTCTTGCCGGAGCCCGTGGGTCCGGTGATCAGTACCAGGCCTTGTGGCATGCGCATCGCGGTGAGCATCTCCGCGAGCTGGGTGGCGTCCAGGCCGATGTCGGCGATGTCCGCGACGGCCTCGGCCCGGCTGAGCAGCCGGATCACCACTTTCTCGCCGTGCAATCCGGGAAGGGTGCTGACCCGGCTGTCGTGTTCGGTGCCGTCCACCTTCAACCGGCTCCGGCCGTCCTGCGGCAGCCGGCGTTCAGCGATGTCCAGCCCAGAAATGATCTTGATGCGACTCACCAATCCCGCGCCGGCGGTGCGCGGCACCGTCATCACATCGCGGAGTACGCCGTCCACCCGGTAGCGCACCCGCAGGCTGTTCGCTTCGGGCTGGATGTGCACGTCGCTGGCGCGGGCCCGGACCGCGTCGGCGAGGATCTGGGTGACCAGTCGCACAATCGGAGCGTCGTCGGTTGCGCCGACCTGCCCGATGACCGGGGCGTCCTCGACGGCCTGGTGCGCTCGCAACTCATCGAGGTACGAGGTGACTTCCGCCCCGCCACTGGACAGCGACCACGCCCGATTCAGCAGATCGCGTACGTCGGTCTCGGTCGCGACCTGGACCATCAAGTCCGCCGCCCCCAGGTGCAGCCGAACGTCGTCCAGCGCCAGCACATTGGTGGGGTCCGCGGCGGCCAGCCGAACCCGGGTGCCGGTACGACCCAAGATCACCACCCCGCAGCGCTGGGCGACGTTCTGCGGCAGGCTGCGGACGTCGTCCATGTCCGGCGGATGATTGCGGAGATCGGCGATGTCCAGGCCCATCGCGGTCGCCAGCGCAGCTGCAACTTGGCGTTCGGTGGCGAACCCGCACTCCACCACCACCGCCCCGAGGCGCTTGCGGAGTTCACCGGGTGGCGTCGCGTTCTGCGCGGCCAACGCAGCGGCGAGTTGCTCGGGTGTGATCGTGCCCTGCTGAACGAGTGCGTCACCGATCCGCAACCGCCGGCCGGGGCGCCGCCGCGGCGCGCTGGCAGAGTTCGGGTCGATGCTCACCCCGCTGTCTTCGGCGGGTTAGGCCATCAGGTTGATGCCCCGGTGCTGGCCAGATTCGTGCCGAGCCCTACGCCGTCCGGCCGTGGTCCTCTGCCGGCCCCCGCAGCGGCGTCTCCCGTACCTCGTCCAGAAGCCGCTGCAATTCCGAGCGTAGATAGTCCCGGGTGGCCACCTCACCGAGGGCAATCCGCAGCGCCGCCACCTCGCGGGTGAGGAACTCGGTATCGGCGATCGCCCGGTCGTTGCGGGCCCGGTCGTCCTCGTACTGGACCCGGTCCCGGTCAGCCTGCCGGTTCTGCGCCAGCAGGATCAGTGGTGCGGCGTAGGAAGCCTGCAAGGACAGCAGGAGCGTGAGCAGGGTGAACTTATTGGCGTAGGTGTCGAAGCGAAGATGTCCCGGCATCGCGATGTTCCAGAGGATCCAGACCGCAATGGCCAGGGTCATGTACCCGATGAACTTCCAGGTACCGAGGAAGCGGGCAATGCGCTCGGAAACCCGTCCGGCGGCCTCCGGATCGAGCCGGGGGCGCCGCATGGCCCGGCCAGCGGCCTTGGGCTGATCCAGGCGCGGCCGGCGGGCGTCACCGCGAGCCACGGGCCAGCCCCTCCTCACCCGGCGCGCGGTCCCGCCAGTCCGGCGGCAGCAGGTGGTCCAGTACGTCGTCCACGGTCACTGCACCTAGCAGGTGATCGTTGTCGTCCACCACCGGGACGGCGACCAGGTTGTACGTCGCCATGTGGCTGGTGATCGCCGGAAGCGTGACATCGACTCCGAGCGGATCGATGTCGGTGTCCACCACCCCGCTCACCAGCGCCGAAGGCGGCTCGCGGAGCAGCCGTTGGATGTGTGCAATGCCCAGGTAACGACCGGTGGGCGTGGCGGTGGGGGACCGGCAGACGAAGACCTGACTGGCCAGAGCGGGGGTCAGCTCGGGATTGCGCACCCGGGCGAGCGCTTCGGCAACCGTCGCGTCCGGTGGCAGGATGACCGGCTCGGTGGTCATCAGGCCACCGGCGGTGTCCTCGGAGTAGGTCAGCAGCCGGCGTACCGGCCCGGCCTCGTCCGGTTGCATGAGTTCGAGCAGCCGCTCCTGCTCATCCGCGGGCAGTTCGTGGAGCAGGTCCGCCGCGTCGTCTGGGGCCATCGCCTCCAGCACGTCGGCGGCCCGCTCCTTCCCGAGCTTGCCGAGGATCTCCACCTGGTCGTCCTCCGGCAGCTCCTCCAAGACGTCGGCGAGCCGCTCGTCATCCAGCGCCGCGGCGACCTCCGAGCGGCGCTTGGGGGAGAGTTCGTGCAGCACGTGCGCCAGGTCCGCGGCCCGCAGCTGGTCGAAGGCGGCGAGCATGTTCGCCGCCCCCTGGCCCTCCTCGGCGAGGGAGAAGCCGGTCACGGCGTCCCAGTTCAGTACGGAGAGCTGGCCTCGTCGGCGCATCCCGCGGGTGGCGGTGCGCACCGCCACCTTGGTGATCAGCCAATCGCGGGTCCGGGTCGGCTCGATCCCCACGTCGATGACGGTGACGGTGGTGCCGTCGTCGAGCCGGGTGACCTTGCGGTCGAGCAGTTCGCCGATCGCCGTGGTCTCGCCGGCTCGCTGGGTGAACCGGCGGAGACTGACCGCTCCAGTGATGATCACCTGGTCGGCTTCGATGCCGCTGACCCGGCCCATCGGTACGAACACCCGCCGCCGCGGCTGTACCTCGACCACCAGGCCGAGCACCCGAGGGGGTTGACGGCCGATCCGGAGCACGGCGACGACGTCTCGCACCCGGCCGACCTGATCACCGTAGGGGTCGAAGACGGCGACGCCGGCGAGGCGCGCGACGAAGACTCGTTGCGGCGGCCCGCTCACGCTGGCAGGTTACCGTCGCGGCGGTCGGCAACTCAGCCCGAGTAAGCACGCGTCGCGACCCGGCGCGCTGGGAAGGCTTCGGAGGGTTACGTGGTTGGGCCTCCTCCGGTACGGCCGGTCCCCTCTCCCTCCGCGCCGATCATGCTCGATCGGTGGTCATTCCGGTGCTCAGGCGTTCGATCGAGCATGATCGGCGCGAAAACCGGCGCCGGAACTCGCCGGTCCGGCGCGAAAACCGGCGCCGGAACTGCGGGTGGGCGGGTTAGCGCCGCGGCCGGCGGCGGCCCAGCCAGGATGGCAGCGGGACCCAGGAGGTGGCCGGCGTCTCGGGTGCCTCGGCGGCACCGCTGCCGGTATCCGGGTCCGTCCAGGACTCGAGGAGCGCGCCCGTGGGCGTCAGCCGGGAGATCCGGCACGATCGTGCCCAGCGCTCCGGCGCGGCGGGGCCGTCGGGTGCGTTGAGCCGTTTGGCCGCGAGCAGCGGTACGACCGTCGACCATTCCGCCGAATCCGGCGACACGGCGGTTACCGAAGCCGACCACACCACCAGCCGGCCGCCGTTGTCCTTGCTCCGTACCGCCACCGCCACGTTCGCCGCATCCGCCAGCCCGGGAGCGGGCTGCTCGTCCCCGCCGTGCAGGACGTACGCGGAGTTCTCGTGCCACAGGTGCCACACCGGGGAAGCCCGCGCCTCGCCGACCCGCAACCAGACCAGGCCGGACTTCTTCATCGCCTCGGCGACTACGGCCGACTCGGTCGGGGTGAGTTCCGCCGTCATATCGGCAGCTTGCCACTTCGGCGCGCAGTGCCGGCCGCCTCGACAGCCCGGCCCACGGATACTCGACAGATGTCTGCCGACCGGCTGGCCGCGTCGGCCGTGCACCGTCCCGCCGCGGGGGACGTCGGCATCATCGCCGTGGCACTCACCGCGGTCTCCACGTCCGGGCCGCTGATGGCGGCCTGCGCAGCACCGGCGCTGGCGATCGCGTTCTGGCGCAACGCGTTGGCGAGCGGCCTGCTGCTGCCGTGGGCTTGGTTGCGCTGCCGCGCGGAGCTGCGGGCGCTGGACCGGCGGGAGTGGCGGCTGGGCCTGGTCGCCGGCGTATTCCTGGCCGCGCACTTCGCCACCTGGGTACCGAGCCTGACCTTCACCTCGGTCGCTTCGGCCACCGCCCTGGTCGCCACCCAGCCGATCTGGTCGGCCTCGATCGCCCGGCTGCAGGGTGCGCACGTCCCGCGTCGGGCGTGGCTGGGCATCGCGTTGGCGGTAGCGGGTGCCGCACTGCTCACCGGGGTGGACTTCTCGCTCTCCGGCGGGGCGCTGCTGGGCGACGGGCTCGCCGTGGCCGGGGGCATGTTCGCCGCCGGGTACACCGCCGCCGGCGGCGAGGCGCGGCGCAGCCTGAGTACGACGACGTACACCGCGATCTGCTACTCCACCGCCTCGCTGTTGCTGCTGGCCGCCTGCCTGGTCGGCCACCGATCTTTGGTCGGATACTCGGCGATGACGTGGGCGCAGCTCGCCGCGCTGACCGTCGGCGCTCAACTGCTCGGCCACTCGCTGTTCAATCGGGTCCTGCGTACCACCAGCGCAACGGTCGTGTCTCTCACCATCTTGCTGGAGGTACCGGGCGCCGCATTGCTGGCTGCGGTGTTCCTGGGTCAGCGGCCGCACCTCGCCGCGCTGCCGGCGGCAGTGCTGCTGATCGCCGGTATTGCGCTGGTGGTCGGCTCAGGATCGGACCGGGATGCGCCGGTTGAGGTACTCGCGGACTGACCTACGGGGAATGGCCGACCGGCCCGTCGGTAACATGCGGTCATGCCTGCCTCGTCCGCCGCTTCGCCCGCCGCGTCCCCCGCTTTCCGCCCCCGCCGGTCCTGCCTCGCGGTGCCCGGTAGCTCGGTCAAGATGCTGGACAAGGCGCAAGGTCTACCGGCGGACCAGGTCTTCCTCGACCTCGAGGACGCGGTCGCGCCCGGGGCCAAGGAGGGGGCGCGCAAGAACATCATCGCGGCCCTGAACGACGGAGACTGGGGCGGGAAGACCCGCGCGGTACGGGTCAACGACCTCACCACGAAGTGGACGTACGGCGACGTCATCGAGGTTGTGGAGGGCGCCGGCGCGAACCTGGACTGCATCATGCTGCCCAAGGTCCAGACCCCCGAGCAGGTGTACTGGCTGGACACCCTGCTCACCCAGATCGAGAAGACGATGGGCCTGGAGGTCGGGCGCCTCGGCATCGAGGCGCAGATCGAGAACGCCATCGGCTTGATCAATGCCAAGGACATCGCCTTTGCGAGTGACCGGATCGAGACCATCATCTTCGGCCCGGCGGACTTCCTCGCCTCGATCCAGATGCGGACCACGGTGGTCGGCGCGCTGATTCCGACCTATCCGGCCGATCCGTATCACCACATTCTGATGTCGATCCTGATGGCCGCCCGGGCCAAGGGCGTGCAGGCCATCGACGGCCCCTTCCTGCAGATCCGGGACATCGACGCGTATCGGGAGGTAGCCGGCCGCTCGGCGGCGCTCGGCTTCGACGGCAAGTGGGTGCTGCACCCGGACCAGATCGTCGCCGCGAACGAGATCTACTCCCCCGGCCAGGAGGAGTACGACTGGGCAGAGTTGGTACTGGACGCCTACGCGCACTACACCTCGCCGGAGGGCGGTTTGCTCGGCGCCGTCATGCTCGGGGACGAGATGATCGACGAGGCGTCGCGCAAGATGGCGCTGGTGATCTCCGCCAAGGGTCGGGCCGCCGGGATGCCGCGTACCAAGCACTTCGAGCCCCCGGCGAGCTGAGCCGCCGGGCGCGCAGCGGGCTCGCTAAACGCCGGCGCTGGTACTGCCGACCGCCAGGCCGACGAAGGCCAGCAGGAAGAGCGCGGTAAAGACCGCACCGAGAACGATGCCGGCCGTTGCGAGACCCGAGCCGCCCTCGTTGCGTTCGCGAATCTGCCCCTTCGCCACGATGCCCAGCACGATCGCCGCCGGGGCGAAGACGAACGCGAACACCAGCGACAGGATCGCCATCGTGTTCGTCCCCAACGGGACTGGGGGGCCGTAGCCTCCCGGCTGTCCCCATCCGCCCTGTGCCGGACCGCCGGGATAGCCGGGCTGCTGCCCGTAGTACGGGGGCTGCCCGTAGTACTGCGGCTGGGTCCCGTACTGCGGCGGCTGGCCCGCACCGGCGGGATCCGGCGGCGGGGTCCAAGGGTCGGTCGAACTCATTGGCGCTCCTTGGTGTGCTGCTGCTTATGAGTATCGGCAGGCACGGCCCCAACTGCATACTCCACCCTGGCGTTGGCCGCCTCGGGGGGCGCGAGATACTGCAAGCAGGAAGCGCGGGAGGTCCCGTCGCATGGTGCCGCCGCCTTCGCCGCTGATCTGAAGGAGGCGCCGGTATGGGCCGGCTAGCGCAGACCGAGGGTCTGAACGACATCCAGCAGGAGATCGTCTCCACCGTCCGCGACTTCGTGGACAAGGAGATCGTCCCGTACGCCACGGACCTGGAGCACAAGGACGAGTTCCCGGACGCGATCGTCGAGGGCATGAAGGAGATGGGGCTGTTCGGCCTCATGATCCCGGAGGAGTACGGCGGGCTCGGGGAGTCGCTACTCACCTACGCGCTTTGCGTGGAGGAACTGGCCCGCGGCTGGATGAGTGTGAGCGGGATCATCAATACGCACTTCATCGTCGCGTACCTGATCAAGCAGCACGGTACGGAGGAGCAGAAGGAACACTTCCTGCCCCGGATGGCCACCGGTGAGATCCGCGGTGCGTTCTCGATGAGTGAGCCGGGCTGCGGGTCCGACGTCGCCGCGATCAAGACCAAGGCGGTCCCGGACGGCGACGACTACGTGATCAATGGCCAGAAGATGTGGCTGACGAACGGCGCCCGGTCCGCCGTGGTGGCCGTACTGGTGAAGACCGATACCGGCGCGGACTCGGTGTACAAGAACATGACCACGTTCCTGGTGGAGAAGTCGCCCGGGTTCGGCGACGCGGGTAACGGCATCACGGTCCCGCCGAAGATCGAGAAGATGGGCTACAAGGGCGTGGAGAGCACCGAGATGGTGTTCGAAGGCACCCGGGTACCGGCGTCCAGCGCGCTCGGCGGCGTCGACGGCATCGGGCAGGGCTTCTACCAGATGATGGACGGCGTCGAAGTCGGCCGGGTCAACGTCGCGGCCCGCGGCTGCGGGGTCGCCCAGCGCGCCTTCG
>JBDUDX010000007.1:0-24866 GCA_040002735.1 Frankiaceae bacterium | reverse complement strand
CGGGAGCTTGCGGGGGCTGGCGACTGAGCGGATACCGTTGGTGACTCTGGTCCTCTGTTGGAGGCGCCGACAGGACCACTCGGGGGAACAATGGCGTACTGCATGTCCTGTGGGGCGCAACTCATCAGCGGCCAGACCTACTGCACGTCCTGTGGCGCGCCCGCGCTCGCCGCGGCCGGAGCCACCGCGCCACCCGATCCGGGTGGTGTCGCCTCCCACGCCGACACGGTCGGGTTCGGATTCGGGCCGCAGCCGGCCGGAGCCGCTGCCGCACCGGCCGGCTGGTACGACGACGGCGCAGGACAACTCCGGTACTGGGACGGTGCGAGGTGGACCGACCACGTCGCTCCGGCGGCGGCGCCGCACGAGCAGCGCCCGGCAGGCGGGGCCAACCCGTGGCCGTTGGTTCTGATCGTGCTCGGTGTCCTCGGCGCGGGTGTGGTGGCCGTGGTGGCGTTCCTGGTCGTCACCCGCGGAGGTGACGGATCTCCCGCCGCCACCGGGCCGACGGTAACGCAGACCACCGCTGGATCCCAGCCGACATCCCCTTCGCCGGGAGTATCGACGGCGCCGATGACGCCCAGTACCCCGCCCACCCCAAGCCGGTCCGTCGTCGGTTCGGTGGACTATTCCACGGTCGCGTCGATACCGGCGGCGGCGGATGTCGCCACCAGCTTCTCGACGTACTTTGACGGCATCAACGCACGGCGGTACGGCGACGCGTTCGCGGTACTGTCTCCCGGATACCGGTCCAGGGGCAACCTCACCGTGGACCGGTGGTCCGCGGGCCTACAGACCACCGTCGATACCCAGGTCCGGCTCACCGGGCTGCAGGCCACGGCGGCCGGCGCCCGAGCCACCGTGGCATTCACCAGCCGGCAGGCCCCAAAGGACGGCTACCGGCATCAGACCTGCACACATTGGATCATCGACTACACGCTGAGCCCGGCTTCCACCACGAACCCGCCGTACGTCATCGACACGGTGCAGCACCGCAGCATCCGGGCCTGCTGATCAACAACCCGCGACGTGCTTGGCGGCGAGGATGTGGCGGACCGCGTCGCGCAGCCGGCTCGCCGGCAGCTGTCCGGACCGGACCGCCTCCACCACCGCAGCGATCAGCTCGCGGGCGGTCCGCGGCGCCGCGGCGCCGGCCGGTCCGTACAGCAGCAGGTCCGAACCCGCTTGCAACGCGCGTACCCCACCTGCGGTGACGCCGAATCCAGCGGCGCGGACCGCCTCCGCCGACAGCGAGTCGGTGACCACGAGACCGTGGAAACCCAGCCGGCCGCGGAGCAGCCCGCCGACCGCCTCGGCGGACAGACTCGCCGGCAGTGCGGAGAGCCCGGGCACCCGGGCATGGGAGACCATCACCGCCGGCACGCCGGCCGCGATGGCGGCCCGGAACGGCGTGAGGTCCGCCCGCTGCAGCCTGGCGAGCGATGAGACCGACGCGCTGCCGAAGTCGGTGTTGTAGCTGGCCGAACCCAGGCCGGGGAAGTGCTTCACGACCGCCACCACGCCGCCGTCGCGCAGGCCGGCGGCGAAGGCGGTGCCGTATCGAGCCGCGACTGCCGGATTCGAGCTGAACGACCGGCGTCCGGCCGGGTGCCGCGCGTCCGGGCCGGGACCGGCATCAAGGTCCAGGACCGGCGCCAGATCCATGTCGACGCCGAGTGCCAGCAACCGCCGGGCCGTGTCGGCGGCGAGGAGGCGTACCTGCGCCGGCGTCCGGGTCGCGGCGAGGCTGCGGGCCCAGGGCAACTCCCCCACCAGGTTCCGGAGGCGCTGCACGCCCCCGCCTTCCTCATCGGACATGACGAACGGCTTGATGCCACCGGGTGCCTGCGCGGTTAGCGCGCGAAGTTGACCACGAAGGTCGGCGGGAGCGCGGTTGCCGAAGAGCAGCACCCCACCCACGCCCAGCCGGACCGACCCGCTGACCTGGCCCACGGAGGTTCCCTCGACCGGCACGGTGACGACCTGGGCGGCTTGCCGGGAGACGCTCCAACTGTCCATCAGCCCGGCGCACGTGGATGGTGGCGCCGGGGCGGAGGAGTGCGGGGAAGCCGGAGCGGTGGCGGTGCGTGGCGACGTCCCGGACGGCGAGACCACAACGGCCGTCGGGGTCGGTGGCGGTCCCGAGGGCATTGCGGACGGCGCCGCAACCTTCGCTCCGGTCGTCGAGCTGTCCTGGCAGGCAGCGATCAGTAGGGGGCCAACGGCGGCCAGCACGGCGAGGCGTCGCAGACCCTGGCCGGGCGTCCTTCCCGTTGACCGTCCGCGTCGTCCCATACCGATCACGGTAGGCAGTAATCCGGGCTTCCAGCAGGCGTACCGCGCCAGCCGTCGAAACGTCTCTAGCAGAACCGCGGCAGGTGGTACGCCAACTGCGCCCGCCAGGACGGCCAGTCGTGCGCCACGTCGTATCCCCAGAGGTCCAGCTCGTGGCGGATGCCCTTGGAGTTGAGCACGTCGTTGAAGCGCAGCGTGGAGGACAGCGCACCGGAAGCGGAGTCGTCCTCCCACGCACCCTGGCCGCAGACCAGCTGTAGCGAGGCCCGCGACCGGATCCAGTCCAGGTGCCCGCCGCCCATCTGGGCGACGTAGTCAAGCGGGTTGTTGAAGTAGAACGCGTCGCCGCGCTCCCCCCAGCCGAGCCGACCAAGGTCGTACACGCCGCTCATGCACAGCGCCAGCGGAAACAGGTCGGCCCGCCGGAGACAGAAGTTGGCGGCGTGGAAGGCGCCGAAACTCTGCCCGTTGAGCATGATCTCCACCGGGCCGCCACAGTCGCTGTAGATCAGCGGTACTACATCGTTGAGGAGGAAGTCCTCAAAGCGCTGGTGTTCCCTTGCCCGGGACTCCATCGGCAGATCGTTACGCCGCCACGACCCCCCGTCGAAGGAGTCGATCGCGTAGATCTTGATCCGACCCTCGTCGAGCAGGTGACGGACCGAATCGAGCAACCCGTTGTTCTCGAAATCGAAGGCGCGCCCACCGTCGGACGGAAACCAGATCATCGGCCGGCCGTAATGGCCGTAGGCCAGCAGGTTGGCGTCTCCCACGGCCCAGGAGTGCAGGACCACGTGGTCGCGTCGCATGTTCTTCGCCCTTCGTACTCAAACCTGCGGTGTCTAACCCCACAAGCCGGTGAGCAGGTCCACCAGCCCCGGGGTGAACGCGTCGCGCCAGCCGACCCAAGTGTGCGCGTCGCGGACCCGCCGGAACGTCACGGAGTAGCCCTGCGCACGCAGGGCAAGCCCGGTCGCCCGGTTGTTCGGGAAGTTCTGCTCCACCTCACCACACGTCATCGTCACCGGAATCGGCAGGTCCCAGTTGCCCGCGGCATGGACCCGGTCGAGAAACCAGCGGATCCGCTCGAAGTGGGTGAAGCCGAGATCGTGTCGGAAGTACCGGTGGTGGAAGAAGCTGCCGGACTGCAGAAACAGCCCGCCGAAGGAAGCCGGCCACAGTCGGTGGGCATGCAGCATGGCGAGCGCCCCCAGGCTCGCCCCCATCCCCACCCGGTACCGACGCCCCGGCTTGATCGGAGACATCGCGTGCAACCGCGGGAGGATGTACTGGGTCAGGGCCTCGGCATAGGCCGGGCACGCCGAGTACTGCTCGTCCCGAGCGGTCGGCCCCAGCAGCGCCGCCCGGAACGGCGGCAGTGTGCCGGCTCGCATCGACCGGTCCAAGAGTTGCCGCAGCTGGGAGAACTGCGCGTACTCCACGCCGTCGTGCACCACGAGCAGCGGCAGCGGTTCGCCGTCGTCACTGCCGTACGGCGACCAGAGGCATCCGGTGGCCAGCCCCTCCAGAGACAGGGCGCGCAGGCTGCCGTCGGGCGCCGGTTGCTCGGCCAACCAGGACGGCGGGGCGTACTCCGGAAACTCCACCACGGACTTCTCGCCGAAGGCGCCGGGTGCTCGCCGCGGGTTGACCGGATCCGTCAGCAACTCATACCCGCCGTCGGGGTGCAGCACCTCGAACAGGTACTCCATCCGGTCCACGCCCGGTCGGGGCAGGCGCGTCAGCCACCCGCCGTCCCGGCGCTGCAGGCTGGGGCCGGGCCGGGGCCACGCCACTTCCTGAAACAGCGACACGTCGTGAAAGCGGCCGTGGGGGTCGGCCAGGACGAAAGTGACACCGGCCGAGTCCACCACCGGACCGGTCGGCAGGACGGCCCGGTCCCCCGTGGCAGAGTGCGGCTCATGATGCGGACGGTCTTCACCGGGGGTCGGATCTTCGACGGCACCGGGCTCGCCCCCGCCGATATCGTCATCGCCGACGGACGAATCGTCGAGGTCGGACCGGGTCTCGACGGCGACGAGGCGGTGGACGTCACCGGCTGCAGTGTGCTGCCCGGACTCTTCGACGCTCACGTGCATACCGTGCTGCGGAGCATCAGCCCGTACGACAACATGCAGCAGCCCTTCTCGTACCAGTTCTTCGTGGCGGCCCAGAACCTCCGCACGTTACTGGGTCTGGGGATCACCAGTGTGCGGGACGCCGGCGGGGCCGACGCGGGGATCAAGCGGGCGTTGGCGGACAAGCTGCTGCCCGGACCCCGGCTGCAGATCTCGGTGACGATGATCAGCCAGACCGGTGGGCACGGCGACAACTGCATGGCCTCGGGCCTGACCGGGTCGGTCTTCTCCGCCCCGCACCCCGGACGTCCGGACCCGGTCGCCGATGGCCCGGAGGCGATGCGCCGGAAGGCGCGTGAGCTGATCCGGGCCGGCGCCGACGTGCTCAAGGTGGCCACCTCCGGCGGCGTGCTGTCCCCGGATACCAACCCCCGGCACGGGCACTACCGCGGTGACGAGTTGGCCGCTCTGGTGGCCGAGGCGAACGCGGTGGAGATCCCGGTGATGGCCCACGCCCAAGCCACCGAGGGCATCAAGGAAGCCGTCCGGGCCGGCGTACGGTCCATCGAACACGGCGTGTTCCTCGACGACGAGACCATCGATCTGATGGTGGCCCGGGGCACCTGGTTGGTGCCCACCCTGCTCGCTCCGCAGGGTGTGATCGAGGCCGTCGCGGCGGGCATCGCCATCTCCGAGGGCAGCAAGCGGAAGATCCGGGAAGTCGCCGAGGCGCACATCGAGTCGTTCTCCCGGGCGGTCGATGCCGGCGTACGCGTGGCCATGGGCACCGATGCACCGGTGATGCCGTTCGGCCGCAACCTCGAAGAGCTGTCGCTGATGATGGAGTTCAGCGCGATGACGCCGGCCGACGCAATTCTCGCCGCCACCGCCAGCGCCGCGGACCTGTTCCGGGTCGGCGACGAGCTGGGCAGCCTGCAACCGGGTAAGCGGGCGGATCTGGTAGTCATCACCGGCAACGTGCTGGATCTCGTCCGGCTAAACACCCGGATTGACCAGGTATGGCAGGACGGGTTGCGGGTGGTCTGAGTCGGGCCGGCGCCTTCCTCGTCAGTCGTGCACGGCGGCCACCAGCCGTGGCCACATGTCGGCCAGCCGGGGATGCAGCGGCAGGTCGGGTACGTCTTCCTCGGCGACCCAGCGCACGTCCTCGCTCTCCCCGCTCACCGCGGCGGCCGGAATCGGGCCGGGCGCCGACGCGAGCACGGTGACGTAGGACCAGCCGCAGTCGTCGTCGACCACGGTGGCGTGCACCCGAACCAGCGCGGGATCGATGCCGGTCTCCTCACCGGCCTCCCGGACCGCGGCCTGCTCCGGCGTCTCATGGCTGTCCCGAGCCCCCCCGGGCAGCCCCCAGGTACCCCCCTGATGACTCCAGCCGGCGCGCAGTTGCAGCAGTACGCGGTGGCCGGCTGACCCGTCCTCGGTGTGCAGCAGCAAGCCGGCCGCCCCGTACCGCCCCCAATGCCGATCACCGAGCCGGCAGATCACCCAGCCGCCGCCATCGCCGGTTCCGTCCCCTCGTCGGTGCACCGCCGTACGGTAGCCCAACGCGTGCCCGGTTGCCGGACGGTGACGCGATGTCGAGCTTGCCGATCGCGCACCTCGGGTGGGCCGTCGGTACCGGAGCCGCTGACCCGACGCCTGGCGTGAGGTGCGCGATCACCTACCCTGACCGAAGATCGGTCGGCGGCGGCTCCAACGGCCTGGTGGCGGCCGGTTACCTGGCCCGGGCGGGTTTGCGTACCGTCGTGGGGGAACGCCGGTCGGCCGGGGCTGGGCCGCGGTCAGCGAGCAACCGTTCGGACCCGGCTATACCGTCGCCAGCCTGCGCGCACCGGTGGACGGTCACGCCGACCGGGTGATCGCCCGCGGCTACTCCGTGACGAAGTCGATCAACCGCTCCACCGCACCGAGCAGCGGCGTCTCCAGGTCGGCGTAGGTCCGTACCGACCCGAGGACCCGTCGCCACATCTCCCGCGGGTCACCGACCCCGAGAGCGGCGCAGACGCCTTCCTTCCACGGCCGACCGGGAGGCACCACCGGCCACGCCGGGATGCCGAGCGTGGCCGGTTTCACGGCCTGCCAGATGTCGACGTACGGGTGCCCGGTGACCAGCACGTACTCGTGGCGCACTGCACCGACCAGCCGGCTCTCTTTGGAGCCGGCGACCAGGTGGTCGACCAGCACGCCGAGGCGCCGGGTGGGCGTCGGCCGGAACTCGGCGACCACCCCAGCCAGGTCGTCGATGCCGTGCAGGGGTTCCACCACGACGCCTTCGATCCGCAGGTCGTCGCCCCATACTTTCTCGACCAGTTCGGCGTCGTGCACGCCTTCGACCAGGATCCGGCTGGCCCGAGCCACCCGAGCGGGGGCGGCCGCCACAGCGCGGGAGCCCGACGCCGTCCGGGTCGGGCGCTCCGGGCAGGCGCCGCTGGGACGGATCAGCAGTATCGGCCGGCCGTCGATGAGGTAGCCGGGACCGTACCGGAACAGGCGGCGCCGGCGGTGCCGGTCCTCCAACGTCACCGCGTCTTTGGCGAGCGCGACGATCTCCCCGACGTACCCCTCGATGTCCTCCACGACCAAGCCGAGCTCGGCGGTCACCTCAGCCGCTGGCCGGCGCCCCAGCGCGCGTCCCGGATGATCCATGGCGAGTTGCGCTCGGATATCCGAGCGGTTCACGCCATCGATCATGAGCGAGCGGCCCGGCCCTGGGCGAACACCCAGGCATCGCGCACCATGTCGGTCAGCGTGCGTTCCGGCTTCCAGCCCAACTCCGCGCTGATCCGGTCACTGGCGGCCACCAGTACGCTCGGGTCCCCCGCCCGCCGGCCCACGTCGACGGCCCGAATCTCCCGACCGGTGACCTCCCGGCAGACGTCGATGACCTGACGAACCGAGAAGCCGGCCCCGACGCCGAGGTTGTAGATCCGGTGCTCACCTCGCCCGTCCGGCGCCAGCGCCTCCAGCGCCAGCGAATGCGCCCGGCCGAGATCCTCCACGTGGATGTAGTCCCGGACGGCCGTACCGTCCTCGGTCGGGTAGTCGGTGCCGTACACCGAGATGGCGTCCCGCTGCCCGAGAGCCACCTGCAGCACGATCGGTATGAGGTGCGTCTCGGTACCATGCCGCTCCCCCTGCGCGCCGAGCGCGCCGGCGACGTTGAAGTACCGCAGGCTCGCCGCGGTGAGCCCGTGCGCCCCGCACTCGAAACGGATCATCCCGTCGATCGCCAGCTTGGTGGCGCCGTACGCGTTCGTCGGCACCGTCGGCGCGTCCTCGCGGATCGGTACCGATTCCGGCTCGCCGTAGGTCGCGGCGGTGGAGGAGAACACCAGCCGGCGTACCCCCGCCGCCCGCATCGCGTCGAGCAGGTTCAGCGAGCCGACGACGTTGTTACGGTAGTACAGCTCGGGGCGCTCCATCGACTCCCCGACGAGCGATTTCGCAGCGAAGTGCAGCACACCGTCGAACTCCTCGGCCAGGACGTCGCCGAGGGCCGGCGGGTCGAGCAGCGACACTTCGCGAAACTGCGCCCCGGCGGGGACCGCGTCCCGATGTCCAGTCGACAGGTCATCCAGCACCACCACCTCGGCGCCGCCGGCGAGCAGCTGCGCCGACACTGCACTGCCGATGTAGCCGGCACCGCCGGTGACCAGGATCTTCACGGATCGACCCTAGCTGGCGGCGGATGCGAGGATCGCGGCATGACGGAAGCAGCGGCATGACAGGGCCAGCAGCATGACTCGGCCAGCAGCATGAAGAAGACCGTGACCACGATGGCCGACGGACGCACGCTGATGTACTTCGACGAATCCGACGACGCTACCCGGACCGCCGTCGACACCCGCGACCTCCCCCACCTGGCCACCTCGTCGGAGATTCGGTACGACGTGCTGCTCGACGAGTGGGTCGCGCTGGCTTCCCACCGACAGTCCCGGACGCACCTGCCCCCGACCGATCAGTGTCCGCTCTGCGCCTCGACCGCCGACCGCCGGACCGAGATCCCGGACACCGACTACGACGTGGTGGTGTTCGAGAACCGGTTTCCCTCACTCGCGCAGGACATTCCGGCGGTGCCACCGCTGATCGACGGCGACCAGGAGCTCTTCGTCCGTCAGCCCGGCATCGGCCGCTGCGAGGTGGTCTGCTTCACCTCCGACCACAACTCCGGTTTCGGCGAGCTGCCGCCGCACCGGGTGCGTACCGTGCTGGAGGCCTGGGTGGATCGCACCCGCGAGCTGTCCGCGCTGCCCGGGGTGGAGCAGGTGTTCCCGTTCGAGAACCGCGGCGAAGAGATCGGCGTCACGCTGGCCCACCCGCACGGTCAGATCTACGCGTACCCGTTCGTCACCCCGCGCACCCGGCGCCAGCTGGAGTCGGCCCGGCGGCACCGGGAGAGCAACTGGCGCAATCTCTTCGCGGACGTGCTCGCTGCGGAGCAGCGGGCCGGCGTACGGGTGATCGCCAGCACCGAGTACTGGACGGCGTTCGTCCCGGCCGCGGCCCGCTGGCCGGTCGAGGTGCACCTCTACCCCAACCGTCAACTACCGGACCTGCCGGCGTTGTCCGAGGAGGAACGGGCCGACTTCGGACCGCTGTACCTGGAGGTGCTGCGCCGCTTCGACGGGTTGTTCGGCGTACGGATGCCCTACATCGCGGCTTGGCATCAGGCGCCTACCCGGATCGACCGCGATCTCGGGTACCTGCACCTGGAGCTGTTCTCCATCCGGCGGGCCGCCGGCAAGTTGAAATACCTCGCCGGCTCGGAGTCCGGGATGGGGGCATTCATCAACGACATCAACCCGGAGCAGTCCGCCGAGGCGCTGCGGGCGGTACCGGTATAGCCCGGTTGCGGCCCGCGCATCCGGCCTCCGTGATCGAGCAGGGGAAGTCGGTCGTAGGCTGACGGTAATGCCTGACAATGCCCGAGCCGACCGGCTGAACCCCCGTCAGCGCCATGCCGCCCTGGCGCGAATGGCGACGGAGACGTTCGACGTTCTGGTCATCGGCGGCGGGGTCACCGGTGCCGGGACCGCACTGGATGCGGTCACCCGAAACCTCTCCGTAGCGCTGGTCGAAGCCCGCGACTGGGCCAGCGGCACCTCCAGCCGGTCCAGCAAGCTGATCCACGGTGGCCTGCGCTACCTGGAGCAGCTCAACTTCACGCTGGTCTTCGAGGCGTTGCGGGAGCGTTCGCTGCTCACCAAGCGGCTGGCCCCGCACCTGGTACGGCCAGTGCCGTTCCTGTTCCCGCTGCGCCACCGCGGCTGGGAACGGGCCTACGTCGGCGCCGGTATCGCGCTCTACGACGCCATGGGTGCCACCAGCAGCGGCGGCTCGGCGCTCCCCCGGCATCGGCACCTCACCCGCACCGGTGCCCTGGCGCTGGCCCCGGGCCTGCGTCGGGACAGCTTGATCGGCGCTGTTCAGTACTACGACGGGCAGGTCGACGACGCCCGGCACACCCTTGCCGTGGTACGCACGGCAGCCCGGGAAGGCGCGGCGGTCGCGAACAGCGCGCGGGTACTGGCCCTGCTGCGCGACCACGGCCGGGTGGTCGGCGCCCGGGTGCGCGATCTCGAGTCCGGCGAGGAGATCGAAGTCCGTGCTCGGGCGGTCGTCGCGGCCACCGGAGTGTGGAGTGATGACGTCGCCGAGATGCTCGGCGGCGAGCCGGGGTCGGAACGGCTGCGGGTCCGGGCGTCCAAGGGCGTCCATCTCGTCGTACCGAAAGACCGGATCGACCTGGAGACCGGGTTGATTCTGCGTACCGAGAAGAGCGTGCTGTTCGTCGTCCCGTGGGGTGCGCACTGGATCGTCGGCACCACGGATACCGACTGGGACCTGGACCGGGCGCACCCGGCCGCTAGTTCCCGCGACATCGACTACCTCCTCGGCCACGTGAACCGGGTACTCCGCCGCCCGCTGACCGCCGACGACGTCGAGGGCGTCTACGCCGGCCTGCGGCCGCTGCTCGCCGGCGAGTCGGATGAGACCTCGCACCTGTCCCGGGAACACGCCGTGGTCCGGCCGGCGGCCGGCCTGGTCGTCGTCGCGGGCGGGAAGTACACCACGTACCGGGTGATGGCCGCCGACGCCGTCGACGCCGCGATCCGTGAAATCGGCCGGCGGGTACCCCCGTCGCGGACCGAGTCCATCCCGCTGCTCGGCGCAGAAGGCTACGACGCAGCCGTGCGCCAGCGTGAGACGCTCGCCGCCGCCGCCGGACTGCCGCTGGAAGCGGTCGACCACCTCCTGGGACGTTACGGCGCGCTGACCCGCCAACTCGTGGAGGAGATCCGGGCCTGCCCGGAGCTCGGCCGCCCGCTGGAAGGCGCCGAGGAGTACCTGGCGGTGGAAGCGGTCTACGCCGCGCGGGAAGAGGGCGCGCTCCACCTTGACGACATCCTGACCCGGCGGATGCGCATCTCCGTGGAGACCTGGTCACGCGGCGTGGAGTCGGCCGAGCCGGTGGCCCGCCTGGTCGCGCCGATCCTGCAGTGGTCGGCGGCCGACGTGGCCCGGGAGGTGGAGCACTACCTGCTACGGGTCGAGGCGGAATGCGAGTCCCAGGGCATGCCGGATGACCTCAACGCCGACTCCGCTCGGCTCGGTGCGCCCGACGTCCGGACCGGCCAACGGCACGAGCCGAGCGACGCGGTTGTTTGAGCCGTCCTCTGAGCCGTCCTCTGAGCCGCCCGGCGTGACCCGATCGTGATCCGCCGTACGGAACCACTGCTCCCTGCCGGCCGTCCCAGAGGCAGTCGAGCGAAGTGGGACGGCCATGCGAAGTTCAATCAGGTTGTCGGCAGGTCTGCTTTCGGTGGGGATGCTGGTAGGGCTCGCCGCCGGCTGCAGCAGGTCCAACCCCCCGTCGAGCTCATCGTCAGATTCAGCCTCGGTTGCGGTGAACCAGAACCGAGCCGAGGCCGGTGGCCCAAAGGCCGCCGCCGCCCCAAAGGCCGCCCCCGCTCCAAGAGCCGCCGACGTCGCCGTGGGCCCGCCAGCTGACCCTGCGCTCGGTCGAAGCGTCGTGCGCACCGGAACGTTGACCGTGGCCACCAAGGACGTTCCCGGCGCGGTCGCTCGAGCCGCGGCCGTGGTCCGCGCCGCCGGCGGTTACGTTTCGGGTCAGCAGGCCGCCGTCGATCCGAACGACTCCCGGCAGGACAACGCCACGCTGACGCTGAAGGTGCCGGGGTCCGCGTATGACTCGGTGCTTCCGGCGCTGAGTCGGCTGGGGACGCTGCTGACCAGCGAGGACCGGCGGGATGACGTGACCGGAGCGGTCATCGACGCCACCAGCCGGCTCGCCACGGAGGAAGCGAGCGTGGCGCGGGTGCGCACCCTGCTCTCCCGGGCCCGGACTATCGGCGAGGTGGTTTCGGTGGAATCCGAGCTGACCAAGCGGGAGGCCGACCTGGAGTCACTCAAGGGACGCCTCGCCGCGTTGAAGGGCCAGGTGAGCTACGCCACGATCACGATGCGGCTGACCACCCCGTCGCTGGCACCGCGCCCACCGAAGGCAACTCCGGCCGGGTTTCTGGGCGGGCTGCGGACCGGATGGCACAGCTTCGCGGCGGTGTGCGTGGGTGCGCTCACCGCGGTGGGCGCCGCGCTGCCGTTCGCGCTCACCCTGGCGCTGCTCGCTGCGGCCGCCCTCGCGGTCCGCCGCCGGGTGCTGAGACGACCATCGGCGCTTCCGGAGTAACACGCGGCTCGCGGCGCCGAAGGCTGGCCTCGGCACCTACCTCCACAAGCGTGTCCGTTGTAGCGCGGCGTCGCACATCCTGCTACGATGCCTCATGAGTCGGACCATCGCACAGCGTGAGTTGCGCAACGAGAACGCCAAAGTGATCGAGGCCGTGACGGCAGGCGAGACTTTCGTGGTGACCCGAAACGGCGAACCCGTTGCCGAGCTCCGGCCGCTGCGAGCCGGCCGGCGGACATTTCTCCCCCGGGCAGAGGTGGCGGCGCTCGCAAGCGCACACGTACGCATCAACAGTGAACAATTTCTTGCCGACCTTGATGCTGTGATCGATCAGGAACTGTGACGTGACGTCCGGGCTCCTGGACACCTCGGTCGTCATCGATTGGCACGACCCGGCCGTGATCGGGGCGCTGCCCGATGAGATGGCCATTTCGGCGATCACAGCGGCCGAACTGGCAGCCGGTCCGCACGTCGCCCACACCCCGGGCGAAGCCGCGAGGAGGCAGGCGCGATTGCAGGAGGTCGAAGCGAGCTTGGAGCCGATTCGGTTCGACGCCGCGGCCGCGCGCAGCTATGGCCTGGTAGTTGCGGCCGTGGTCTCAGCGGGACGAACACGGCGGAGCCGACTCGCCGACCTGCTGATCGCGGCCACGGCACACGCCCACGGTCTCGATCTGTACACCCGCAATGGCAGTGACTTCGAAGGCATCGGAGACCTCGTTCGCGTGATCAGTATCTGACATACGACGTTCTGGTTGGTCAGCAAACAGCCCTCCGCCTGCCAGGCAAACTCTGGCGAGCGGAGGGCTGTTTGCCCCCAGCAGAGGGATCCTTAGTTGCTCTTCACCGCGCTGACCAGATCCGTGAGGGACTTCTTCGCGTCGCCGAACAGGAGCGTGGTCTTGCCGTCGAACAGCAACTCGTTCTCGATTCCGGCGAAGCCGGGACGCATCGACCGCTTGAGGAAGATGACGTGCTGGGCGTGGTCGACGTCCAGGATCGGCATGCCGTAGATCGGCGCGCTCGGGGTGTCCCGGGCGGCCGGGTTGACCACGTCGTTGGCGCCCACGACCAGCGCCACGTCGGTACGGTCGAACTCCGGGTTGATCTCGTCCATCTCCTTCAGCTGCTCATACGGCACGTTCGCCTCGGCGAGCAGGACGTTCATGTGCCCCGGCATCCGGCCGGCGACCGGGTGGATCGCGTAGGACACCTCGACGCCCTTGGCCTCGAGCAGGTTCGCCAGCTCGTGGATGGTGTGCTGCGCCTGGGCGACCGCGAGGCCGTACCCGGGAACGATGACCACCTTGTGGCTGTAGGAGAGCAGCACACCGATGTCCTCGGCGGTGGAGCTTTTCACCGGCCGGTCGCCGCCCACCTCGGCGGTGGAACCGGCCGTACTGCTGCCGGAGAAGGCGCCGAACAACACGTTCGCGATGCTTCGGCCCATGGCCTTGGACATCATCTGGGTCAGCAGCGTTCCGGAGGCGCCGACGAGCGTACCGGCGACGATCAGCAGCACGTTCTGCAGCACGAAACCGGAGGCCGCCACGGCCAGACCGGTGAACGCGTTCAGGAGGGAGATGACGACCGGTACGTCCGCGCCGCCGACCGGCAGCACAAACGCGATACCGAAGAGCATGGCGACAGCGAGCAGGGCCACCAGCCACCAGGCGTTGCCGGTGCTGATGCTGAGGATGCTGAAGACCACCGCCGCTACGACGAGGCCGATGTTGCCGAACTTCGCCCCGGGATAAACGATCGGGCGCCCAGTCATGATCTCTTGCAGCTTGAGGAAGGTGATGATCGAGCCGGTGAAGGACACGCCACCGATGAGGACAGCGAGGACGACCGCCAGCGCGTTGAACGCCGAGTCCTTACCATGCGCCTGGGTGAACTCGAGCAGGCCGACCAGCGCCGCCGCGCCACCGCCGGCGCCGTTGAAGGCCGCCACCATCTGCGGCATCGCGGTCATCTTGATCTGACGGGCTGCCGGCACGCCGACCACGGTCCCGATCACGATGCCGACAATCATCAGCGGCAGGTGATCGATGCGCTTGTCGGCGAAGGTGACCGCGACCGCGAGCAGCATGCCACCGGCACCGATGAGGTTTCCGGTCCGGGCGTTCTTCGGCGAGGACAGGCCCTTCAGGGCGAGGATGAAACAGACGGCGGCTAAGAGATAGACCGTCTCGATCACGTGGCCGCGGGTCATCGCTGCGCCCCCTCGTTAACGGCCTGCTTGCCGGCCGGCTGGCGGCCCTTGAACATCTCCAGCATCCGGTCGGTGACGACGAAACCGCCCACGACGTTGATGGTCGCCAGCACTGTTGCCAGGAAACCAATGGTGAGTTGCAGCAGGCCGCGCGAGGTCGACAGCACCGTCATGGCGCCGATCAGGATGATGCCGTGAATGGCGTTGGCGCCGGACATCAGCGGGGTGTGCAGGATGCTGGACACCTTCGAGATGACCTCGAAGCCGACGAAGACAGCCAGGATAAAAATGGTGAAGAGCGCGAGTACGGGATAGTTCATGCGCCCAGAGCCTCCTTGACAAGTGGGTGCACGGGTTGACCGTCGCGCAGAATGCACGAGCCGATAACAAGATCGTCCTCGAAGTCGGGCGCGAAGGCGCCCTCCTTCGTCATCAACAGCAGGAACGTCGAGACGTTACGGGCATAGAGCGCACTGGCGTCCTTGGCCATGGCGCTGGGGACCTGCTGCGCACCGATGATGGTCACGCCCTTGTACAGGACGTCCTCTCCCGGCTTGGACAGCTCGCAGTTGCCGCCGGTCTCGGCTGCCAGGTCGAAGATCACCGACCCGGGGCGCATCCGCTCCACCATCTCGGTGGTGACCAGAACCGGGGCCTTGCGTCCCGGCACGGCCGCGGTGGTGATGACCACGTCTTGAGTGGACAGGTGGTCGGAAAGGCGACTCCGCTGCTCGGCGAGTTCCTCCTCGGTCGCCGCTCGGGCGTAACCGCCTTCGCCCTCCAGCGACTGGCCTTCAGTGAGGTCGACGAACTTCGCGCCGAGGGACTTGACTTCCTCGGCGGCCGCGGCGCGCACGTCGCTGGCTTCCACGATCGCGCCCAGTCGCCGGGAGGTCGCGATCGCCTGCAGGCCGGCGACGCCGGCCCCGATCACGAACACCCGAGCGGGTGGGACCGTACCGGCGGCGGTCATCGCCATCGGGAAGAACCGTGGCAACCGCATCGATGCTTCGATGACCGCCCGGTACCCGGCGACGAGCGCTTGGCTGGACAGCGCGTCCATGGCCTGCGCCCGGCTGGTCCTGGGCAGCAATTCCAACGAGAACGCGGTGGCCCCGCGGCCCGCCAGCGCCTGCAGGGGCGTGGTCGGTGCGGTGGGTTCGAGGAGTCCGATGAGGGCGCAGCCATTTGGCATGGCGGCGATGACGTCATCGGACGGAGGGGTTACGGCGAGCAGAACGTCAGCACCGTCAAGGGCTTCCTTGGCTGAGCCGACGAGCTCGGCGCCCTTGGCGGCGTATTCGGCATCCTCGGCAGCTGCCCGTACGCCTGCGCCGGACTGCACAACGACAGTCCAGCCGGCGGCGGCTAACTTGCCGACGGTCTCGGGGGTGGCGGCGACACGTCGTTCGCCCGGACGAGTTTCAGTAACTACAGCAGCACGCACGGGGCAAAAGCTACCTGTATCGAATCACCGACCGCGCGGTAGGTACCCCCGCATGGACCAAATCCCCAGCGGAAAGCAATTCCCCATCGCCTCAGGCGGGACCAATGCCACTGTTGTGCAGGTTGGCGGTGCGCTACGGACTTTGGAGGTCGGCGGCCGGCCGCTGCTCGACGGCTATCCCGCCGAAGCGATCTGCGACGGCGCCCGCGGCCAGTTCCTCCTGCCGTGGCCCAACCGCGTCCGCGACGGGCACTATCGCTGGCGCGGCACGGAGTATCAACTGGGGCTCACCGAGCCGACGAACAGCTGCGCCATCCACGGCCTGGTCCGGTGGGCGAACTGGGAGTGCGCCGAGCAGCGTGCCAACTCGGTGTCTATGACGTACCGGATGCCGCCGCAACCGGAGTGGCCCTGGGCTCTCGACCTCAGTTTGACCTACACCGTGGAGGAGACAGGTATCACGGTCCGGACGACGGCGAGAAATCTCAGCGATGCGGTCGCCCCGTTCGCCGCCGGGGCGCATCCCTATCTCTGTGCGGGTACCGACATCATTGACGACGCGAGGGTGCACATCCCAGCAGCGTCCTGGCTGCCGACGGACCCCCAGCAGATTCCGACCGGCGTGGAGCCGGTGGACGGGTCGCCGTACGACTTCCGCACCCCGCGGAGGCTGGGCGACACCGCCATCGACTACGCCTACACCGACCTCGAGCGGGATTCCGCCGGCATCTTCCGCGCACAGCTCGCCGGAAGCTGGACGACCGAGATCTGGCTCGATGAGAGCTTCCGGTACCTGGAGGTGTTCACCGGCGACGCCTTGCCGAATGCGGCCCGCCGCCGGCAGGGGCTCGGCGTGGAGCCGATGACCGCTCCGCCGAATGCGCTGGCGAGTGGCACCGACATCATCGCGCTGCGACCGGGCGAAGCGTGGACCGGAACGTGGGGAATTCGGTACGTCGAGTAGTCGATCAGGTTGCGCCGAAGGAGTACCAGCGGTCCATCCAGGCGTCGAATTCAGCCAGATCCGGATGGTCGGCCATATAGGCGCGGACCCGCTCCCAGCGTTCGATCGCGAAGCGCGACCACGCGGCGAGCAGCGGCGCAGTGAGCCGGCGGAGTTCGGTGAGGAACTGGGCCAGGGCATCTCGGGCGCGCTCATAGAGCCGTGCCAGCATGTCCCGCAGTTGGTCAGCGTCCATGGTCGGTCCTTTCGGAGGCCGATCCCATGGTGACACGGGTTGGCACCGGGCCGCGGCAACGCGCCCAACCCGCTCCGGCGCGGTGGAAGGGAAGCAGGGTGAACTTCTGCCGGGACGTGGTGGAGGCCGCATCGCCGGACCGGCTCGCCCTCGTGGAACGGCGTCGGGACGGTGGCCGGGCGACGTGGACCTTCGGTCAGCTCGGTGACCGCAGCGCGCGGCTCGCCGGCACGCTGCAGACCTCCTTCGGCGTGCGCGGCGGCGACGTGGTCCTGTTGATGATCGGCGCCCGGGTGGAGTGGGTGGAGGCCATGCTCGCCGGTTTCCGGCTCGGTGCGGTGGTACTTCCGGTCAGCGAACAGCTGCGCCCGGCCGACCTGCGCCACCGGTTGACCGCGGTGCAGCCGGCGGCGATCCTTGCCGACGAGCGGCACCGGGCGGTGCTGGAGACGGCGGCGCCGGCCTGTCCGGTCGCGCTACTGCCGGACCAGCGGCTCTACGCCGCCGAACCGGCGGGATCGGCGGATCTGGCGCCTACCGATCCGTGCCTGATGACATTCACCAGCGGGACTGCGGCGGTACCGAAACCGGTGCTGCACGCCCAGCGCTATCTGCTGGGACAGCGGTTGCAGGCCGAGCACTGGCTGGGCGCGCGCGACGGCGACCTGGTATGGTGCACGGCCAGCCCGGGATGGTCGAAGTCGGCGCGCAACGTCTTCCTGGCGCCCTGGCTGCGCGGCGCCGCGGCGCTGCTGCACGACGCCCGGTTCGATCCGGCGGAACGGCTCGCGGTGCTCGCCGAGGAGTCGGTGGACGTGCTGTGTATGGCGCCGACGGAGTACCGGGTACTGGCCCGGCAGGCTGCGCTCCCGCGGCTGCCGGCGATCCATAGCCTGGTTGCGGCCGGGGAGGCGCTCGATCCGCCGACGCTGCGCGCGTGGCGGGACGCCGTGGGCGTCGATATCCGGGACGGGTACGGGCAGACCGAGACCGGGCAGCTCACCGGAAACCGGGTCGGCAGGCCGGCGCGACCGGGTTCGATGGGACCGCTGCTGCCGGGGATACGGGCCTGGATCGACGGCGGCGAGTTGGTGGTGGACGCGGCGTCGGTGCCGACGTTCTTCCTGGGCTACGCTGGCTCAGCACCGCCGTCGGGTCCGTGGCGCACCGGGGACGCGGTCCGGATGGACGATGAGGGCTATCTGTGGTTCTCCGGACGTACCGATGATGTGATCAACTCGGCCGGCTACCGGATCGGGCCGGCGGAGGTCGAGTCGGTCCTCGCCCACCATCCGGCCGTCGCCGACTCCGCGGTGGTCGCTGCGCCGGACGCCGAACGCGGGTCGGTGGTACGGGCGGTGGTGGTACTGCGCGCCGGGTTCACCCCGTCGGCGCTGCTGGCACGGGAGCTGCAGGAGCACGTCAAGGCGGAGACAGCGCCGTACAAGTACCCGCGGATCGTCGACTTCGTTGCCGATCTGCCCCGCACGAGTACCGGGAAGACCCGCCGGGCTGCGCTGCGGGAGCCATCACCGGACGGCTGAGCAGCAGTTCGCCGGGCACTGCGTCCAGCGCAGCGCCGGATCGCCCCACCCCACCGCGGCCGTACCGGGCTCGTCGAGCTCCCGGAGGAGCTCGGCGATCATCCTCACGAACTCCGGAGCGGTGCCGACGGTGGCTGCGCGGGCGAACGGCAGGCCCAAGCGGTCGGCGGCGTGACGGGCTTCGTCGTCGAGGTCGTGCACCACCTCGACGTGGTCGGAGACGAAGCCGATAGGTGCCACCACCACCGCCGGTGCGCCCGCCGCGGACAAAGCGCTCAGGTGATTGCTGATGTCCGGCTCCAGCCACGGCTGGGTCGGCGGCCCGCTCCGGCTCTGCCAGACCAGCTCCCACGGGTGGCGCCCGTCGACCCGGTCCGCGACCAGGCGTGCGGTGTCGCGCAGTTGGGCTACGTACGCCCCGCCGGAGGGACCAGCGGCCGCGGCGGCCGAGAGCGGAACGCTGTGCGCGGTGAAGGCGAGGTGCGCCTCGCCGCGTAAGTCCGCCGGGATCCGGCCGAGTGCCTCCTGGACGTTGCGCGCCAGCGGCTGCACGAAGCCGGGCTGGTCGAAGAAGTGCGGCAGCTTGGTGATCCGCGGCGCCGACTCCCCCACCTCCGCCTGGGCCCCGGCGATGTCTTCGCGGTACTGCCGGCAGCTAGAGTACCCGGCGTTCGCCGACGTGACGTACGCCGCAGCGTGCCGGCTCCCGGCCGACGCCATCTTCCGCACCGTGTCTATCAGGTACGGGGTCCAGTTGCGGTTACCGAAGTACACCGGAAGCGGGTGGCCGGTCGCCGCCAACTCCCGCTCCAGCGCGGCGATCAGGTCACGGTTCTGGCGGTTGATCGGGCTGACCCCGCCGAGCGCATCGTAGTGTTCCGCGACCGCCAGCAGCCGCCGACGCGGGATGTTGCGGCCGCGGGTGACGTTCTCCAGGAACGGCAGCACCTCCGCCGGGCCTTCCGGCCCGCCGAAGGAGACGAGGAGAACCGCATCTACCGGCGGGCCGGGGTTGGCGGCCGGACGTCGGGAGGGGTCGGTCACCAGCTCACGCTACGTCCGGGCCGCCGGTTCGAGTTTCCGGGACGGCTCCGGGGCCGGTACCACCGGCGACGACGGCTGCAGCCACCCCGGCGCCCACCAGTTCCAGCGCCCGAGCAGCGCCATGGTGGCCGGTAGCAGTACCGCGCGGACCACCGTCGCGTCCAGCAGGATGGCGGCGGCGAGCCCGACCCCGAGCTGCTTGAAGTCCAGCCCGGTGAGGGTGGCGAAGATGGCGAACACGGCCACCATCACCGCCGCCGCGCTGCTGACCACCCCGGCCGAGCGACCGTGACGGAGGTGTCCGGCGCGCAAGACCTGCACTCCAGCGCCGGGGCGGTACGCGGGGAGGACCTGCGCAGCACCGTCGTCCGGGCGGACAGTTCCGCCGGCCGGGTACAGCTCGCATTCCGAACCCAGCCCACGACCGTCTCGGCCCGCAGCAGCGCCGGTGGAGTTCAGGTCACCGTTCCGCCGGGCAGTGGACCTTACCGGGTGGACGCCGACTCCAGCGCCGGCTCGACCCACGTCACCGTGCGAACAGACCCAGCGGCCCCCCCGAAGATCACCGCGCGCAGCAGCGCCGGCGGGGTACGGGTCGCGGAGGGCGAAGCCGGCTGAGCGAGCTGACGGCGCTGGCGCATCGGGCTGGCGCATCGGCCCGCTGGGGAAAGCTGGCGGGATCCGGGTCCCGCTGACATACCCCAGCCCGAGTGGCCAGGCCGCTAATCCGGCCAGCTCCCCAGCTCCCCATCTCAGGCGCCGGTGGCGTGTACCCCGCCGTCGGCGTGCAGCAGCTCGCCGGTCGTGGCCGGCATCCAGTCCGAGAACAGCGCGAGGCAGGTCCGGGCGGCAGGCTCGGTATCGGCAACGTCCCAGCCGAGCGGCGCCCGGGCCCCCCACACCGCCTCGAACTCGGAGAACCCGGGAATGCTCTTCGCGGCCATCGTCTTGAGTGGCCCGGCCGCGACCAGATTGACCCGGATCCCCTCGGGCCCGAGCTCCCGAGCCAGGTAGCGGGCGCAGGACTCCAACCCGGCCTTCGCCACGCCCATCCAGTCGTACGCCGGCCAGGCCACCCGGGCGTCGAAGTCCAGGCCGACGATCGAGCTGCCCCGACCCAGCAGCGGTCGGCAAGCTCGGGCGAGCGCGGCCAGGGAGTACGTGGAGATCTGCACCGCGGTAGCCACGTCGGCCCAGGGCGTGCTCAGGAACTTCCCACCCAGCGCGCTCTCCGGGGCGAAACCGATCGCGTGCAGCACGCCGTCCAGGCCGTCGACGTGCTCCCGCAGACGCTCCGGCAGCGCGACCAGGTCGTCCTCGTCCGTGACATCCAACGAGATCACCGGCGCCTCCCGCGGAAGGCGGCGGGCGTACCGGGAGGTGATCGACAGCCCGCGGCCGAAGCCGGAGAGCACCACGGTCGCGCCCTCCTGCTGCGCCAGCCGGGCCACCCCGAAAGCGATCGACGCCTCGGTCAACACGCCGGTGATCAGCAGCCGCTTGCCCTCGAGCAGTCCTGCCACGTCAGTACTCTCCTCCGGTTGGGAATCAGTCAGTGGCCCATACCCAGGCCGCCGTCGATCGGGATCACCGCGCCGGTGATATACGCCGCCGCCGGACCGGCCAGGAAGGTCACCACGCCGGCCACCTCCTCCGGCGTGGCGAACCGGGCCAGCGGGATGCTACCGAGGATCTCACTGCGCCGGGCGTCGGGCAGCTCTGCGGTCATGTCGGTGTCGACGAATCCGGGCGCAACCACGTTGGCCGTGATATGCCGCGAGCCGAGTTCCCGGGCGATCGAACGGGCCAGACCCACCAGGCCGGCCTTGGAGGCGGCGTAGTTCACCTGGCCGGGGGCGCCGGAGAGCCCGACCACCGAAGAAATGAAGATCAGCCGTCCGCTGCGGGCCCGCAGCATGCCGGACGCCGCCCGCTTCGCCACCCGGTACGCGCCGGTGAGGTTGGTGTCCACCACCGAGGCGAAGGTCTCCTCGTCCATCCGCAGCAGGAGCTGGTCGGCGGTGATCCCGGCGTTAGCGACCAGTACCTGCACCTTGCCCTGCTCGGCCTCCACCGCGGTGAACGCCGCGTCGACCTCGGGGGTGGACGTTACGTCGCACTTCACCGCGAACAACCCCTCCGGTGGCGGGCTGCCCCGGTAGGTCACCGCCACCCGGTCCCCCTGCTCCGCGAAAGCCCGCGCGATCGCCAAACCGATCCCCCGGCTGCCGCCCGTCACCAACACCGACCGATCCATCGGAACCCGCTTACCCTGGTTGAAGTTGCCACGTAGGACGCCGACATTCCCTTGCCCGCCGGACCGGAGATTCGACCGTACCCAGCGGCGGGTTCCCCACCCGTACCCTCCCCCGCGGGATGCCAGAACTGGAGAGCTATGAGCACAGCGCACAGCACCACCGCTAACGGCAAGACGCCGGGCGGACTGACGCACCGTCAGATCCTGGTGGTGCTCTCCGGGCTGCTGCTCGGGATGTTCCTGGCCGCGCTGGACCAGACCATCGTCTCCACGGCGATGAAGACGATCGCGGACAAGCTGAACGGCCAGACCGCGCAGGCGTGGGCGACCACTGCCTACCTGGTCACCTCGACGGTGAGTACGCCGCTGTACGGGAAGCTGTCCGATATTTACGGCCGCAAGCCGTTCTTCCTGTTCGCCATCGGGATCTTCATCGTGGGTTCGATGCTGTGCGGCATCTCCGGATCGGTCTATGAACTCGCCGGCTTCCGCGCGCTGCAAGGCATCGGCGCCGGCGGGCTGATGTCGCTGGCGTTCGCCATCGTCGGCGACCTGGTGCCACCCCGCGAGCGGGGTCGGTACCAGGCGTACTTCATGTCGGTCTTCGCCACCTCCAGCGTGCTCGGTCCGGTCCTCGGCGGCTTCTTCGCCGGCCAGAACACAATCCTCGGTATCGACGGCTGGCGCTGGATCTTCTACATCAACGTGCCGATCGGTGCGCTGGCGCTGTTCGTGGTGTACCGCAACCTCAACCTGCCGGTGCGCCGGTCACAGCAGCGGATCGACTTCCTCGGCGCGCTGCTGCTGATCGTGAGCGTGGTGCCGCTGCTGATCGTGGCCGAGAAGGGCCGCGAGTGGGGTTGGGGATCGGGCCGCAGTCTCGGGCTGATCGCCCTGTCCGTGGTCGCCTCCGGGCTCTTCCTGCCCTGGCAGGCCCGGATGCGGGAAGAGGCGATCCTGCCGCTGCGGATGTTCGGCAATCGGGTGTTCACGGTCTCCAGTGCGGTGAGCTTCCTGGTCGGTGCCGCCATGTTCGGCGGGCTGACCTCGTTGCCGCTCTACCTGCAGATCGTCCGTGGCGAGTCGCCGACCAGGGCGGGCCTGCAGCTCGTGCCGTTGATGGTGGGGATCATTCTGACCTCCGGCGTGTCCGGCCGGATCATGATGCTGACCGGTCGGTACAAGGTCTTCCCGATCGTCGGTACGGCGATCATGACGGTGTCGATGCTGCTCTTCTCGACGCTGCGGGTCGACACCCCGCTGTGGGAAACCATGATCTACATGGGGTTGATGGGTGGCGGGCTCGGCCTGTGCATGCAGACCCTGGTGATCTCCGTGCAGAACGCGTTGCCGCCGCAGGACATGGGCGTGGCCACCAGTTCGGTGACGTTCTTCCGCTCGATGGGCGGTACGTTCGGCGTCGCGGTGGCGTTGTCGATCCTCTTCGGTTCCCTGGGCAGCAACATCAAGACCCGAGCGTTGGCGGCTCACCTGCCGCAGTCGATCACCAACCGGTTCGGTGAGGCGACGTCGCTCAACGACACGTCGGTGATCAAGACCCTGCCACCGGTGGTCCGGCGGGTGATCCTGGACGGTTTCGCTGACTCGATGCATACCGTCTTCCTCACGGTGGCTGCGCTTCTGGTTCCGGCTTTTGTGCTGACGTTCTTCATCCGCGAGGTACCGCTGCGCGCCCAGGGCGGGATCGCGGCCGCTCAGGCGGCGGCCGGAACGGAAGCCACCGGGGACACGGTCAAGGCCGAAACGGCGGTTCTGTAGGCCAGCGATCGGGCCGGCGGCGTCGCGGCCGCCCGCCCGATCACGGACCGGATGCGCACCGGGCTACCCGGCTGACTCGCCGTCCTCGAGCCGGAAGCCGACCTTCATGCCGACCTGGAAGTGCTGGACGTCGCCTTCTTCGATGTGACCCCGGATCTCGGTGACCTCGAACCAGTCCAGGTGGCGCAGCGTGGTCGAGGCGCGCTGGACGCCGTTTCGTACCGCCTGCTGGATGCTCTCGTCACTGGTGCCGACAATCTCGGTCACCCGGTAGGTGTTGTTCATTCCGGACACCTCACCACATCGCCAGCCGAGCAATGTCGGCGACCGACCGGACACGGCGGGCTGTGGTCAGGGTGCCTCGGGGGCGGGGCGGGCGGCCACCAGGGCGGCGATCCGGTCGGTGGCGTCGCCGGGCGACATCCCGCGGCCGACCGCGATGCCGACCAGGTACGTGGTGAGCGGCGCCGCCGGCCGCGCCACCCCGTGCGCCACGTCCCGAGCCAGGTCGAGTACCAGATCCCGGTCGGCCGGCGACCAGGCATCCCCGATGCCCAGCGCGCCCACCGCGTCGGCCAGCCACTGCTCCAGCGGGTTCACCGCGACCCCTCCGTCCACGCCGCCGCCCGGGACAACTCCGCCGGCGTGTCGCAGTCGTACCACGGCGGCGGCCCGGTGCCGGCGTCGACCCGGACGGCCACCGGCGCCAGCGGCGTCATCACCGCCCGCAGGCTGGCCTTCGCGCCGGAGCCGAGGACGTCGCGCACCGCAGCACGCAGCGGTTCCGCCCGCCAGCATCCCAGCAGCCACTGGTACACCCCGGTGTCGTCCAGCGCCACCGCCCCGGAAACGTTGTCCATCGCGGTGTCCATCCGGTTGTCCATTGGCACGAGCAACTGCCGAACCGCCGACGCCGAGAGGAACGGCAGGTCGGCGGCGAGAACGACCACCAGCGGCGCCCCTACCAGAGCCAGTCCGGCGGCGAGCGCCGGCACCGGACCCGACCCGGGCGGCTGCTCTCGGGTCCACCGGACCGGCCGCTCGGTGGCCCGGACCGGACCGACGACGACGACTTGCTGCGCATCATAGACCGCGTCCAGTACCCGGTCCAAGAGCGTCCGACCGCCAAGAGGGTGGGCCGGTTTGTCGATGCCGCCGAGTCTCCGGGCCGCGCCCCCCGCGAGGATCAGCACATCGTGAGGGGTGGTCGAGGCCGCGACGTCATCCCCCGATGGCCGACATCGGCCGTACCGGCTGGAGGAAACCCGGGTCG
>JBDUDX010000006.1:0-7868 GCA_040002735.1 Frankiaceae bacterium | reverse complement strand
GCGTCGCCCATCGGGCCGCCGACCTCGAACCGCCCGGTCGGGTTGACCAGCAGCCGGTAACCGTCGGTCTCGATCGACAGGCTCGCCACCTCAGGGTCGATGACGTGCTCAGCGATGTCCGGCTGCAGCAGGGTCTCGATGTCGATGTCCGCCGCGTGCTGGCTGGACACCACCACCGTGTCGAGGCGGATCGGCTTGCCGTCCACGTACTCGATGGTCACCTGCGTCTTGCCGTCCGGGCGTAGATAGGGCACCTTGCCCTCCTTACGGACCGCGGTGAGCCGCCGCGCCAGCCGGTGCGCCAGCGCGATCGGCAAGGGCATCAGTTCCGGGGTCTCGTCCACCGCGTACCCGAACATCAGGCCCTGGTCGCCGGCACCCTGGCGATCCAACGGATCGTCGGAACCTTCGCTGCGCTCCTCGAAGGCGTCATCGACGCCCTGGGCGATGTCCGGGGACTGGGCGCCGATGGACACCGACACGCCGCAGGACGCGCCGTCGAAGCCTTTCTTGGACGAGTCGTACCCGATGTCCAGAATCCGGTCCCGCACGATCATGGGGATGTCCGCGTACCCCTCAGTGGTCACCTCACCGGCGACGTGCACCTGCCCGGTGGTGATGAGCGTCTCGACCGCCACCCGGCTCTTCGGGTCGTCCTTGAGCAGCGCGTCCAGGATGGCGTCGCTGATCTGATCCGCGATCTTGTCCGGGTGACCCTCGGTCACGGACTCTGAGGTGAACAGGCGACGAGACACGCGAAATCCTTCGGTCCGGTACAGGGATTGATAGGGGAGTCTACCGGCGGCCCGTTCCTTGACCGGCACGTCGCGGGCGCGCGTCGGGAAACGATCGCCGACCTCACGCCAAGCGTCGCTTTACGCGCCGCACACCGACGCCTGGCGTGAGGTGCCCGATCGTTGCGACGGTCAGCGCGGTAGCCGCGCCACGACCAGGTCCCAGACCCGATCGGCGAGGGTTTCCTTGGGCCCGTACGGAACCTCCGTGGAAGACCCATCGGCGCCGAGGATCGTGGCCCGGTTGTCCGGCACTTCGAACGCCAGCCCGTCGCCGACCTGGTTCACCACCAGCAGGTCACAGCCCTTGCGGGCCAACTTCTCCCGCCCGTGGGCCAGGACGTCGTCGGTCTCGGCGGCGAAGCCGACGAGTACCTGACCAGGACGGCGATGAGATCCCAGCTCGGCGAGTACGTCCGGGTTGTGCACCAGTACCACTGGCGCCGGATCGCCGGCAGACTTCTTGATCTTGCGGTCCACCCGCCGGTCGGGGCGGAAGTCGGCCACCGCGGCGGCCATCACGACCGCGTCCGCCTCGGCCGCTGCGGACACCACGGCGGTGCGCAAGTCAGCCGCTGAGACGACCGGCACGACCTTCACTCCGGCCGGGTCCGGCAGGATTCCGTTGGCCGCGACCAGTGTGACCTCGGCGCCCCGCGCCGCGGCGGTGGCGGCGAGCGCGTACCCCTGGCGCCCGGAGGAGCGGTTACCGAGGAACCGGACCGGGTCGAGGTACTCCCGGGTACCGCCGGCCGAGACCACCACCCGGCGGCCGGTCAGGTCGGCGCCGAGGCCGCCGAGGCCGCGGGCGAGCACCCGCCGGCAGAGCGCAAAGATCTGCACGGGATCCGGCAGCCGACCCGGCCCGGTGTCGGCCCCGGTGAGCCGTCCGACCGCCGGGTCGACGACGACCGCCCCCCGCGCGCGCAGCAACTCCACGTTGGCCACCGTGGCGGGGTGCTGCCACATCTCGGTATGCATCGCCGGGGCGTACACCACCGGGCAGCGGGCGGTGAGCAGCACGTTGGTGAGCAGGTCGTCGGCGAGGCCGTGCGCCGCCTTGGCGAGCACGTTCGCGGTGGCCGGCGCGACCACGACGAGGTCCGCGGCTTGCCCGATCCCGACGTGCGGCACGGTATGCGCGGACGACCAGACGTCGGTGGCCACGGGATTCGCCGACAGCGCCGCCCAGGTCGCCTCGCCGACGAACCGCAGCGCGGACTCGGTCGGCACCACCCGGATGTTCTCGCCGGTCTCGGCGAACCGTCGCAGCAACTCGCACGCCTTGTACGCGGCGATGCCGCCGGACACCCCCAAGACGACCTGCAGGCGACCGGCGGAGTCGGCGGGCATGGCGAGGGGGTTATCGCAAGCGCGGGTTACGGTTCGAGTTGCTCGGCGGTGAGCAGGCCCGCGTTGATCTCCCGCAGCGCGATGGACAGCGGCTTCTCTTGCGGGTGCGGGGTGACCAACGGTCCCACGTAGGTGAGCAGGCCCTCGCCTAGCTCGGCGTAATAGGCGTTGATCTGCCGGGCCCGCTTGGCACCGTAGATCACCAACGCGTACTTGGAGTCGGTACGCTCCAGCAACTCATCGATCGGCGGGTTGGTGATGCCCATGGGGTTCGCGACGGTGCCGGGCAAGGAGTCTCCTGGGGATACTGGGTAGCTCAAGCAAAGTAGCTCAGGCAAAGCGGAGCTAGATCTTCATCAAGGTTACCAGCCGCTGGGCGGCTTCCGGCACCGTCGAGTTGACGATGATCTCATCGAACTCGTGCTCCGCCGCGAGTTCCTCCCGGGCCCGACCCAGCCGCTGGCGAATTACGTCGGCGGCTTCGGTGCCCCGGCCGGTGAGCCTGCGCTCCAGCTCGGCCGTGGAGGGTGGGGCCAGGAAGACCAGCAGCGCGTCCGGCAGCCGGGCGCGGACCTGGCGGGCGCCCTGCACGTCGATCTCCAGCAGCGCCGGTTCGCCGGCCCGCAACCGCTCCTCCACCGGCCCGCGCGGGGTGCCGTACCGGTAACCGGCGTACTCCGCGTACTCCAGCAATTCCCCGCCCGCGACCAGCTCGTCGAACTCCGCGGGCGACACGAAGCGGTACTCCACCCCATCGGTCTCCTCCGGCCGCGACGGCCGGGTGGTGACCGACACGCTCAGCCAGAGGTCTGAATGGTGGCGGCGGAGATAGGCAACCACGGTTCCCTTACCGACTCCGGACGGGCCGGAGAGCACGGTGAGACGGGCGGTCACGGGCTTCCCAGAAACACCTGCTCCAGCGCGGCCTTCTGTTTGGCGCCCAGCCCGCGCACGCGACGGGAGGTGGCGATGCCGACCCGTTCCATGATCCTGGCCGCCCGTACCTTGCCGACGCCGGGCATCGCCTCCAGAACCGCCGATACCCGCATCTTGCCGATCACCTCGTCGGTCTCGCCGAGTTCGAGGACGTCGCGCAACGACGCCCCGGAGTGCTTCAGCTTGTCCTTCAACTCGGCCCGCACCCGTCGCGCCTCCGCCGCCTTCACCAGGGCGGCCGATCGCTGCTCGGGGGAAAGGGGAGGTAGGGGCACGGAATCACCTTCATTTTCGTCGGCGAGTCATCGAGACGTGGCCGGTCCAGAGTGCCAGGAGCCGCTGGGGAGAGAAACGGCAAGGCTGGTGCCGGAACTATTGCACGTACGGCGCCGGAACTTAGCGGCAATCGGGGCTACGGGCAACGCAGCGCCACTTCCGGCCTCCTCGCGGGCGCGATCCGCCGCCGGCTGCGATCTCCTTGGCGCGGCGTGTGGTCCTACGGCGGCCGTAAGCCGCTCCACGAGCGACCAGCCGGTACGCCAAGGAGATCCCATTCCGGGTAGGTGGCAGTGTGCGCATCGCCGAGTTCCGCCGGGACACCACCGCGCTCAGCCGGCCAGGTCCGCCGCGAGTTGGGCGGCGGCCGAGGCCGGATCAGCCGCTCCGGTGATCGGCCGGCCGACCACCAGGAGATCGGCACCGTCGGCCAGCGCCTGCGCGGGCGTAGCCACCCGGGCCTGGTCCTGGGCGTCGGCACCGAAGGGCCGTACCCCCGGGGTGATCAGCGTGATGCCCGGCCCGACCTCGGCCCGTACCCCGGCGACCTCCTGCGGCGAGCACACAATCGCCCGAGCACCCGCGGCCACGGACAGCGCGGCCAGCCGTCGGACCGCATCTGCGGGCGGGCCGGCCAGCCCCACGGCGTCGAGGTCCGCTCCGGTCATGGAGGTCAGTACGGTCACCGCGGCGATCTGTACGTCGGGTACTGCCTCCACCGCAGCACGGATCATCGCCGTACCCCCGGTGGCGTGCACGGTGAGGTACCGCGGCTTCAGTCGTGCTACCGACTGCGCAGCCCCGGCGACCGTGGCCGGGATGTCGTGCAGCTTGAGATCGAGGAACAGCCCGACCCGGCTGCCGCCACGGACGACCGCGACCACATCGGGACCGTACCGGCAGAACAGCTGCAGCCCCACCTTCACCACCGAGACGTACGGGGTGACCAGCGACGCCCAGCGGGCCGCAGTATCGAGATCCGGCGCGTCCAACGCGACCGCGATCGGCGCCTTATCCGGCACGGGCACCGCCCTCCCTGACCGGGGCCTCCTTCAGATGAGCCAATCCGATCACCTCGGATACGGTGGCGAAGCCCCGGGCGGTGAGCTCGGCCGCGAGCTCTGCCTGCACCCGCGCCGGCGCGGTCGGGTCGGCGAAGGTGGCGGTACCGACCGATACCGCCGACGCCCCGGCCACCAGAAACTCCAGCGCGTCCCGACCGGAGCGCACCCCGCCCATGCCGAGGATCGGTACCTCGGGCAGCGCGGCATGCACCTGCCAGATGCAGCGCAGCGCCACCGGTTTGATCGCCGGCCCGGAGAGGCCGCCGGTGACCGCGGAGAGCACCGGCCGGAGCGTACGGGGATCGATCGCCACCCCGAGCAGCGTATTGATCATCGAGAGTCCGTCCGCGCCGGCGGCGACGCAGGACCGGGCGATCGACACCAGGTCGGTGACGTCCGGGGAAAGCTTGGCGAAGATCGGTATCTCGGCCTCCGCTCGGACCGCTGCGACCACGGCGGCCGCGTCGTCCACCGAACAGGCGAACACGCGCCCGCGGGATTCGACGTTGGGGCAGGAGATGTTGACCTCGATCATCGCCAGCCCGGGGGCGTCGCGAAGCCGGCGGGCGAGTGCGGCGTACTCCTCCGCGCTGTGCCCGGCGATCGAGACCACCGCGGCGACGCCACGTTGCGCGAGCCAGGGCAGGTCGGTGGACAGGAACGTGTCGATCCCCGGTCCCTGCAGGCCGATCGAGTTGAGCATCCCGCTCGGGGTCTCGGCCATTCGCGGCGTCGCCCGCCCGGCCCGGGGCGCCAGCATCACTGACTTGGTGACGACCCCGCCGATGCTGGCCAGGTCGAAGTACGGCGCCAGCTCCCGCCCGGCGGCTGCACAACCGGACGCCGTGAAGACCGGTCCGGCGAACTCGAGGCCAGCCAGCCGGGTGGTGAGATCCGTCACGAGGCTCCGACCGCATCCGCGGGCACGGTACCGACCGCGTCGAACCGGACCCGGTCGCCCGCGAAGACCGGCCCCTCCAGGCAGGCCCGCAGCATCCGGGTCCGCCCGTCGTCGCCGAGAATCGGCAGTACGCAGGTCATGCACACCCCGACGCCGCAGGCCATCGCTTCCTCGACCGCGACCTGGCTGGGCACCTCAACCGCCGCCGCCAGGCCGGCCACCGAGCGCAGCATCCGCATCGGCCCGCAGCCGTACACGGCGTCCGCACCGGCGAGCAGGCCGGGCAGCGCGTCGGAAACCCAGCCCCGCAGCCCCGCCGACCCGTCGTCGGTGGTGATCGTCACCGAGTCGGCGACCAACCGGGCCTGCTCCACCGCCATCAGCTTCTCCGCGCGGGCCGCGCCGATCAGCATCCGGACCTCGCTGCCCAGCTCCGTCAGCGCGACGGCGAGCGGGATCAGCGGCGCCGCGCCGGTGCCGCCGCCGACCAGCACGCAGGTCTGCGGCCCGGACGGAAGCGCGAAAGGCGTTCCGAGCGGCCCGCCGACCTCCACCAGATCGCCGGGCTGGCGAGATGCCAGCCAGTCGGTGCCGTGCCCGAGTACCGAGAACAGCACCGTGACTGCGCCGTTGCCCCAGCCGGCGAGGGAGAAGCAGCGCCGCAGCACCATGGAGGTGGCCGGCCCGCCGACCGACAGGGCCACGAAATGTCCTGGCCGGGCTTCGGCCGCGATGGATGGCGCGGCGAGGATGAGCGCGACGTACGCCCCGACCCGCCGCACCCCCACCACCTCGGCCGCGACCTGGAACGGACCGCTCACGCCCGGGCCGCCTGCCGGGTGGCCAACAAAGCGGCGGCATACTCCTGCAACGAACGCACCCCGACGTCCCCGCGCAGCAGCGACTCGATGCCCTGCACGCAGGCGTCCAGCCCCTGCACCGTGGTCACGCACGGGATCGACCGCTCCACTGCGGCGGTGCGGATCTCGTACCCGTCGACCCGCGGCCCGACCCCGAACGGCGTGTTCACCACCAGGTCGACTTCACCGGCCAGGATCCGGTCCACGATCGTCGGCTCCCCGTTCGGCCCCCGACCGGCCGAATTCTTGCGAACCCCGGTCGCCGGTACGCCGTGCCGGGACAGCACCTCCGCGGTGCCTTCGGTGGCCAGCACCGAGAAGCCGAGGTCGGCGAGCCGCTTCACTGGAAACACCATCGCCCGCTTGTCCCGGTCGGCCACGGACACGAACACGCAGCCCTTGGTCGGCAGCGCGCCGAACGCGGCCTCCTGGCTCTTCGCGTACGCGGTACCGAAGTTCGCGTCGATCCCCATCACCTCGCCGGTGGAGCGCATCTCCGGGCCGAGCAACGTGTCCACGCCGGCGAACCGGTGCCACGGCAGCACCGCTTCCTTCACCGCGATCGGCGCGTCCAGCGGCAGGTCGGCGCCATCCCCGGCCGGCAGCATCCCCTCCTCCCGCAGGTCGGCGATCGAAGCGCCGAGCATCACCCGCGCGGCCGCCTTCGCCACCGGTACCGCGGTCGCCTTGGAGACGAACGGCACCGTCCGGGAGGCCCGTGGGTTGGCTTCCAGGACGTACAGCACGTCACCGGCGAGCGCGTACTGCACGTTGAGCAGTCCGCGGACGCCAACCCCGGCCGCGATGGCCTCGGTGCTGCTACGGATCCGGGCCAGGTCGCGGCGGCCGAGGGAGATCGGCGGCAGCGCGCAGGCCGAGTCACCGGAGTGGATGCCGGCCTCCTCGATGTGCTCCATCACGCCGGCCAGAAACAGCTCGTTACCGTCGTACAGCGCGTCGACGTCGATCTCCAGCGCGTCGTCGAGGAACCGGTCCACCAGCACCGGCCGGTCCGGGGTGACCTCGGTGGAGTTCTCCAGATAGCCGCGCAGCTGCGCGTCGTCGTACACGATCTCCATGCCCCGCCCGCCGAGCACGTACGACGGCCGCACCAGCACCGGGTAGCCCAGCTCGTCGGCGATCGCCTTCGCGCCGGGGTAGGAGGTGGCGGTGCCGTGTTTCGGCGCGGGCAACCCGGCCTCGGCCAGCACGCGGCCGAACGAGCCGCGGTCCTCGGCGAGGTGGATGGCTTCCGGTGAGGTACCGACGATCGGCACGCCGGCGTCCTTCAACCCCTGCGCGAGGCCGAGGGGTGTCTGGCCGCCGAGCTGGACGATCACCCCGGCGACCGGCCCGGCGGCTCGTTCCGCCGCAACCACCTCGAGCACGTCCTCCAGCGTGAGCGGCTCGAAGTACAGCCGGTCGCTGGTGTCGTAGTCGGTGGAGACGGTCTCCGGGTTGCAGTTCACCATCACGGTCTCGTAGCCGGCGTCCCGCAGCGCGAACGCGGCATGCACGCAGGCGTAGTCGAACTCGATGCCCTGCCCGATTCGGTTCGGCCCGCTACCCAGGATGATCACCGCCGGCTTGGTCCGCGGCGCGACCTCCGTCTCCTCGTCATAGGAGGAATAGTGGTACGGGGTCTTCGCCGCGAACTCGGCCGCGCAGGTGTCGACGGTCTTGT
>JBDUDX010000005.1:0-5030 GCA_040002735.1 Frankiaceae bacterium | reverse complement strand
GGCGACGAACGGCTCGGTCACCCCGAGGGTGGCCGCCACTGCAACCGCGGCGTCGATCGCGTTGCCACCGGCCTGGAGCACCTCGATCCCGGCTCTGGAGGCGTCGAGGTCAGCCGAGGCGACCGCGCCACCGGTACCGGTCGCCACCGGTACCTTCCGGGGTGTCGAGGCGGTCGCTACAGATCCGGCGGCCGGCGCGCCGCTGAGCGGTAGCAGCAGCGCCGCCGATGCGCCTACTCCGAGGGCTGGCAGGAGGGATGACAACCGGGGCATGGGCGTACTCCTTTTCGCCGGCGCCCACTCTGCTCGGTTCCTGCGGTACTGGCAAGGCCGGTCAAGACCCCAACACTCGCGGGTAGGGAAGGGGCTTACCGGCCTGCGCGAAGCTGGGGAGTCTGGGCGGTACGCCGGTACCGCTGCGTTTCCCCAACCACGTCCCTCTGGGGCTGGCCGCTCGGAGTCCGCCCACCCGAGCCACCCTTCAGGCCGTCGCGATCTCCTTGGCCCCCACCGTTGCTGCTGCCCATCAGAAAGCACCGGGAGTTCTCTACTCCCGGCGCCTCCGACGTAAGCGGGGAATTACCGAACCTTGATCAAGGCCTCGACGTCCAGCGAGGTGGGGTCGATACCCAGCCCGGAGCCGACCCGGCGGCCGCACTCGGTGTCGCACTTGGTGAAGTGGGCGACCATGCGCTCCTGAATCTGCCGGTCGCACTCGGACAGCAGGGTGGTGAGGTTGAGCACGAGGTCGTCGCGCTCCCAGTCCGCCATCTCGCTGCGCCAGCGCTCGCCGACCTGGCCGTAGTTGTTCTCCCGCTCGATCGGCGCCCGCAGCGCCTGGCCCTCGACGTGGGGCCGGTACTCGCGGTAGCTCTCGTCCGCCTCGGTCAGCCCGGCGCGCGAGGACGGCTCATAGTTGATGTGCGGGCTGGCGCCGCGGTTGTCCACCCCGTACGACATCGGCCCGCCGCCCTGGTTGGTGGCCACCTGCACGTCCTCCCGTGGGGCGTTCACCGGCAGCTGCAGGTAGTTCGGGCCGACCCGGTACCGCTGGGTGTCGGAGTAGGAGAACGTACGCCCGATCAGCATCTTGTCGTCGCTGAAGTCGATGCCGTCGACCAGCACGCCGGTACCGAAAGCGGACTGCTCGTTCTCGTTGTGCACGTCGGTGATGTTGCGGTTCAGCGTCATCATGCCGACCTTGCGCAGCGGGAAGACGTCCTCCGGCCAGGTCTTGGTGTCATCGAGCGGATCGAAGTCCAGCTCGGGGTGCTCGTCGTCGCTCATCAGCTGCACGCACAGTTCCCACCGCGGGTACTCGCCGGACTCGATTGCCTCGTACAGGTCCTTCGACGCGTGGCCCAGCTCGGTGGCCTGGATCGCGTCGGCCTGGGCCTGGGTGAGCGACTTGAGACCCTGCTGGGTCTTCCAGTGGAACTTGACCAGCTGCGCCTCGCCGGCGGCGTTGACCAGCCGGTACGTGTTCACGCCGAAGCCGTCCATGTGCCGGTAGTTCGCCGGGATGCCCCGCGGGCTGAACAGGAACGACAGCATGTGCATCGACTCCGGCGTCATCGACATGAAGTCGAAGATCCGGTTCGGCTCCTGCCGGAAGGTGATCGGGTCCGGCTTGAGGGAGTGGATGACGTCCGGGAATTTGATCGCGTCCCGGATGAAGAACACCGCGAGGTCGTTGCCGACCAGGTCCCAGTTTCCGTCCTCGGTACGGAATTTCACCGCGAAACCGCGTGGGTCCCGGGCCGCCTCCGAGGAGTCGCGCCCGCCGATGACGGTGGAGAACCGGATCGTGACCGGGGTCTTCCTGCCCTGCTCCTGAAAGAGCTTCGCCCGGGTGTAGGTGGACGCTGGCTCATCGCCGATCGTCCCGTACGCCTCGAACTCACCGTGCGCGACGAAGCCACGCGCATGTACCACCCGCTCGGGGATGCGCTCCCGGTCGAAGTGGCTGATCTTCTCCAGGAACTGGTAGTTCTCCAGCGTGGCCGGGCCGCGGGTACCGACCGTGCGCTGCTGCTGATTGTTCTGGACCGGATGGCCCTGACGGGTGGTGAGGATCGGCTTGTCGGTCATGCGGTCGTCCTTTCGGTGCAGGCGGGGCAGCGGCCCCAGTAGGTGACTTCGGCTTGGTCGATGCGGAATCCCAGAGTGCTGACTGGTTCGAGGCAGGGGGCTGCGCCCACCGCGCAATCGATGTCCGCGGTGGAGCCACAGTCCCGGCAGACGACGTGGTGGTGGTTGTCGCCGACCCGACTCTCGAAGCGGGCCGGGCCGCCGGCTGGCTGGATCCGGCTCACCAGCCCGGCGCCGGTGAAGGCCCGCAGCATGTCGTACACTGCCTGGGTCGACAGGGCGCCGAGCCGGCTGCGCACCTCTCGGGCGATGTCGTCCACGTCGCGGTGGACCCCGGGTGGCAGCGCCTCCAGGACGGCCAACCTCGGGCTGGTCACGCGCAGGCCAACCGTACGGAGTCGGTCAGCGGCCGGTAGCTCGGCTGTAGCGGGTGCGGCGGGGGACGTCATCGCCGCCCAGCATGCCGCAAGCACTTGACTCGGTCAAGTCTTTGCGCCGGTCAAGTTCTCAGGTGCGACGGAGCGCCGCCAGCAGGAGCCCGTCACCGACCGGGAGCAGGCTCGGCGCCAGCGTCTCGTCGTCCCGGACCAGCCGGGCGACTTCGCGAATGCCGCGAGTGTCCGGATCGTCATGGGACAGGTCGGCCGCCCGGTCGTGCCAGAGTGCGTTGTCGAAGGCGACCACGCCACCGGGGCGCAGCAGCCGTAGCGCCTCGGCCAGATAGTCCGGATACTCCGACTTCACAGCGTCGCAGAACACCAGGTCGTACGCGCCATCGGTGAGCCGGGGGAGTACGTCCAGCGCCCGCCCCGTGATCAGACGTACCCGGCTGGTCGGAAAACCGGCCTCGATGAACGTGCGTCGGGCGAGCCGGTGGTGCTCCGGTTCGACGTCGATGCTGGTCAGTACGCCGTCGGACGGCATGCCGCGGAGCAGCCAGATTCCCGAGACGCCGCAGCCGGTGCCCAGTTCGACCACCGCTCGGGCGTCGAGGGCGGCGGCGAGGAAACGCAGCGTGGCTCCGCCGGCGGCCTCGATGGGAGGCGCGGTCACCTCCGTCGAGCGCTCCCGCGCGCGCGTCAGCACGTCATCCTCGGCGAGGTAGTTCGCCGCGTACTCCCAGGTTGCCGCATCCACGAACGGCAGCCTATCGTCGCGCGGGGCGGCCGTACCCTGGAAGTGATGAGCCACGAGCAACCAACCGAGCCGGTACCTCCGCCCGCCTGGTGGTCACAACCGGCCGGTGACGTCTGGGCTGCGCCGACGTCCCCACCGGCCGTCGGGCACGCAAGCTCGGCCGGGCCCACGTTTGCGCCGTTGCCGTACGAAGTCGGGCAGCCACCCGGATCTGCCCCGTCCCGCGGGCGTCGCGGCCGACTGGTGGCGCTAGTGGCCGGCACTGCCCTGGTGGCCGCCGTGGCCGGCGGCGCGGCCGGAGCTGCGGTGTCCCGGACTGTCACCGACGACGTACCCCGTCGAGCGGTGGACCTCGGTCAGTCGGTCAACTCCCAGCCGGTCGCGCGCTCGCCGGGATCCGTCTCGGCGATCGCCAACAAGGTCTTGCCCAGCGTGGTTTCCATCAACGTTCGCGGGGGTGGCTCGGGGGACACCGGGTCCGGAGTGATCCTCAGCCCGGATGGTTACGTCCTGACCAACAACCATGTGGTGTCAGCAGCCGCGGACGGCGGGAGCATCACTGTCGTCTTCTACGGCAAGGAGTCCACCCCGGCGAAGATCGTCGGTACCGATCCGCAGTCCGATCTCGCGGTGATCAAGGCACAGGGCGTACGCGGACTGCTCAAGGCCGACCTGGGAAGCTCGGCCACCCTGGCGGTGGGCGATCTGGTGGTGGCCATCGGCAGCCCGTTGGGCCTGACCGGCACGGTGACGGCTGGCATCGTCAGCGCCAAGGATCGACCGGTACCTACCAACGGCGAGGGCTCCACGCAGAACGTGGTGATCGATGCCATCCAGACCGATGCGGCGATCAACCCGGGTAACTCCGGTGGTGCCTTGGTGGATGGCCGCGGAGCGGTGGTCGGCATCAACTCGGCCATCGCCACCCTCGGCGGCTCTGCCCTCGGCGGGCAGGGCGGCAACATCGGGGTGGGCTTCGCGATCCCCATCGACCAGGCACGGTCCATCGCCGGCGAGCTGATCTCTACCGGACACGCGACTCATCCGGTTATCGGTGTCAGCGCACAAAGCGTCGACGCCGAGCGCGCCAAGGACATTTCCGGTGGGCGACCGGGAGCCCTGGTCATCGACGTCACCCGCGGCGGTGGCGCGGAGCGGGCGGGGATCAAGAAGAACGACATCCTCACCGCCGTCGACGGGGCGTCGATCGCCAGCGTTGATGAACTGATCGTCGCGGTCCGCAAGCATCGCGTCGGTGAACGGGCGAAGGTCACCTACGTTCGCAGTGGAAAGTTGCAGACGGCGGACGTCACGCTCGGCGCCGACCAGGGCTGACCCCCGTACCCTGAGGGCCGCGATGCAGCGAGGCGGGAGCGAGGCCGGTGTTCAACAACCTGGGCTGGGGCGAGATCGCCTTTCTGGTCGTGCTCGCGTTGTTCATTTTCGGTCCCGAGCGGCTGCCCAAGGTGGCCGCGGACGCCGGACGGATGCTGCGCCAGGTCCGCGCGATGGCCCAGAACGCCACCGCGGACATCAAGGCCGAGATGGGCCCGGAGATGGCGGACCTCGACCTCAGCGGCTTGACTCCGCGGAAGTTCGTGGAGAAGCACCTGTTCTCCGACGACGAGGATCCGGTGTCAGATTTCCGGCAACCCACCCGACCGCTCCGCCCGGGTGAGACGCCACCGTACGACCCGGACGCCACGTAGCCCGCGGCGGCGAGCGAAACAGGATGGAAACCCGGCTGCCCTAGTGGTCCGTCGTCGTATTGGTCTGGCGGGTCAGGGCGGCCCGGCCGCGCT
>JBDUDX010000004.1:0-10296 GCA_040002735.1 Frankiaceae bacterium | reverse complement strand
GCGGTCGCCGATGATCAGCTCGCGCTGGCCGCGGCCGATCGGGATCATGCCGTCGATGGCCTTGATGCCGGTCTGCAGCGGCTCGGTGACGGGCTGGCGCTGGATCACGCCCGGCGCCTGCAACTCGAGGATGCGCCGCTCGGTACTGACGATGTCGCCCTTGCCGTCCAGCGGACGGCCGAGCGGGTCCACGACTCGACCGAGGAAGGCGTCGCCGACGGGAACGGAGAGCACTTCCCGGGTCCGGCGTACCTCCTGGCCCTCCTCGATGTGCTGGGCGTCACCGAGGATGACGCAGCCGATCTCACGGGCCTCCAGGTTCAACGCCAAGCCGACGACGCCGCCTTCGAACTCCAGCAGCTCGTTCGTCATGGCCGACGGCAGCCCCTCGACCCGGGCGATGCCGTCACCGGTGTCGATGACCCGGCCGACCTCTTCGCGGGTGGTCTCCGCGTCGTAGGAGGCGACGAAACGCTCGAGCGCGCTCCGGACCTCCTCGGGCCGAATCGTCAGTTCTGCCATCAGCTTCTCCTTGGAAGTACTTCGGTGCTTCTGGTCACGATGTCGAGCAGTCAGCCGGCGAGCCGGCGGCGGGCTTGGGCAAAGCGGTGCGCAATGGTGCCGTCAATCACTTCGTCGCCGATCCGCACGACGACCCCGCCCACCAGGGCGGGATCGATTTCGGTCTGTAGTTGCAGGTCGTGGCGGTACAACCGCTGCAACGCCTCGCGCAGCTGATCGGTCTGCTGCGGGTCAAGCTGCGTTCCCGATGTCACAGTGGCGACCAGCCTGGCTCGGCGAGCGGCGGCCAGCCGTAGGTACTCGGTCAGCGCTCGGTCCAAGGTACGCGTGCGGCGGGTGGTCGCGGCCCGCAACACCATGGCCCGGGTGACCTGCTGGGCCTGCCCGAGGACGGCGTTGATGACCTCAGCCTTTCGCTCGGCCGGGAGCGATTGCGAGGACAGTGCGGTGTAAAGGTCAGTCTCCCGTTCGAAGACCCGCGTGATCCGGAAGAGCTCGTCCTCGACCTCGTCGAGAACGCCGGCTCGTTCGGCGGAGGCGAAACCGGCGGAAGCAGACATCGATTCGACGGTGTCCACGAGATCGATCTGGTGGGACCATCGCGCTGCGACGGCCACCTTCACCAGCTCGAGAGTCGCCAGTAGCACCCGGCTGCCGAGGAGGCCTTCGGCCAGTTGCGCTTTGGCCCGGCCATCGATGGACGGATCGGCCAGCGTCCGCCGGAGCGGCAGTTCGTCATCGAGCAGTCGGGTTACCTCGGCGAGTTCTTCGGACAGCCGCCAGGCCGCAGCCGCGTCGGGAAGATCACCCAGAACCGACTCCAGCCGCTCGATCGCGGCGTTGGCAGCCTCGCGGCTTGCACCCTGCAGCATCAGCCGGCCCGCCCTGCCGGCGTGGGGACGCCCCGGTCGGCGGATTGCGCGTCGCGTACATCGAGATCCGCAATGAACCGGTCGATCACCCGTCGCGAGGTCGCCGGATCGCGTACCGCCGCGGTCACCAGCTGCTCGGCGGTGTCCACGGTGTGCCGACCCACTTCCTGGCGCAACGCGGAGACCACAGATTGCCGCTCGGCCGCCAATCGACTTTCATTCAGCGCGGTCATTCGCTGGTATTCCTCTTCCGCTTTCACTTTCAGTTCGGCGACGATCGCTTCTCCTTCGGCGGCGGACTCCGCTTGGATGCGAGCCGATTCGGCCCGGGCACCGGCGATGGACTCCCGGTACTTGGCCTCCGTCGCCACGAGCCGCTCGCGGTTCGCCCGGCTCTCCTCGATCTCAGCGGCGATCTCCTCCTGGCGCTTGGCCATCGCGCCGGAAAGGTTGAGTCCGCCTCGCCACACGTACTTGTACAGCACGTAGAGCACGGCCGCGAAGGCGATCAGCTCGACGATGTAGTCCAGGGCGCCCATCAGCGCGTCTCCCTCTCCGCGGTCGGTGCCGGACCGACCGCCGCACGGTCACCCTCAGCCCCGGGAAGTGACGCACCCGAAAGTGGCTCACCGAGCATCCGGCCACCCAATTCGGCGGCCATCGACCGAATTTCGGGTTGCAACGCGGCGAGAATCTGCTCCCGCTCGGCTGCCAGCCGGGCCTCGTTGTCCGCCGACATCGCGGCGTACTCCGCGGCCGCCTTCTCCTTGAGCTCGGTCTGCATCCGCTGACCCTGGGCTCGGGCTTCCTCGCGAATGCGACTCGCCTCCGCTCGGGTCTCCGCCAGCGCCTCTCGGTACTCCCGCTCGGCGCGTTCGGCCGCCTCGGCTGCCGCCTGACCTTCGGCGATCTGCTGGCGGATCAGCTCCTGACGCTCATTCATGGCGCGCAACAGCGGCGGCAGTACCGCTCGCCACAGCACAATCAGCACGACGAGGAAGATGACGAACTCCACGACGAGCGTGCCGTTGGGGAGTAGGAAGTTCTCCACCGCCATGTCGTGCATGGGTTACTTCCCGATGACGAAGACGAAGAAGAGCGCCAGCGCAAGGTTGATGAAGTACGCCGCCTCGACCAGACCCACGGTCAGGAAGAACAGACCGGTGAGCCGGCCCTGCGCCTCCGGCTGGCGGGCGACACCCGAGACCAGCGCGCTACCGGCGATACCGTCACCGATGGCGGCGCCGATAGCACCTCCGCCGAGTGCGAGTCCGCCACCGACGAGGGCTCCCGCCGTCTTGATGGCACTGTCTGTTACGGCCATGACTCTCCTTGTTCCTGGGTCGACTTGTTGAAAGTCGACTCGTTGGGGCGATCGGACACCGGGATGGTTCCCCGGCCGGAATCAGTGGCCTTCACCGAGGGCGAAGGCGAAGTACAGGATCGTGAGTAGCGCGAAGATGAACGCCTGGATGAGCCCGATGCCCATGTCGAAGAGCTTCCACAGCGCATTCGGGAACGGCACGATGTACACCGGGAACAGCGTGATGAGGGCCAGAACCACGGTGCCCGCGAAGAGGTTTCCGAAGAGTCGCAGGGCGAGCGAGAAAGGCTTTGCCACCTCTTCGATAACGTTGATGGGGAAAAGGAAGGGGTAGGGCTTGAAGAAACCCTTGAAGTAACCCGCACCACGGTGGCGAATACCGGTCGCGATGGCCCAAACAATCACCAAGAACGCCAGCGCGAAAGTGAGATTCACGTCGGCGGTCGGCGGCGGCAGATACTCCGGGTGGTGGCCGCTAGGAATGAGCCCAAGCCAATTGCTGATGAGAATGAAGAAGAACATGGCAACCGCGAGTGGGACGACAAAGGGCGCTACCGGTCCGACGCTGCCTTCGACCTGCCGGCGCACGGCGCCGACCACAACCTCGAAGGCCAGTTGGAGCTTGCTCGGCCGCCCCTTCGTGGCGCGCCGAGCCATGTAGAGTCCCACGCCGAGCACGATGGCGGCTGCGATCAGCGTCCCCCACACGGTGTCCACATTGATCTTGACGCCAAAGACATTTCGGGTGATATGGGTACCGATTTCAATGTCTCGGACAGCAACGACGCCGGCAAGAGAAGCGATCATCCCTCACGCACCTCATGCAGCAGCGGGCCGGCAGTATTCGCGATCAGAAGCAACTGAAAGGCGGCGAGGCCCAGCACGACAGTCCAACCCACCGGGCGCAAGCCGATGGCCAGCACGATGACGACCAGCGTGACGTAGCCCAGCCGCTTTCCGCCCGAGGTCGTCAGCTTACGCTGGTCCACATTGCCGGACGCCGTGATTTTCGGCGCCGCGAAGAAGATCTGGCGACTGTTCCACGCGCCGAGCAACAATCCGGCCGCGATCATGGCGCCAATCACGGCATTACCGGCGATCGATAAGGCAAGCAACGCGATACCGCCCCCCACCGCCGCCATCCGCAGCGCTCGGCGATAACCCCGATCCACCGCCGGCATGGTTCTGCCCGAGTCGCCGCCCGGCTCATCTGTGATCGACTCAACCCGGCTCGCGCCAATCGCGCTGGCCTCGGCCCCGTTCGACCCGGCGCTGTTGGCCAACGAAAAACCTCCAGGTCACTGATTCAAATAGTCACGGACGGCACGGTAGGTACCGGCGCCAGCAGCCACAATACCCAAGACCAACCCGACAAAGATAAACAGGGGGGTTGTCCCGGCGGCCCGGTCAGCGAGGTAGCCGAGGCCGAGGCCGAGCGCGACGCAGCCCACGAGCATCGATCCGGTGAAGATCAACTTGGCGAACGCGGCTCGACCGCCGGGGCCGGTCACCGTCGGGCCGCCCGAAGCCGCGGCACGCTGCTCGCCACCACGGTGCCCAGCGCGATCGCGGCGGCGATCGAGAGCACGAGCAGCGGCAGCTTGGAGATGGACAGGGCCACCGCACTGAACGCCAACAGCGCCGTCCAGAGGTACATGATCAGTACTGCCCGGGTCTGGGAATGGCCGATCTCCAGCAGCCGGTGATGCAGGTGCAGCTTGTCCGGGGAGAACGGCGAGCGACCGCTGGCAGTCCGCCGGATGACGGCCAGGAGCAGGTCGATGAAGGGGATGGCCAGCACCGCCGCCGGCAACAACAGCGGCAGGAGTGCGGGGAAGAGGTCCAGGCCACGGACTGCGCTGGGATCGACCTGGCCGGTGATTCCGGTGGTGGCCGCCGCCAGGAACAGCCCCAGCAGCATGGATCCCGAGTCCCCCATGAAGACCCGCGCGGGGTTGAAGTTGTGTGGCAGGAACCCGATGCAGGCCCCGGTGAGCGCCGCCGCCAGCAGCGCCGGGGGGTTGAGTAGGTCGAGACCGTGAATGACCGCAAGCTGGTAGGAGTACGCCAGGAAGGACAGGCTCGCGATGCCCACCACGCCGGCGGCCAACCCGTCGAGCCCGTCGACGAAGTTCACCGCGTTGACGGTCACGACGACGAGCAGGATGGTCAGCGGAACCCCGTACTGGCCGAGCGCGATGAAAGTCTTGGCGTGCAGCGGGTTCGGGATATAGCTGAGTTGCAGGCCCTTAAAGACCATGACACCGGCCGCGGCGGTCTGCCCGGCGAGCTTGGAGATCGGGTCCAGTCCCCAGATGTCATCCACCACACCGACGACGCAGATGACGGCTCCGCCCAGCAGAACCGCCTGCGGCGCCCGGGAGTCGGTGAAGGTCGACTTCAGGTGCGGTAACCGACTGGCGACAACCATGCCGGCGGCGAGCCCCGCGTACATCGCCACACCGCCGAGCCGGGGGGTGGGAATGGCATGCACGTCACGGTCGCGGACCGGCGCCATCGCTCCGATCGCCATCGCCGCCCGGCGCGCGAGTGGCGTGAGCAGGTAGGTGACGGAGGCGACGATCGCCAGGGTAAGGGCGTACTCCCGCACGGGGCCCTCCCGCCGGCCGGCTCTCTCCTCTAGCCGCGGGGATAGGCCGGGTGGCGGCTAACCAGTGTCTCGACGGCGGCCGCGATCTCCGCCGCTGCGGAGGAATCAGCGTCCCGGACGGCTCGGCCGATCAGCGCGGCGACGTCCTTCATGTCACCCTCGGTCATGCCCTGCGTCGTCACCGACGGGGTACCGACCCGGATGCCGGACGCGGTCATCGGCGGCTGCGGATCGTACGGAATGGCGTTCTTGTTGAGAATCACGTTCGCTGCCTCGCAGCGCGCCTCGGCATCCTTGCCGGTGACCCCCGCCTCGCGCAGGTCGATGAGGGCGAGGTGGGTGTCGGTTCCGCCGGCGACCGGACGCAGACCCTCGGCGGCCAGTCCGTCGGCCAGCGCCTGACAGTTGGCGATCACCTGACGCGCGTAGTCCTGGTACGCCGGTTGCTGCGCCTCCTTCAGTGCCACCGCCTTGGCCGCCACCGCATGCATCAGGGGTCCGCCCTGTGCGAAGGGGAACACCGCCTTGTCGATCTTCTGCGCCCATTCGGAGGTGCACACGATCATGCCGCCACGGGGCCCGCGGAGCACCTTGTGGGTCGTGAAGGTGACGATGTCGGCGTAGGGCACCGGACTCGGGATGGCCTTGCCGGCCACCAGACCGATGAAGTGCGCGGCGTCGACCATCAGCACGGCACCGACCTCGTCGGCGATGGACCGGAACGCCGCAAAGTCGATCAGTCGTGGATACGCCGTGGCCCCGCAGATGATCATCTTGGGGCGGTGCGCCCGAGCCAGGTCACGGACCTCGTCGTAGTCGATCAGTTCGGTGTCCTGGCGGACGCCGTAGGGGACGACGGAGAACCACTTGCCGGAGAAGTTCACCTTGCTGCCGTGGGTGAGATGCCCCCCGTGCGGGAGCGACATCGCGAGCACGGTGTCACCGGGCATGCACACGGCTGCGTAGGCCGCCAGGTTGGCGCTGGCGCCGGAGTGCGGCTGCAGGTTGGCGTGCTCACACTCGAACAGCGCCTTGGCTCGCGCAATGCCGATCACCTCGGCCTTGTCGACCTCTTCACAGCCGCCGTAGTAGCGGCGGCCGGGATAGCCCTCGGCATACTTGTTCGACAAGGTGCTGCCCAAGGCCGCGAGTACGGCGGGGGAGGTGAAGTTCTCACTCGCGATTAATTGCAGACCGCGGCGCAGCCGGTCCAACTCACCGATGACGACGCTGGCGATCTCCGGGTCTTCCTGCTGGAGGGCACCGAAATCGGGACCCCAGAACTCCGTCTGGCTCATTGCGCGCCCTTCCGGTCGGCCAACCTGGACAGCCTAGTTGCTTCCCCCCGCCGACGGCCCTTCCGACCCGCGCCCGGGAGAGGACGGCGGACCGGCCAGGAGGTTCAGGGGGCGCCGCAGCGCGGTCGCGATCCGCTGCGCGGAGGTACTGAAAATCGAAGCCGGAGCGCCGATCGGATCGGGTAGGTCATCGTCACCCGGATACTCCGGAGGGACCAGTCCACGGCGGCTGGCGGCCGCCCGGACCAGCGCCGCGGCTCGCTCCGGCAGCGGACCGGCGGGCAGGTCGGCATCGTCCACCATCGAGCAGAGTCGGTCGAACTCACGGACGGTGAACGTTCGGGCGGCAGCCCGGGGCACCATTCCTACCGCCGCGGCCCGATGATCCCGGGTCGCGCACAGCACCAGGTCGGCCTCGGACACCATCTCGGCCGCAAGTTCACGAGCCCGGAAGCCGCCGTCGTCTCCGCCGAGGGCCCGCAACGCGGTGGCGGCGAACGGTTCCATTTCCGACCCCTCCAGCCCCCAGGTTCCGGCGCTGCGCACCACCACGTCGCCGGCTGCCGCGCCGAGTCGATCCTGCAGGCCGGCGGCGAAGAGGCGCTCGACGAGTGGCGATCGGCAGATGTTGCCGGTGCAGATGCAGAGCACCGTAAAGGTGGCCGTAGTCACCGGATCATCACCTCCGGGCACACCTCGCGCAGTGCCTCCACCCCGATCGCGCCGGTGCGCAAGACCGTGGGCACCTCCGCGGTCAGGTCGACGACGGTGGAAGGCACCGGTGCAGCGCACGGGCCGGCATCCAGATAGACATTCACATCATCCCCCAGGGCATCGTGGGCCTGCACCGCGGTGACCGCGGGGGGGAGGCCGCTCCGGTTGGCGCTGGAGACCGCCAGCGGACCGGTCGCCCCGATGAGGTCCAGGGCCACCGGATGCAGGGGCATGCGGACTGCCACCGTGCCGCGGCTATCTCCGAGATCCCAGGCCAGCGCGGCGGTGTGGCGGACCACCAAGGTGAGGGCCCCGGGCCAGAACGCGTCGGCCAAGTCCCGGCCGGTGCCCGGCAGCGAAGCGACGACGCCCTCGAGCATTCGACGCGAGTCCACCAGAACCGGTACCGGCATTTCCCGGCCGCGACGCTTGGCCGCCAGCAGAGCGTCCACCGCGGTCGGCGTGAAGGCGTCGGCCGCCAATCCGTACACGGTGTCCGTGGGCAGCACGACGAGCAGCCCATGCCGCAGGGCATCCGCCGCCTCTCGCAAGCCGTCGGCGCGCTCGTCCGGAGCCGCACAGTCATAGATTCGAGCCATCGGAGCTCCTAACCGGCCCATACCGCGGTGGCGAACCGGTCTCGTCCGGTGAGGTCGCGGTGGTCGGCGACGTCCGTCCAACCGCCGGCATCGGCGAGCAGGGCAGGCACGGCGGCGCCTTGGCTGTCGGCGTGCTCGATGGCCAGCCGACCGCCGCACGCCAGCAACTGACGGGCCACCCGCTGCACCGTACGCACCACATCAAGCCCATCCCGGCCACCCCACAGGGCTACCGCCGGGTCGTATCGGGCCACCTCCGGCTCCAACGGCTGGCTGCCCAGCGGGATGTACGGCGGATTGCTCACCACCACGTCCACCGCGCCGAGAAGATGCGGCACGACGCTGGGGATTTCGGCGATATCCACCGGCAGGCAGTGCACACCGCTGCCGACGGCGTTGCGCTGCAGCCACCGGTACGCCGTAGGATCCTTCTCCACGGCAAAGACCATGGCACCTGCACCCTCCCCGGCCAAGGCGAGCGCGATCGCCCCCGACCCGGCACACAGGTCAACTGCAGTACCCCCGGGTGGCAACCCCCCCAGGCACCACTCGACCACTACCTCGGTTTCGGGCCGGGGAATGAACACACCAGGACCGACAGCGAGGTCGAGGCGGCGGAAACCGACGCGGCCGGTGAGGTGCTGCAACGGTTCCCGGTCGGCGCGGCGGGTGACCAGCTTGTCGTAGGCGACCGCCTGCCGGCTGGTCAGATTTGCCAAGGCCGGCAACTGACCTCGACGAACTCCCAAGACGTGACCGGCGAGGGCTTCGGCGTCATGCCGCGGCGAGGGCACACCGGCGGCGCTCAAGCGCACGGCCGCCGCTCCGATCAGCACCGACAGCGAGCTCACACGTGCGCCGAGTTGAGTTGGTCGGCGGCTTCGCCGTCGGAGAGTGCCTGCACGAGGGCGTCGAGGTCACCGTCGAGCACCGCGTCGAGATTGTGCGCCTTATAGCCGACCCGATGGTCCGCGACCCGATTCTCCGGATAGTTGTACGTGCGTACCCGCTCGCTGCGGTCCACGGTGCGCACCTGGCCGGCCCGGGCCGCGGACTCCTGGGCCGCCTGTTCCTCCTGGGCCAGCGCGAGGAGCCGGGCACGGAGGATGCGCATTGCCTGCTCCTTATTCTGCAGCTGGCTCTTCTCGTTCTGACAGGACGCGACCACCCCCGTCGGTACGTGGGTGATCCGCACTGCCGAGTCGGTGGTGTTCACGCTCTGCCCACCAGGGCCGGAGGAACGGTAGACGTCGACGCGCAAGTCATTGGGGTCGATGAAGACCTCCACCTCGGCGGCCTCCGGAAAGACGAAGACTCCGGCAGCGCTGGTGTGGATCCGGCCTTGCGACTCCGTCACCGGTACCCGCTGCACCCGGTGTACCCCGCCCTCGAATTTCAGTCTCGGCCAAACCCCGCCGCGACGGCCCTTCACGGCCACGCTGACGTCTTTGTACCCGCCGAGGTCGGACTCAACGGAATCCAGGATCTCGGTCTTCCAGCCCTGACGCTCGGCGTAACGCAGGTACATCCGCAGCAGATCGCCGGCGAACAGCGCCGACTCCTCCCCGCCCTCCCCCGCCTTGACCTCCAGGATCACGTCCTTGTCGTCGAAGGGATCCTTCGGGAGCAGCAGGCGACGGATTTCTTCCTCGACGTCGGTGAGCTCGGCTTCCAGGGCGATCGCCTCGGTGCGGAATTCCTCGTCTCCAGTGGCCGCGAGTTCGCGGGCCGCCGCCAGGTCGGCGGTGACCCGTTCGTGGTCGCGTGCCGCTGTGACGATGGGGCTCAGTTGGGCGTACCGACGACCCAGCGCGGTCGCCAGCTGCTGGTCGGAGTGGATCGCCGGATCCGACAACTGCCGCTCGATGTCGGCATGCTCGGTGAGCAGTTCGTCCATCGGGGGGAGCATGGGACCTTCCGGGGTTACCGAGACTTCGTTGCCGAGACACAGCAGACGGCGCCGGTCGCGGGCTGGAACGCCCGCGCCGGCGCCGAGGGAAAGCTAAGCCTTCTTGCCGTACCGCTTCTCGAACTTGTCGATGCGACCGCCGATGTCCAGGATCTTCTGCTTGCCGGTGTAGAACGGGTGGCAGGCGGAGCAGACGTCCGCTGAGATGCTGCCGGTCTTCGCCGTGCTGCGGGTGGTGAAGCTGTTGCCGCAGCTACAGGTGACCTGCGTCTCGTTGTACGCCGGATGGATGTCAGATTTCACGTGCTTCTCCTGTTCGGGCTCGTCGGCCGCCGGGTCGCCCTTCTGATTACGTCAAGGCGTGAACCGGTGCCGAACCCAGTGTGTCAGACCCAGGTGGGCCGACAGGGGAACATCTCGCGGGAGCTGGACATTCCGCCGGGCTAC
>JBDUDX010000003.1:0-31825 GCA_040002735.1 Frankiaceae bacterium | reverse complement strand
CCCCGGTCTCGATCACCGGCACCGTCGACTCCTCCACCACCGAGCGGATCAGCCCGGCGCCGCCCCGCGGGATGAGGACGTCGACCAGCCCGCGAGCCCGCATCAGCTGCTTCACCGAGTCGTGGTCCGTACCGGGAACCAACTGGATTGCGTGCGGCGGCAGTCCGGTAGCCGTACCCGCGAGCGCGAGAATGTTCACCAGGCGGATGTTGGAGGTACGGGCCGAGGCCGACCCCCGAAGCAGCACCGCGTTGCCGCTCTTGACCGCGAGCCCGGCGGCGTCCACCGTGACGTTCGGCCGGGCCTCGTAGATCATTCCGATCACGCCCATCGGTACCCGGATCTGGCGCATCTCCAGACCGTTGGCCAGCGTGGAGCCACGGACTACCTCGCCGACCGGGTCGGGCAGCGCGGCGACCTGGCGCAGGCCGTCGGCCATCGCGGTCACCCGATCCCCGGTGAGACTCAGCCGGTCCACCAGCGCCTCGGTCATTCCCTCAGCGCGTCCGCGGTCGACATCGGTAGCGTTGGCCACCAGTACCTCGGAACAGCGCTGCTCCAGGGCATCGGCCATGGCGAGCAAGGCAGCGTCCTTGGCCGCGCGGTTCAGCAAGCCGAGCTCAACGGCTGCTTCGCGGGCCCGCCGAGCTGTGTCCAGTACGTCGTTCGTCATGCCCAGCAGCGTGCCATGGCCGGCCGGCATAGCGCGAGCGCGGCGTGCCACGCGCAGGACCGCAAGCTGGGGAAGATTGGCGGTACTCAGGCACCGCTGAGTTCCCCCAGCTTGTGGCCTGGCGACACCCGACAGCTGTTGTTAACCGGCCGAGATCCGGAGCACGACGAGGTCGTCGCGGTGGATGACCTCGCGGGAGTACGCCGGTCCCAGTTCGGCAGCCAACGCCCGGGTGGAGCGTCCCAGCAACGGGGGCAACTCGTTGGCGTCGTACTCGACCAGCCCCCGTGCGACCACCCTCCCGTCCTCCCCGGCGAGGTCGACCGGGTCCCCCGCGACGAAGCTGCCCTCGACGGCGACGATGCCGGCCGGCAACAACGACAGCCGCCGATCGACGACGGCGGTCACCGCCCCGGCGTCGAGTACGAGGCAACCTCGGGGAGCGGCGGCATGCGCGAGCCACAGCAGTCGAGCCGGCATCCGGGCCCCGGTCGGGTGGAAGTACGTACCCACGTCCTCCCCGGAGAGTGCCGCGGCCACGTCCTGAGCGTGGGCGACTACCACCGGAACCCCGGCCTCGGTGGCAAGCCGGGCGGCTTCCAGCTTCGTTGCCATGCCGCCGGTACCGAGCCCGGAGCCGCGCCGTCCGACGGTCACACCGTCGAGATCCGCGCGGGTCCGCACCTCGGGAATCAGCCGCGCTCCGGGTCGCCGAGGATCGTCGTCGTGCACGCCACGCACGTCGGAGAGCAGGACCAACGCCTCGGCCCGAATGAGGTGCGCCACCAGCGCCGCCAGCCGGTCGTTGTCACCGAAGCGAATCTCCTCGGTGGCTACGGTGTCGTTCTCGTTGACGATCGGCACCACGCCGAGGTCCAGCAACCGCTCCAGGGTGCGCCGGGCGTTGCGATAGTGCGCCCGGCGGATCACGTCGTCGGCGGTGAGCAGTACCTGCCCTACTCGGCGTTCGTGCCGGCTGAAGGACACCGCGTACCGCTCGACCAGCAGGCTCTGCCCCACGCTTGCCGCCGCCTGCAGGGTGGCGAGATCCCGCGGCCGGCGGGTCAATCCCAGCGGCTCCAACCCCGCGGCGATCGCCCCCGAGGAGACCAGCACGACGGATCCCCCCCGACCCACCAGCGCGTCGACCAGGGCATCGACCCGCTCAGGGTCCAGGCCGCCGGCGCGGCGGGTCAGCGAGGAGGACCCCACCTTGACGACGATCCTGCCGGCGGTACCGAGGGCTTCCCTCATCGACCCGACGCCTCATCGACCCGACGCCTCATCGCCCGTCGAGGCGAAGGTCGCGACCGCGCCGGCCGAGAACGTGCTCGGCGCCGGCGAGCAGGGTCGGCTCCCAGTCGAAGGTCACCTCGTCGATCGCGATCGTGTCCCCCGGCTCCGCGCCCGCGTCTGCCAGCGCCTGTTCCACGCCGAGGCGGGCAAGCCGGTCCGCGAGGTAGCCGACCGCCTCGTCGTTGCTGAAGTCGGTCTGGCGTACCCACCGCTGCGGCTTGTCACCGGCGATGACGTACGCCTCCGCCGTCTTCTCCACGGTGAAGCCCGCGTCGTCCACGGCTTTGGGCCGGAGCACGATTCGCTCCGGCTCCCGGTGCGGCCGGGCGGCCCGCGCGGCATCCACCGCGGCGGCCATCGCGAACCCGAGTTCGCGCAGCCCCTCGTGCGTCGCCGCACTGCCGCTCCACACCGCGTAACCGTGCTCGAGGAGCATCGGCGTGACAATGTCGGCGAGTTCCCGAGCGGCCGGTACGTCGAGTTTGTTGAGCAGTACCAGGCGCGGCCGGCCGTCGAGTCCGCCGTACGCGGCGAGTTCCGCTTCGATGGTGGCGATGTCACTCAACGGGTCGCGGTCGGGTTCTTCGGTGGCGCAGTCGAGCACGTGGACCAGCACCTCACAGCGCTCGACGTGCCGCAGGAACTCCAGCCCCAGCCCCTTGCCGGCGCTCGCGCCGGGGATCAGGCCGGGGACGTCGGCGACGGTGAACACCGTCTCGCCGGCGGTGACCACGCCGAGGTTCGGCACCAGCGTGGTGAACGGGTAGTCGGCGATCTTGGGGCGAGCGGCGGAGAGCGCGGAGACCAGCGAGGACTTGCCCGCGTTGGGGAAGCCGACCAGAGCGACGTCGGCCACGGTCTTTAGTTCCAGGACGAGGTCGGCACTGTCGCCCGGTTCGCCGAGCAGCGCGAACCCGGGTGCCTTTCGGCGCGGTGAGGCCAACGCCGCGTTACCTAATCCGCCCCGACCGCCGGCGGCCACCACGTACCGAGTGCCGGTACCGATCAGGTCGGTGACCGGCGCGCCGTCCACGGTCCGGACCATGGTCCCTTCCGGAACGGCCACCACGATGTCCGCACCGTCGGCACCGTTGCGGAAGTTGCCTTGGCCCGGCTTGCCGGAGTTGGCCTTGCGGTGCGGATGACGCTGCACGTCCAGCAAAGTCGTGGTCGAGGAGTCGACCGCGAGGATGACACTGCCGCCGCGCCCACCGTTGCCCCCGTCGGGACCGCCGAGCGGCTTGAACTTCTCCCGGTGTACCGACGCGCAGCCGTGGCCGCCGTCACCCGCCGTGGCGTGCAGCACCGCACGATCGACGAACGACGCCACGGCGCTTCCTCCTTCAGGCTGCTAGCAGGTCGGACATCGAGGCAGGTCGGATATCGAGGAATGACACGAGGGCGGACCCCGCCGGGAGTCCGCCCTCGTCCGAAGCTGGGATCAGGCGGATACGCTCGCGGGTTCGGCCGGGGCGCCGGCCGGGACGATGTTGATCACCCGGCGGCCGCGCTTGGTGCCGAACTCGACCGCGCCGGCGGCGAGCGCGAACAGCGTGTCGTCACCACCGCGTCCGACCAGCGAGCCGGGGTGGAAGTGCGTACCGCGCTGGCGAACCAGGATCTCCCCAGCGTTGACCAACTGCCCGCCGTACCGCTTCACGCCCAGTCGCTGGGCGTTCGAGTCGCGGCCGTTGCGGCTGCTGGAGGCGCCTTTCTTGTGAGCCATATCGTCCTATCTCTCCTGGCCGGGCTGGCTGGGCTGGGCGTCCGTCTCGGCGACCGCGCCGCTGTCGATGCCGGTCACGCGCAGGGTCGTGAGTTTCGCCCGGTGCCCTTGCCGACGTCGGTAGCCGGTCTTGTTCTTGTACCTGAGGATGTCGATCTTCGGGCCCTTCGCCGCACCGACCACTTCGGCGCTCACCCGTACCCGGGACAGCGCGTCGGGTGCGCTGGTGACGGCTTGGCCGTCGACGTGCAGGACCGCGGGCAGCAACACGGTGTCACCGGGCGGCGCGACCAACCGATCGACAGTGATCACATCGCCGACGGCGACCCGATGTTGCTTGCCGCCGCTACGGACGATGGCGTACACGAGAAACTCCTACCGTTCTACGGCTGCGCATGCCGGCGGGCATGCGGGACTGAGGCGCGCAGGCGCCGACCTCGATGTTACCCGAGCGCATCGGTACTCGTGAGGATCCCGCTGCCGGCCTCGTCGCCGGGTTCCGCCTCGTGGGCTTTCGCGGCCACGTCGTCCGTGACCTCGGCGTGCTCGGTGTCCGCTGGATCCTCAGCGTGCTCCGAGTCCTCGGCGGACTCGGGTGGCTCGGGTCGATGCCGGGGCGGGGTGGGCTTTGGGATCACCGGCAGTGCCCGGCTGGACCGTTCGGCCGGCTGGAAGGGATCGATGATCTCTTTGATGCCTCGTCCGTTGCACTCCGGACAGACCTGCGCGAAGACGTCCTGCAGGCCCTGGCCGACCCGCTTGCGGGTCATCTGTACCAGTCCGAGGGAGGTCACCTCGGCGACCTGGTGCTTCGTACGGTCCCGGCCCAGGCACTCCATCAGCCGGCGCAGCACCAGATCGCGGTTGCTCTCCAGCACCATGTCGATGAAGTCGACGACGATCATTCCGCCGAGGTCGCGCAGCCGGAGCTGGCGCGCCAGTTCCTCGGCTGCCTCCAGGTTGTTCCGGGTGACCGTCTCCTCGAGGTTGCCGCCCTTGCCGGTGAAGCGCCCGGTGTTCACGTCGACGACGACCATAGCCTCGGTACGGTCGAAGATCAGGTACCCGCCACTGGGCAGCCACACCTTGCGGTCCAGCGCCTTGGCGAGCTGCTCGTCCACCCGGTACTCGGCGAAGACGTCGTCGTCCTCGGTCCAGCGTGCCAGGCGCTCCGCCAGATCCGGGGCTACATGCTCGACGTAGGCCTCGATCATCTCCCATTCCTCGTCACCCTGCACGATCATCTTGGCGAAGTCCTCGTTGAAGACGTCGCGGATGACCCGGATCACCAGGTCGGGCTCGGCGTGCAGCAACGTCGGCGGGCTGGCGCTGGCCGCCTTCTTTCCGATGACGTCCCACTGGGCCACCAGCCGGGCCATGTCCCGAGCCAGTTCCTCCTCGCTGGCGCCTTCGGCGGCGGTGCGCACGATGAGGCCGGCACCTTCCGGGGCCACCCGCTTGAGGATCGACTTCAGGCGGGCCCGCTCGGTATCGGGCAGCTTGCGGCTGATCCCGGTACGTTCCCCCTCCGGTACGTAGACGACGTACCGGCCGGGCAGGCTGATCTGGCTGGTCAGCCGCGAGCCCTTGGTGCCGATCGGATCCTTGCTGACCTGTACGAGCACCTTGTCGCCGGACTTCAGGGCCTGCTCGATGCGGTGCGGCTTGCCTTCGAACTGGCTGGCGTCGTAGTTCACTTCGCCGGCGTAGAGCACGGCGTTGCGCCCCTTGCCGATGTCGACGAACGCGGCCTCCATGGACGGCAACACGTTCTGCACCCGGCCGAGGTAGACGTTGCCGACGTAGGAGGAGGCGCTCGCCTTGGTGACGTAGTGCTCGACGAGGACGCCGTCCTCCATTACCGCGATCTGGGTACGGTCGACGCTCTCCCGGACCACCATCACCCGCTCGACGGCTTCCCGGCGAGCCAGGAATTCCGATTCGCTGATGATCGACGGGCGCTTCCGGCCGCTGTCCCGCCCGTCGCGACGGCGCTGACGCTTGGCCTCCAACCGGGTCGAACCCTTGACGCCCTGAACGCCGTCGTCATCCCGGCCGCGCTTGGCGGCCTGCCGAGGAGCCCGTACGTGGACCACGGTCGGCACCACGTCGTCCGGATCCGTACCGGCCTCGCCTTTCGCCGGATCATCACCGTCGCCGCCGGCCCGCCGACGGCGTCGCCGCCGCCGCCGCACCCCGGCAGCGACTTCCTCCGCCTCAGCGGCAGTCAGTTCCGGCGACGTCTTCTCGGGATCAGGCGGCGGCTGGTCGGTCGCGGAGCTGTTGGCCCCGGCCGGGACACCTGCACCGTTGTCCTCGCCGTCGGCGACCGAGTCGCCGTCGCCCTCATCGGTTCGGGCTCGGCCACGCCCGCGCCGCCCGCGCCGCCGCCGGCGGGTGCCCGCCGGTTCCCCATCCGCGTCGCCGTCCTCGCTCTGGTCCTCATCGTCCGGGACCGGCGCGGGTGTCGCCTCGTCGGTCTCGGCGGGCGGCGGCTGCGGAGCGACAAAGGCAGGCGCCACGAAGGTTGGCGATTGAAAGGCCAGGCCGGCGCTGGTGCTGGATGGCTCGGCTTCGACTTCGGGCTCTAATACGGCTTCCCCGTCGGCTTCGGGATCGACGGCGGCGGTCTGGTCGGCGGCGGAGTCCTCAGGGTCGACGGGCACTTCCGCCTCTGCGATGGGCGCAGCCTTGGCAGCGCGCCGGCGGCGGGGGGCCTTCTTTGCCGGCTGCACGTCCTTTGCCGGCTCTACGTCCTTTGCCGGCTCTAGCTCCGCAGCTTCGGCAGCAACCGGTTCGGGCGGGGTAGGGCCTCGGTCATCCGCTGGCGAGGTGGCCTCCTCGGGCGACGGGGGCGGTTCGGTGATCGGTACCGGAGGTCCGGGTTCGCGGACGGCCGCGCGGCCACGGCGCCGTGGTCGGGCGGGGGTTGCAGTCGGCGTGTCCGGGGTGGGGGTGTCCGGAGTGGAAGTGTCAGGCTCGTCTTGGAGCATCAGATGCTCTCCTGTCCGCGCTCCCGGGCGCGTGAACCACGCGGCCGCGCAGGAGCTGATCGTGTCGGCGATCCGCGAGGACCGTCCAAAGTCGTGGGCTGCGGGTCAGCCGCGGGTCGCGGTCGACACGCCGACGACGTCGGGTACGCCCACCAGGTCCGGCCTCGTCCCCGGCGTCCCGTCGGCAGTCGGGGCGCTTCCCGCGGCGCTACTGCGGTCGGGCGCGAGCGGATCGGCGAGCCGGTCGGCGGGTAGACCTTCATCGAGCAACCCCTGCGCCAGCCGCGTCACCGAGGGCGGGACGGGCGGCGCGAGATCGGCCACTTGACGGAGCCCGACCAGAACATCGTCGGGTCGCACGGCAGGTACGAGATGCCGAACGACCATGGTCAGTATCGCACAGTCGTCATCTCCGGACACCTCGGCGCGCAGGACGGCGGCCCGAGCGTTCAGCCGGCGGCGACCGTCCTTCACGACCCGTTCCACCGGGACGTCGTCCGACGCCAGGAACACCCGCACGGCCGAACCGACCCGTCCGGCCGACAGCCCCGGCAGCCGCACGTGCCAGACGGATGCCTCGATCCGTTCCGGCAACGACCCACTCCGGCCCTCGACCACTTCCAGTACGTCCAACCCGGGCGGCAGCGCCTCGTCCAGCGCGACCTGCACCGACCCGGGGTGGAGCTCCGCGGTGACCGCGATCTCCAGGTACTCCGCCTCGCTCGCGGTTCCGGTCGGCGCCGCCCCGACGTAGGAAATCTTGGGGTGCGGGCTGAAGCCCGCGGAGTACGCCATCGGTACGCCCGCCCGGCGCAGTGCGCGCTCGAAGGCCCGCTGGAAGTCCCGGTGGCTGGTGAACCGGAGCCGGCCGCGCTTGGCGAAACGGATTCGCAATTTCTGCACCGCCGCCGGCGGTGGCGGGCCGTCGGGCGTGCGGGACATCAGACCCCCCGGGCCGTCACACCGCTGTGAGCGGCAGCAGAGTGCGCCCGGTCGGCCCGATCTGGATCTGGGTGTCCATCCCCGGGCAGACCCCGCAGTCGTAGCACGGCTCCCAGCGACAATCCTCGACCTCGCCGCCGGCTATCGAGGACTCCCAGTCCCGCCAGAGCCATTCCTTGTCCAGCCCGGAATCCAGGTGATCCCAGGGCAGCACCTCGGCCAGCTCCCGCTCCCGCGTGGTGTACCAGTCCAGGTTCACCGGCGTGCCGGTGAACTCCGCCTCGCAGGCTGCCGCCCAGCGGTCGTAGGAGAAGTACTCGCTCCAACCGTCGAAGCGCCCGCCGGCCGCCCAGACCCGGCGGATCACCGCACCAACCCGCCTGTCGCCGCGGGAGAGCAGACCTTCGATGATCCCCGGCTTGCCGTCGTGGTAGCGGTACCCGATCGCCTTACGCATGCTCCGGTCGGCGCCGATCGCATCCCGCAGCAGCCGCAGCCGGGCGTCGGTGGTCTCGGCGTCGAGCTGCGCGGCCCACTGGAAGGGCGTGTGCGGCTTGGGTACGAAACCGCCGATCGACACCGTGCAACGGATATCGCTGCGGCCGGTCACCTGCCGGCCGGTTCTGATCACCTTCTGGGCGAGGTCGGCGATCTGCAGGACATCGTCGTCGGTCTCGGTCGGGAGGCCGCACATGAAGTAGAGCTTCACCTGCCGCCAGCCCCCGGCGTACGCCGTGGTCACCGTCCGGATCAGATCCTCCTCGGTGACCATCTTGTTGATCACCCGGCGGATCCGCTCCGAGCCGCCCTCGGGGGCGAACGTGAGCCCGGACCGGCGGCCGTTGCGGGACAGCTCGTTCGCGAGGTCGACGTTGAAAGCGTCCACCCGGGTACTCGGCAGCGACAGCGAGGTGTTCGTGCCCTCGTACCGGTCGGCGAGGCCCTTGGCGATGACGCCGATCTCCGAATGGTCCGCACTGGACAGCGAGAGCAGCCCGACCTCGCTGAAGCCGCTCGCGGCCACCCCGGCGGCCACCATCTCGCCGACCGTGGTGACGCTGCGCTCCCGGACCGGTCGGGTGATCATGCCGGCCTGGCAGAACCGGCAGCCTCGGGTGCAGCCGCGGAAGATCTCCACGCTGAACCGCTCGTGCACGGTCTCGGCGAGCGGCACCAGCGGCTGCTTCGGGTAGGGCCACGCGTCCAAGTCCATCAGGGTGTGCTTGACGACCCGGTACGGCACCCCGGGCCGGTTGGGCACCACCCGCTGGATCCGGCCGTCGGGGAGGTACTGCACGTCGTAAAAACGGGGTACGTACACCGCGCCCGAGGCCGCCAGCCGCGCTAGCGCCTCGTCCCGGCCGCCCGGGCGGCCCTCCGCTGTCCACTCCCGCAGCACCTCGGTGATCGCCAGTACGGCCTGCTCGCCGTCCCCCAGGACCGCGGCGTCCAGGAAGTCGGCGACCGGCTCCGGGTTGAACGCGGCGTGGCCACCGGCGATCACCAGCGGGTCCTCGCCGGTCCGGTCCCGACTCTCCAGCGGGATGTCGGCGAGGTCGAGGGCGTTGAGGAAGTTGGTGTAGCCCAACTCAGTAGAGAAGGACACCCCGAGGACGTCGAAGGCCCGGATCGGACGATGCGCGTCCACCGTGAACGCCGGTACGCCGTGCTCGCGCAGCAGGGCTTCCAGGTCCGGCCACACCGAGTACGCCCGCTCAGCGAGCGTGTCCGGGGTCTCGTTCAGCACCTCGTACAGGATCTGCACGCCCTGGTTGGGTAGCCCCACCTCGTACGCGTCGGGATAGAGCAGGCACCAACGGACCATGGTGCGGCCGGCGGGCGCGTCCCAATCCTTGAGTTGCGCGTTGAGCTCGCCGCCGACGTACTGGATGGGCTTGCCGACCCGCGGGAGCAGTGCTTCCAACCGGGGGAAGAGGTTCGGCACGGGAGGTCCACCCGCCAGTGAAAGAGACATCGGATTCAGGGTAGCCGCGCCTTCAGAGCGGAGGCCGGACGCGGCGCAGGGCAGTTTGCCGCCAAGCCGGCACCTGCGCCGATCATGCTCGCTTGGTGGTCATCGCTGACCCCAGGACCGCTGTTCTCCCATGATCGACGACCGAAGTGCCCTGTACGGGCAGTTGACCTCGCGTTAATGTCTCGCTACCGCGCCGAAATACGGCGGCGAGACACTGTCGTCCCACTCGAGCCGCAGGGCTCGTTCGCCCGGCCAGGAGAGGTGACATGTCGATCGCGTCCACAATTAACAGCGAGCAGCGACTACCGGACGGCAGGGTAGCGCTGAGCGACGAGAACCTCATCGCCGGCAGCAAGTACTCCAACGGCGACCTGGCCCCGCTGGCGCTGGACCGGCGGACCTGGACGACCTACAACTATTCCGCGTTGTGGATCGGGATGTCGCACAACATTCCGAGTTACCTGCTCGCCTCCGGGCTCATTGCGATCGGGATGAACTGGGTGCAGGCCGTCCTCACTATTGCGCTGGGCAACGTCATCGTGCTGCTGCCGATGTTGCTCAACAGCCACTCCGGAACGAAGTACGGGATTCCGTTCCCGGTCTTCGCTCGGGCGTCGTTCGGTATTCGCGGCGCTAATGTGGCGGCCGTCCTGCGGGCGCTGATCGCGTGCGGTTGGTTCGGCATTCAGACCTGGATCGGCGGCGAAGGCATCTTCGTTCTGGCCGGCGCAATCTTCGGTTCGCACTGGAGCGACGCAGCCACCGTCGCCAGCTACCCCTGGACCCAATGGCTCTCCTTCGGCATCTTCTGGGTTATCGAGATGGCGATCATCGTGCGCGGCATGGACACGCTGCGCCGGTTCGAGAACTGGGCAGCGCCGTTCGTGCTGGTGGTCGCCGTGATCCTGCTGGTCTACATCGTGATCAAGGCGCACGGCTTCGGCCCCCTGCTCCACCAGCCGTCCAAGCTCGGCTGGGGCGCGGACTTCTGGAAGATCTTCTTCCCTTCGCTGATGGGGATGATCGCGTTCTGGTCGACGCTGTCACTCAACATGCCGGACTTCACCCGCTTCGGACGCAGCCAGCGCCAGCAGATCGTCGGCCAGGTGCTCGGGCTGCCGACCACCATGACGTTCTTCGCCCTGCTGTCGGTGCTGATCACCTCCGGCACCCAGGAGATCTACGGCAAGCCGATCTGGGACCCGATTCAACTGGCCGGCAAGTTCAGCAACCCCGTCGTCGTCGCCTTTGCTTTGTTCACCGTGGTGGTGGCCACCCTGTCGGTCAATGTCGCCGCGAACACGGTGAGTCCGTCCTACGACTTCTCCAATCTGGCGCCGCGGTTCATCAGCTTCCGTACTGGTGGATTGATCACCGGAGTCATCGGCATTCTGATTCAGCCGTGGCGGCTGCTCACCAATCCGCACGTCTACATCTTCGTGTGGCTCGGCTTCTACGGCGGCCTGCTCGGCTCCATCGCGGGGGTTCTCATCGCGGACTACTGGATCATCCGGCGGACGAAACTCCGCCTGGCAGCGCTCTATCTTCCGCGAAGCGACTACTGGTACCGCAATGGTTACAACTGGCGCGCGATCCTCGCTCTGGTGGTGGGCGGCGTGCTCGCCGTCGGCGGTGCGCACTCCGACCCGGGTCAGGGACCGTTCCCCACCGACGGACTGATTCCGTTTCTCAAGCCGCTGTACAACTACGGCTGGGCGGTGGGTCTGGTGGCCGCATTCGCGATCCACACCGCCCTCTCTCTCGGCAGCCGGCAACGCGTGATCGATCTGGAGGCCGAGCGCACTGCCGTGACCGGCTGAGCATCCGAAACGGCGGCGGGTTTAGCCTGCTGTCCCTCCACCCGCTGACCCCTATTCCAGGAGGAACCGATGGCCCCCCCTTCGAGCAACGTGGTACGCGCTGCACTGATCCAGCACAAGTGGACCGGTGACAAGGAATCGATGATCAAGAACGCCGTCGCCGGTATCGAGGACGCCGCCTCTCGCGGTGCGCAGGTGGCCTGCCTGCAGGAGCTGTTTTACGGCCCGTACTTCTGCCAGGTGCAGGACCCGCAGTGGTACTCCTGGACCGAGGCGGTGCCGGACGGCCCGACCGTCCAGCAGATGAGGGAGGTCGCCCGGCGAAATGGCATCGTGCTCGTCGTGCCGGTGTACGAGGAGGAGCAGCCGGGGGTCTACTACAACACCGCGGCAGTGATCGACGCCGACGGCACGTACCTCGGCAAGCACCGGAAGAACCACATTCCGCACGTCACCGGCTTCTGGGAGAAGTACTACTTCCGCCCCGGCAACCTTGGATACCCGGTGTTCGACACCGCGGTCGGCCGGATCGGGGTGTACATCTGCTACGAGCGGCACTTCCCCGAGGGCTGGCGCGCCCTCGGCCTCGCCGGCGCGAAGATCGTGTTCAACCCGTCGGCGACCTCCCGCGGCTTGTCGGAGTACCTCTGGCGGCTGGAGCAGACCTCCGCGGCGGTGGCGAACGAGTACTACGTCGGCACGATCAACCGGGTCGGCATCGAGCCGATCGGCGACGACGACTTCTACGGCCAATCCTACTTCGCCAACCCGCGCGGGGAGATCATGGGCGGCACCGCGTCGGATGTCGATGAGGAGGTCGTGGTCCGGGACCTCGACATGGACCTGCTGGAAGAGGTCCGCAACCTCTGGCAGTTCTACCGGGACCGCCGACCGGACACTTACGGCCCCCTCGTCGCGCCGTAAGGGGCGAACGACATGCGCACCCTGATTCGGGGCGGCACGGTCGTCACGGCGACCGGCGCCAGCCCGGCGGACGTCCTGATTGACGGCGAGAAGATCGCCGCCCTTTTCGACCCGGCCCTCACCGAGACACTGGTCGACGGCGTCGACCGCTCCTTCGACGCCACCGGCAAGTACGTCCTGCCGGGCGGCATCGACGTCCACACCCACCTGGACATGCCCTTCGGCGGCACCGCCTCGGTGGACGACTTCGAGACCGGTACCCGGGCCGCGGCCTGGGGCGGGACAACGACGCTGGTCGACTTCGCCGTCCAGCAGAAGGGCCAGTCGCTGCGCGAGGCGCTGGACACCTGGCACGCCAAGGCGGAGGGTAAGGCCACCGTCGACTACGGCTTCCACATGATTCTGTCGGACGTCAACGAGGCCACGCTCAAGGAAATGGACGTCCTGATCGGCGAGGGCGTCGGCAGCTTCAAAATGTTCATGGCCTACCCCGGGATCTTCTACGCCACCGACGCCGAGGTCTTCCAAGCGATGCAGCGGGCCGCCGACAACGGCGCCACGATCATGATGCACGCGGAGAACGGGATCGCGATCGACGTGCTCGTCGCCCAGGCGCTGGGCCGGGGCCAGACCGATCCGCAGTACCACGGGCTGACCCGGCCGCCCGCGCTGGAGGCGGAGGCGACGTCGCGGGCGATCCGGCTGGCGTCGGTGGCCGGTGCGCCGCTGTATATCGTGCACCTCTCCGCGATGCAGGCGCTGGCCGCGGTGGCCGAGGCGCGGGACACCGGGCAGAACGTGTTCGCCGAGACCTGCCCGCAGTACCTCTACCTGTCCCACGACGACATGGCGAAGCCCGGTTTCGAGGGGGCGAAGTACGTCGCCTCGCCCCCGATTCGGCCGGCCGAGCACCAGCGAGAGTTGTGGCGCGGGTTGCGGACCAACGACCTGTCGATCGTCTCGACCGACCACTGCCCGTTCTGCTTCAAGGAGCAGAAAGAGCTGGGACTCGGCGACTTTTCCAAGATCCCGAACGGGATGCCGGGAGTAGAGCACCGGATCGACCTGCTGCACTCCGGCGTCGTCGCCGGTGAGTTGTCGCTGGCCCGCTGGGTGGAGGTGAACTCCACGACACCGGCGCGGATGTTCGGGCTCTATCCGCGGAAAGGCACGATCGCGCCCGGGTCGGACGCGGACATCGTGATCTACGACCCGACGGCCCGGCACACGCTGTCGGTCGAGACCCACCATATGAACGTGGACTACTCGGCGTACGAGGGCCGAGAGGTCACCGGCCAGGCCGTTACCGTGCTCTCCCGCGGGCGCGTGGTGCTCGACGACGGGGAGTGGACCGGGGCGACCGGGGCGGGGCAGTTCCTTCCCCGCGGGCCGAGCCAGTACTTGCGCTAGCCCTTCCCTCAAGAACTGGGAGACCGAAATGGACATCGGCCTGGTGCTGCAACCGAACCCGCCGGCGAGCCGGCTGATCGAACTCGCCACCCGGGCGGATGAGAACGGCTTCTCCCACGTCTGGACCTTCGACTCGGCCGTGCTCTGGCAGGAGCCGTTCGTTATCTACTCCCAGATCCTGGCCGCCACCCGCACTGTGGTGGTCGGGCCGATGGTGACCAACCCGCTGTCCCGGGACTGGTCGGTGACCGCGTCGCTGTTCGCCACGTTGAACGAGATGTTCGGCAACCGGACGGTGTGCGGCATCGGCCGCGGCGACTCCGCGATGCGGGTGCTCGGCCGTACGCCCTCGACCCTGGCCACCCTGTCGCAGGCGATGCGGACTATCCGCGACCTCGCCGAGGGTCGCGAGGTGGACTACAGCGGCACCCCGGTCCGGATCCCGTGGGTACGGGACGGGAAGCTGGAGGTCTGGATGGCCGGCTACGGCCCGAAGGCTTTGGAGATGTGCGGCCGGGAGGCCGACGGCTTCATCCTGCAGGTCGCCGACCCGGACATCGCCCGCTGGACGATCGGCGCGGTCCGGGCGGCCGCCGAACGGGCCGGCCGCGACCCGTCGGAGGTCACCATCTGCGTCGCGGCCCCGGCGTACGTCGGCGAGGACTACCCGCACATGCGGGACCAGACCCGGTGGTTCGGCGGCATGGTGGGCAACCACGTCGCCGACCTGGTGGCCCGGTACGGGGAGTCCTCCGACTCGATACCCCGCGCCCTGACCGACTACATCAAAGGCCGGGAGGGATACGACTACTCCCACCACGGCCAGGCCGGCAACCCGACCACGGACTTCGTACCGGATGACATCGTCGACCGGTTCTGCCTGCTCGGCCCGCCGGAGCGCCACCTGGAGCGGCTCGCCGAGCTGCGGGAGATCGGCGCCGACCAGTTCGCGGTGTACCTCATGCACGACTCGCCGGAGGAAACCCTCGACGCCTATGCCACGAAGGTGATCGGGGCGGTCTGAGGGGCCCTGAGGGCTTAGCCGATCGCGCACCTCAGCTCAGGCGTCGGACCTGGACCCGGTTACCCGACGCCTGACGTGAGGTGCCCGATCAACTAGCCCGCGCCGGAGGGATCCCGGGGCGGCTACCGCCTCGGCGTGGAGAGCGCGACGTTCTCCAGCAGCCCGACGGCGACCAGGTTCGCGAACATCGCCGACCCGCCGTAGGACAGGAACGGCAGCGGCAGCCCGGTGATCGGCATGATGCCGACCGTCATCCCGATGTTCTGGAAGGCCTGGAACGCGAACCAGGACACCACCCCCGCGGCGACCAGGGCGCCGTACGGATCGGGGGCCCGAGCGGCGATCCGAAGCCCGCGCCAGAGGACGACGCCGAGCAGGCCGAGGATGACCGCGCTGCCGACGAAGCCCAACTCCTCGCCGGCCACGGTGAAGATGAAGTCGGTCTGCTGTTCCGGTACGAACCGACCGGAGGTCTGGCTGCCGTGGAACAGCCCGGTCCCGAAGACGCCCCCGGAGGCCACCGTCAGCCGAGCCTGGGTGGCGTTGTAGCCGAAACCGCGGGGGTCGGCCTCGGGGTGGACAAAGGCGGTGAACCGCTTGACCTGGTAGTCCTTCAGCAGATGGAAGTGGACGACGCCGAGAACGGCGAGTACACCCCCGAGCAACAGCAGCACCACCCACCGGCGCGGCGCGCCGGATACCGTCAAGACGCCGATCACGGTGAAGGCCAGCACCAGGACGGTGCCCAGGTCCGGTTGCAGAAGGACCAGCCCGATCGGCACCGCGGCCAGGCCGAGCACCAGCAACACCTCGGCGGTGCCGGGTCCGTCCGGCGTCGCTCGCCACTCCCCCAGTACCAGCGCGAAACCCAGCACCAGCGCGACTTTGGCGATCTCGGCGGGCTGGAGTTGAAAACCGCCGCCGACCACGATCCAGGAGTGCGAACCGTTGATCGTGGCACCCATCGGACCGAGTACCAGGACGAGCACGCCGCAGGCTATGACGTAGACCGCGGGGGTCCAGCGGCGCAACCGGGCGCCCCCGATCAGGGCGGCGGCGGTACCCAGAAGCAACCCGATGCCGACGTTCAGCAGGTCCCGTTCCAGGTAGGAGATCGAGGACCGACTTCCGGGCACCCCGCGAGTCGCGGAGGCGACCAGCACGGCACCCAGCCCGCACAGGGTAATTGCGGCGGCGAGCAGCACCCAGTCCACCCGGGCCAGCGGGGTGTCCCGATGCCGGACCCGCTCCCGCAGCGACGGCCGGCCGGCCAGCGGAACCAACCGCTCCGCAAGCGTGCTCACCGCTGGCCGCCGCTCAACAGACCGGGTATGGCCGCCGGTTGGCCGATTCCGTACAGGCCCTCCCACACCGCGCGCACGGCCGGCGCCGCGGCTCGGGCGCCCTGACCGCCCTTGGGCACGGTGACCACCGCGACGAACTGCGCCGGCTGTCCCGGCGGCCCGGCGAACGAGGCGAACCAGGAAGTGTCGTGCAGCGGGCTGAGGCCGGCCTGCGCAGTTCCGGTCTTGCCGCCGACGTGTACCCGGTCCAACGGGAAGCCGGCAAAGGCGCCCGCGGCAGTACCGGCTCGGGGCACATCGTAGAGCGCGCTCACGATGTTGTTGCGCAGTGTGGCGGAGATCGGCAACCGACCCCGGACCGGCGCCTCGATCCGACGTACCACCGTGCCGGCGGGATCGCGGACCGCGGTGGCAATCCGCGGTGAGATCAGCCGGCCGCCGTTGACCAGCGCGGCGTAGGCAGTGGCGAGCTGCAGTGGGGTGACGAGCACCGTGCCCTGACCGATGTCGAAGTTCGCCTGGTCCCCAGCCCGGAACTTCCAACCCTCGGTGCAGTTCTCGGCGTCCAGCTTGTGAATCGGATCACTCTTCGGACGCCGCTTCGCCCCGGCGCAGGCGTTGTCCCGGACGAACGACTTCCAGCGGGCCAGCTTGGATGCCCGGGTCTCGATCAAGCCCGCGCTCTCGGCCGGTAAGTCGATGCCGGTGTCGCGCCCGAGGCCGTACGCCCGAGCCATCTGCTGCACCGCCTCCACCGGCTGCTGCCGCTGGCGGATCCGGCGCTCGTCGGCGTACCAGTCGGAGTTGGCGAACTGGTAGAAGACCGTGTCGCAGGACTTCACCAGGGCCTTATGCAGGTTCAGGCGCCCCAGCGACGTGCCCTCGAAGTTGTGGAACACCCGATTGCCCACCTGCACGCCGCTGGGGCAGGAGTACATATCGGAGAAGTTGGCTGTACCCTCCTTGACCACCCCGGAGACGGAGATCGGCTTGAACGCCGAGCCCGGCGAGTACTCCCCCTGTACGGCCCGATTCAGCAGCGGCACCCCCGCCGTGGTGGCCGTGACCGCCCGGTAATCCTCCGGTGAGACGCCACCGGTGAAGACCTCCGGCCGGTACGCGGGGTAGCTGGCCATCGCGACGACGTGGCCGGTACGCACGTTCAGCACCACCCCGGCGGCGGTCTTGGCCGGATCGCCATGCGCCCGGGCGCCGGCGATCCCTTTACCGAGGGCATGTTCCAGGACGCTCTGGGCCCGGGCATCCAGACTGGTGAGCAGGTCGTCGCCAGGGACCGGCGGGTTCTCGCCCACGGTCGCGGTGACCGCCCCCCGAGCATCCACCGCGACCTGCCGGACGCCGCTGCGGCCGGCCAGTACCCGGTCGTAGCTCAGTTCCAGCCCGGCCCGGCCCACGACGTCGTTGCGGCGGATGACTCGCTGGTCAGCGGGGAGCCGGTCCAATTCCGGCCCGCTGATCCCGGCGACGTAGCCCAGCAGGTGGGCCGCCAGCGCACCGGCCGGCCGGGGGTACGCCCGCTCCGTGCCGACTTCCGCGGCAACCCCGGGGAAGGACTCCGAGCGTTCCTCGATCGCCAGCAGGAGCGCCGGATCGGCGTTCTTCGTCACCGGGATGGGCTGGTTGGGCGAGCCATTCCAGCACGGTGGGCGGACTCCTTTCCCGCACAGCGTGATCTGACGGCGCAGGTCCGCTGCCGGCACTTTCAGCACCTGGGCGAGTCGGGCCAGTACCGTCCGACCCCGATCGGGCTCCCGGCTCAAGGCGATCCGGTCCACCGTGATCCGCAGCGCGGTGCGGTTGTCGACCAGCGGACGTCCGGCAGCGTCGAGGATCCGGCCGCGGACAGCGGGGACCACCACGTCCCGGACGTGGTTCTGCACGGCGGCACGCTGGTAGCTCTCGCCACGGGCGACTTGCAGGTACCAGAGCTGCCCGAGCAGCGCCAGCAGCAGCCCGATCACACCGAAGCGGAGGATGCCCAACCGCAGTCCGAAGCGGGTGCGGTAATCCGACGTGAGGTTCGCAGGTTTCACCGCAGCCCTCCGGCCGCCGCTGAGCTTCCCACTCGGTCATCCCGCCGGCGGCCCGTACCGGACACCCGAACCGACCGGGCGGCTCGGCCCGGGGCGCCGGCGCGGTGCCGTTGTCCACCGCCGACGGCGAGCAGCGGTATCGCGAGCACCACGTTGTACGCGGTGGTCGCGCCGATCATCCGCAGTGCGGACCCGATTCCCCCGGGGCCGTAGCCGAGCACCAGGTCGAGGGCGGCGACTCCCAGCCCGGCGAGCAACGTCGCCACCCCGACCAGGACGGCGGATCGCATCATGCCGGCCGACCGACGATGCAGCAGCCCGACGAACTCGCCGACACAGACCAGCACCAGCATGGACTGACCGAGCCGATGTTCCGACGGCGGAGCGAGATCGGCAAGCAGCCCGCCGGCGAAGCCCACCAGCATGCCGGCCGCGGGGCCGTCCAGAACCGCCACGACGCCGACCACCAGAACCACCAGCGCCGGCCCGCCGCCCGGCAGCGCAAGTCGGGTCAGCACGGTGACCTGCAGAAGCACGGCGAGGGTGATCAGGCAGCCGAAGGCGACTGCGCGGCGCGGCGACATCTACTGCCCCCGGCTGCGTTGGGACATCGGCGGCAGCGGTACCACCGGCGCCGGTTTCGCCGGGGCAACCGCGTGCCGGGCTTTGACCCGCGGCGCGCCGACCACGACGCCGACCAGATCCAAGGCGGAGAACCGGACGTAGGGCGTCAGCAACGCTCGGACCGTCACTCCGGAGGTCGGCAGGATCCGGCTGATCCGACCCACCGGAACGCCGGCCGGGTACGGCTGGGTCGTCGGCGAACCCACGGTGGTCACCGCCTGACCGACCCGAATGGGCGCGTTGGCCCCGAGCATCTCCAGCATCATCGGCTCGGTCCCTCGGCCGGTGAGGACACCGATCTCGCCCGAGCCGGCGACCCGTACCCCCACTTTCGCCGCCGGATCGCTCACCAGGAGCACGGTTGCAGTGGTCGCCGTCACGGTCTTCACCCGACCGGCCAAGCCGGCTCCGGTGAGGACGGCAAGGTCAGGACGCAGCCCGTCCCGGCTGCCTGCGTCGATCGTGACGGTCCAGGTGAATCCCAGCCCGGCACCGAGCGCCACCACGCGGGCCGGCACAATACTCAGCCGGGAGGCGCCGGCGACCCCAAACAGCGCGCTCAGCCGGTCGGCGGTGGGCGGCCGCTTCGCCAACACCAGCTGCTGGCGCAGCAGCGTGTTCTCCTTCGCGAGCCGCTCCGCTCGCGCACTCGCGTCGGCTCCGCGGAAGACACCGGAGACCGTGCGGCTCACCGGGCGCACGCCGGTCGCGATACCGCTTTCGATAGGCCCGAGCGCGCTGCCGACGGCGGCCCGTACGCCATCCAACGGCGAGCCGCGCCCGCTGCGGTAATCGAGGGTGACCAGCACAAAGGAAATCACCACGAGACCGGCGAGCAGCGCACGGGTCTGGCGGAATCGCTGCATCACTAGCCGCGCGTTTCGGCGAGCAGCACCGGCCGCAGCGCCTCGAACTCCTCCACACAGCGACCGGCCCCCATCGCCACCGACAGCAGCGGGGCGTCGGTCAAGTGCACCGGTACGCCGGTCTCGGCGCGGACCCGATCGTCGAGGCCGCGCAGCAGGGAACCACCACCGGAGAGCACGATGCCGCGCTCCCCCACGTCGCCGGCGAGCTCCGGCGGGCAGCGATCGAGAGCGTTCTTGATCGCGTCAACGATGGTGCCGATGGGCTCCTCCATGGCTTGCCGGATCTCCGTCGCGGAGATCACCAAGGTCCTGGGCAGCCCGGACATCAGATCGCGACCACGGATCTCCGCCGACTGTTCCTCCGGCTCCGGCCAGGCGGAGCCGATCGCGAGTTTGACGTCCTCCGCGGTGCGCTCGCCGAGGGAGAGGCCGTGCTGCTTCTTGACGTAGGAGATGATCGCCTGGTCCAACTCGTCGCCGGCGGTCCGGATGGAGACGCTGGACACCACACCGCCGAGGGAGATGATCGCCACTTCGGTGGTTCCGCCACCGATGTCGACGATCATGTTGCCGGTGGGTTGCTCGATCGGCAGGCTGGCACCGATGGCCGCCGCCATCGGCTCGTCGATGATGAACACCCTCGTGGCGCCGGCCTGCATGCCGGCGTCCACCACGGCCCGACGCTCCACGCTGGTGATGCCGGACGGTACGCATACCACTACCCGCGGCTTGGAGAAGTGCCGACGGCGGTGCACGCGCTGGATGAAGTACCGCAGCATCCGCTCAGTGATGTCGAAATCGGCGATCACCCCGTCGCGCAACGGCCGGACGGCGACCACGTTGGCCGGAGTACGCCCGATCATGCGCTTGGCGGCGCTGCCCACGGCCAACATGCCGCCGGTGTCCACATTGATCGCGACAACCGACGGCTCGTTGAGGACAACGCCCTTGCCCCGCACGTACACCAGAGTGTTCGCGGTACCAAGATCAACCGCGATGTCTCTGCCGAGCCACCTGCCTGCCCTGCCCACCTTGCCGCCCCTCGTCACAGCCGCGGCATGCGCCGTGTTCGAAGCGTAGGTGGGACCAGCCGGTCACGCAGCCCAACACGCCGAAGGGCGTCCGGAGCTACAAGGAGGGGAAGAACAGAGCGATCTCTCGGGCGGCTGATTCCGCCGAGTCCGACCCGTGCACCAGGTTCTCCGTGACGACCAGCGCGTGATCACCGCGGACCGACCCGGGTGTCGCCTTCACCGGGTCCGTGACGCCCATCATCGTCCGCCAGGCCTCGATCACCCGCGGTCCTTCGGCCACCAGTGCCACGAGCGGACCGGAGGTGATGAAATCCACCAGCTCACCGAAGAACGGCTTCTCGCGGTGCTCGCCGTAGTGTTCCTCGGCGAGATCCCGGGCAAGCGTCCGCAGCTCCATCGCGGCAATGGTCATGCCCTTGCGCTCCAGCCGGCCGATGACCTCGCCGACGAGGCCGCGGCGGACGCCGTCGGGCTTGACCAGTACCAGGGTGCGCTCGGACACGTCGGAATGCTCCTTCTTGGGTGGGTGCGGCTCATTCTGTCAGGCGAGCCCGTCCAGAACCGCGGCGAGGGCATCCTGCACCCGACCGCGCCGCGCCTGCACTGCGTACCGGGCACCGACCCAGCCACCGGCCGAGGCGACCAGGCCCGCGGGCAGCGCGAGGAGCAGCCATTCCGGGCCGGGAAGCGCCCCGAGCGCGACCAGCGACCCGGCGGCCAGCGGCGTGCCGGTCGCGCCTGCCACCGCGGCAAGCCGGTAGGACTGCAGGTCCACGGTGATCCGTACCCGGGTGCAGACCTCGCCACTGGGCTGGACCGTGACCAGCAGCCGAGCGACATCCTTCAGCCGCATCTGGCCACGAACGTTGAGCCCGCGTTGCAGATCGGCCATCAGTCCCCGGCGCCGCAGGTACTCGCTATCCCCGCCGACCCGACGGATCCGATCGAAGCACTGCTTGCGCAGAAGGGCGTCCAGCCGAGCGTTCACTGCAGCGGGCGGAAGGGGCACGAGCCGTTCGGCGACCGCCAGCGCCTCAGCCCGCTGCCGGTCCGCGGCACGCGCGGGCGTCTGCGGCACGAGAATCCCGGCCCGCCACTCGGTCAATGCTTGATCGAATGCCGCGTCGGAGACCCCGACGTCGGCGACTACCTGGCGTACGGCTGCCAGATCGAGGTCGGCTGAGCTGCCTCGGTGCGCGTCGATCTCCACTGCGCGCTGTACCAGGGCCGCCACTTCGGCCTCCGACAGCCGACTCCGGTCGACTCCCCGAGTCCCCGGAGTCCGGTGCGCTTGTCCCCGGTCCGATTCCACGCCGCTCACGGTAACCCCCGCCGCGCCAGCGGTCGCGCCGATCGTTCGCGCCGGCGGTTGCGCCCGGCGGATGCGCCGGCCCTTGCGCCGATCATGCTCGATCGGAGGTCATCAGGCGGCCCTTGACGTCCGTACGAGCATGATCGGCGCGGAAAAGCCCGGTGAGGAGCGCGAAACTCCCGGTCAGGAGCGCGGAAAAGCCCGGTGAGGAGCGTGAACTCCCGGCGAGGATTCGGCCGGGTTAGTCGGGCACCGTGATCTTGTCCAGTCCCTTCTCGGCCGCCGGAAAGTGCGGGTCGATTGCTTCCAGGGTGTCGGCGATGGTGCGGGCGATCACCAGGTTGCGGTACCACTTGCTGTTCGCCGGTACGACGTACCACGGCGCGTACGGCGTCGAGGTGTTGTTGATGGCGTCTTCGAACGCGGCCTGGTAGGCGTCCCAGTGTTCCCGCTCTTTGAGATCGTTCGCGGAGAACTTCCAACGCTTGTCCGGGTCCTGCAGCCGGCTCTCCAGCCGGCGCTTCTGCTCAGCCTTGGAGATGTGCAGGTAGAACTTGAGTACGGTGCAACCGCCAACGGTCAGCAGGTGCTCGAACTGGTTGATCATCTCGTACCGGGGCCGCCACACCTCTTCCGGTACCAGGTTCTTCACCCGGACCACGAGTACGTCCTCGTAGTGCGAGCGGTTGAAGATGTGGATCATGCCGCGCGGTGGGGTGCGCTGGTGGTACCGCCAGAGGAAGTCGTGGTCGGCCTCGTCCGCGCTCGGCGCCTTGAAGGACCACACCTGGCAGCCCTGCGGATTGACCCCCTCGAAGACGTGGCTGATGGTGCCGTCCTTGCCGCCGGTGTCCATGGCCTGCAGCACGATGAGCATGCTCCGGCGGTGCTCGCCGTAAAGCTGCGCCTGCAGGGTGCTGATCCGGTTGCGCTGCTTCTCCAGCTCCACCGTGACCTGCTTCCTCTTCTCATACCCCTCGGACTCCGCCGGGTCCACCGCGGCGAGGCGGATCGGCTTACCCGGCTCCACCCGCCAGTGGGGATAGTCCGGGGCGGGCGGTGGATCGGCGACCACGTTCTCCGGCTTCGCCCTGCGGCTGCTGACCCGTTGGGCGTTGGTCTGCGCCTTGGTAGCTGCGGTGGACGTGTCGGCTGCGGTGGCGACCGGCGAGTCCCCGGTCACCACGGCGGTCTTGGACCGTCCGGCCGAAGTCTTGGCCGCAGCCTTCCCGGTCGCCGCTGCCTTCCTCTGGGCCGGTGCCGTCCCCGCGGCCGCTGCCTTGTTCCCCGGCTCGCTGTCCATGGTGCCTCCGTCTTCGAACGACCGGAACGGGAACGTACCGGTCGCAACACCCTACTGACGAAAGCCCGAAAAACGGTGGTACGCCGGGGGTACATGCCGCTGGCCCAGCGAGGCGGTCCTGGGCCTGCCGTCAGCGTGTCCCGAGCAGGGCCCGCGCTTCGGCGACCGTCACGATCGAACCGGTGATCAGTACCCCGGCCCCGCCGAGCCCGTCGGCCTCGGCGATCTCAACGGCCGCCTCGACGGCGTCGGGCAGCTGCGGTTCGACGAGTACCCGGTCCCCGCCGAAGATGTCCACCGCGATGCCGGCCAGATCGTCGGCGGCGAACGCCCGCGGTGACGCGTTGGTGGTGATCACCACCTCGGCGAACAGCGGTTCCAGCTCAGCGAGGATTCCGGCTGCATCCTTGTCGGCCAGAATCGCGACCACGCCCACCAGTCGGGTGAAGCCGAACGACTCCGACAGCGCGGTGGCGGTGGCGCGTGCGCCGGCCGGGTTGTGCGCTGCGTCGACCAGGATGGTCGGTGAGGTCCGCAGCACCTCCAACCGACCGGGCGACGCCACGCCCGCGAAACCGGCTCGGACCAGGGCCGGGTCGAGTACTCCGCGCGCACCCTGGCCGCCCAGAAACGCCTCCACCGCGGCCAGCGCGCAGGCCGCATTGGAGGCTTGGTGGGCGCCGTGCAGCGGCAGCCAGATGTCGTCGTAGTCCCCGGTGATTCCGCGCAGGGCGATCTGCTGACCGCCGACGGCAACCGCGCGCTGAAGGATGCCGAACTCGATGCCTTCCCGCAGCAACTGGGCACCGACCTGGGCGGCCCGCTGGAACAACACGTCGGCAGCTGCGGCGTCCTGTACTCCGCTGACCAGGGCGGCGTGCTCCGCCACGATGGCCGCCTTCTCGGTGGCGATCGCGGCGAGGGTGTCCCCCAGGTACTCCTGGTGGTCCAGGCCGATCGGGGTGATCACCGCTACCGGGGCGTCCAGCACGTTGGTGGCATCCCAGCGGCCGCCGAGACCGACCTCGACCACCGCCACATCGACGGGTCGGTCGGCGAAGTGCGCGAACGCCATCGCGGTGAGCAGCTCGTAGTAGGTCACCCGGTCGGGATGGCGCTCGTCGGTGAGAGATACCAGCGGCGCGATGTCGTCGTACGCGGCGGCGAAGCTGGCTCCGTCCAGCGGTACGCCGTCCACCGCGATCCGTTCGGTGACCGACGCCAGGTGGGGACTGGTGGTCCGTCCAGTACGCAGCCCGAACGCGACCAGCAGCGCGTCCACCATCCGGGCCGTGCTGGTCTTGCCGTTCGTACCGGCAATATGGATCGACGGGTAGGCGCGTTGCGGGTCACCCAACAGATGCAGCAGGTACCGGATGCGCTCCAGTCCGGGCACGATCCGGCTGGGGATGCGGGCGTCCAGCTCGGCCTGGACCCGGGCCAGATCCGCGCTCCCGTCGCCGGACCCCGTCATTCCGATCGCAGCGCGGCCAGTTGGTCGGCGATCCGGGCCAGGTCCGCCTCCGCTGCGCCCAACCGGGCCTTGGTCTTGTCGATCACCGCAGCCGGGGCCTTGCCGACGAACTGGGCGTTGGTCAGCTTTGCGGACGCCGATTCGCGCTCCTTCACGGCGGCGGCCCGGTCCTTCGCCAACCGAGCGCGCTCGGCGGCGAGATCGATCACCCCGGACAGGTCGACGCCCAGTGACACGCGGCCGGCGACGACCGGCGACCATCCCGGGGGCAGCTGTTCCGCAGATCCCAGGCCGGCAAGCCGAGCCAGGGCGGCCACTTGCGCGGGAAACGGCACCGAGCCGCCCACCGCGACCGCCGGCAGGGTCGCCGAGGGCTTCACCCGTTGATCGGAGCGGAACCGGCGGACCGCCGTCACCACATCCTGCAACTCGGCGATCGCCTCCTCCGCCCCCCGGTGGGCGTACGACGGATCCGCCACCGGCCACTCCGCCACCATGACGCTCTCCCCGCCGGTCAGCTGACGCCACAGCGTTTCGGTGACGAAGGGCATGACGGGATGCAGCAACCGGAGCAGGACATCGAAGACGTGGCCGAGCACCGCCCGGGTTCTCGGGGCAAGGTCGGGATTTGCCAGCGGCAGCTTGGCCAACTCCAGATACCAGTCGCATAGCTCGTCCCAGGCGAAGTGGAACAGCGTCTCGCAGACCCGGCCGAATTCGTACGCCTCGTAGTAGCCGTCCACCTCGGCCACCACGGTCTGTAGCCGGGACAGAATCCAGTCCGACTCCGGATCCAATTCCTCTGGGGCGGGGAGCGGCTCGGTGGTCGACGCGCCGTTGAGTAGCGCAAAACGAGTGGCGTTCCAAAGCTTGTTGGTGAAGTTGCGGGCGCCCTGCACCCATTCCTCGCTTACCGGCACGTCGCCGCCGGGATTGGCGCCGCGGGCGAGGGTGAAGCGCAGCGCGTCCGCCCCATAGCGGTCGACCCACTCCAGCGGGTCCACCACGTTGCCCCAGCTCTTGGACATCTTCTTGCCGCGGGAATCGCGCACCAGGCCGTGCAGCAACACGTCGCGGAACGGCACGTCCGGCAGCGCATACGTACCGAACATCATCATCCGGGCGACCCAGAAGAAGATGATGTCGTACCCGACCACCAGGGCAGAGGTCGGATAGAACCGGGCCAGATCTTCCGTTTCCGCCGGCCAGCCCAGGGTGGAGAAGGGCCACAGGCCGGAGGAGAACCAGGTATCCAGTACGTCGTCGTCCTGGCGTAGGCCGTCGAGTCCGCAGGTTCCGCAGGTAAGGGGATCGGGCTGATCGGCGTCGCCAGGCACGGTGACGTGCCCGTCCGAGCAGTACCAGACCGGGATCCGGTGGCCCCACCACAGCTGGCGGCTGATGCACCAGTCGTGCATATTGTCCACCCAGGCAAAGTACCGATCGCGCATCTCCGGCGGGTGCAGGGTTGTCCGGCCGTCCCGCACCGCATCCCCGGCTGCCTTGGCGAGCGGAGCCACCGCGACGAACCACTGCTTGGACAGCCGCGGCTCCACTACCGTCTTGCACCGGTCGCAGTGCCCGACGGCGTGCAGGTACGGGCGTTTCTCCGCCACGATGAGCCCGAGCTCGCGCAGCGCCGCGGTGATCGCCGGGCGGGCCTCGTAGCGGTCCAGTCCCTGGAACGGACCGGACGCGATGATCACTCCCCGCTCGTTTATCACCGACGGCGTCGCAAGTCCGTGCCGCTGACCGATGGCGAAGTCGTTGGGGTCGTGGGCCGGCGTCACCTTCACCGCGCCGGTACCGAACGCCGGGTCGACGGCATCGTCGGCGACCACCGGAATCCGCCGCCCGGTGAGCGGCAGCTCCACCTCCGTGCCGATCAGGTGCGCGTACCGCTCATCGTCGGGGTGCACCGCCACCGCGGTGTCGCCGAGCATGGTCTCCACCCGCGTGGTCGCCACCGTGAGCGGGCCGTAGCGGATCGAGACCAACTCGCCCTCGTCGTCGGAATGCTCCACCTCGATGTCCGACAGGGCCGTCATGCACCGCGGGCACCAGTTGATGATCCGCTCGGCCCGGTAGATCAGGCCGTCGGCGTACATTCGGCCGAACATGGTCCGGACTGCCCGGGATAGCCCCGCGTCCATGGTGAAGCGTTCGCGGCTCCAGTCCACGCTGCTGCCCAGGCGACGCATCTGGCGCAGAATTGCGCCGCCGTAGTTGGCCTTGTACTCCCACACCCGCTCGACGAACGCCGCCCGGCCGAGGTCGTGTCGCGAGATGCCTTCGGTGCCGAGGTGCCGCTCGACGACGTTCTGCATGGAGATGCCGGCGTGATCCATGCCCGGCAACCACAGCGCTTCGAAGCCGGCCATCCGCTTGCGCCGGATGATCGCATCGATCAGGGTGTGCTCGAAGGCATGACCGATGTGCAGCGAACCGTTGACGTTCGGCGGCGGGATGACGATGGAGTACGCCGGCTTGCGGCTCGCGACGTCCGCCAGGAAGTAGCCGGACCGCTCCCACCCGGCGTAGATGTCCGCCTCGACGAGGCCGGCGTCGTACTGGCTGGGAAGGTCGTTGCGCTCGGCAGGGGGTGCGGTCACATCGGCCAGTCTAGGAAGTTCCCTGGGGGGTCCGGTCGGCTCGAGGCGCCTGCGCCCGAGCGGCGGCTAGGCCGACTTGTCGCGGCGCTCCCGCTTGCGAATCTCCGGGGTGATGCCGCGAGGAACCAGGGTCGGATCGGCCTTCTCAACCACCGCTTCGCGGGTGATCACTACGCGGGCGATGTCCTTGCGGCTGGGAATGTCGTACATCACCGAAAGCAGGACTTCCTCCATGATCGCGCGCAGCCCGCGGGCACCGGTTCCGCGAAGGATGGCCTGGTTCGCGATCGCCTCCAGGGAGTCATCCCGGAACTCCAGGTCCACGTTGTCCAAGTCGAACAACCGCCGGTACTGCCGAACGAGGGCGTTCTTCGGCTCCGTCAGGATCTGCATGAGCGCGGGCCGGTCCAAATTGTGCACGCTGGTAATCACCGGCAGCCGGCCGATGAACTCGGGGATCAGGCCGAACTTGAGCAGATCCTCCGGCATCACGTCGGCGAAAGCGTCGGCAATGTCAATGTCAGCCTTGGACCGCAGCGATGCGCCGAATCCAATGGACTTCTGCCCCACCCGCGAGTCAATGATCTTGTCGAGGCCAGCGAAAGCTCCGCCGCAGATGAACAGCACATTGGTGGTGTCGATCTGGATGAATTCTTGGTGCGGATGCTTACGGCCGCCCTGCGGCGGCACCGAGGCCGTGGTGCCCTCCAGGATCTTCAGCAACGCCTGTTGAACGCCCTCACCGGAGACATCCCGGGTAATCGACGGGTTCTCCGACTTGCGGGCGATCTTGTCGACCTCGTCGATGTAGATAATCCCGGTCTCTGCCTTGCGTACGTCATAGTCTGCGGCCTGGATGAGCTTCAGCAGGATGTTCTCGACATCCTCGCCCACATATCCGGCTTCGGTGAGCGCGGTGGCGTCCGCGATCGCGAACGGCACGTTGAGCATTCGGGCCAAGGTCTGAGCCAGCAGCGTCTTGCCGCATCCGGTCGGGCCGAGGAGCAGGATGTTGGACTTCGCCAACTCGACGGAGTCCTTGTCCTTATCCCCGGCCTGGATACGCTTGTAATGGTTGTAGACCGCGACGGACAGCGTCCGTTTCGCCGAGTCCTGACCAATAACGTAGGAGTCGAGGAAGTCGAAAATCTCCTTCGGCTTCGGCAGGTCGTCCCACCGCAGATCCGAGGATTCGGACAGTTCCTCTTCGATGATCTCGTTGCACAGGTCGATGCACTCGTCGCAGATGTAAACACCTGGTCCGGCGATCAGCTTCTTGACCTGCTTCTGCGATTTGCCGCAGAAGGAACACTTCAGGAGGTCGCCACCGTCACCGATTCGTGCCACTCGGGAACCTTCTTCCTGTGGGCGGTGCCGGTACGGGGCCATCGCCCGTAGGGATGACCGTACCGTCTAGATAGGTGGAACGGACCCCTTTATCCGTCATCGGTCACTCATGTCGCCCAGTTGGGCAGTCAGGAGGTGAACTCGCCATGCACCTTCCTGGTGGTGATCACTTCGTCGATGAGACCGTACTCCAAAGCCTCGGTCGCGGTCAGAATCTTGTCGCGCTCGATGTCGGCGCGGATGAGCTCCTCATCCCGACCGGTGTGCCGGGAAAGCATCTGCTCCAGCATGGTGCGCATCCGCAGAATCTCGCGGGCCTGGATCTCGATGTCACTTCCCTGCCCGCCGCCCTCGCTGTAGGGCTGGTGGAGCAGCACCCGGGAGTGCTCGAGGGCGAACCGCTTCCCCTTCGTACCAGCACCAAGGATGACCGCTGCCGCTGATGCGGCCTGGCCCATGCAGTACGTCTGGATCTCGGCCCGGATGAACTGCATGGTGTCGTAGATCGCGGTCAACGCGGTGAACGAGCCACCGGGAGAGTTGATGTAGAGGTTGATGTCGCGATCCGGATCCTCGGACTCCAGGTGCAGCAGCTGGGCCATCACGACGTTCGCGACACCGTCATCGATCGGCGTGCCAAGGAAGACGATCCGCTCCTTGAGCAGGCGGCTGAAGATGTCGAAGGTGCGCTCGCCGCGGCTGGTCTGCTCGACGACGTAGGGAATGGTGTACGACATAGGTTCCGCGCTCTCAGCTCAAGGTGCCGGCGCCGGAGGGGACCTGCTTGGCGCCGGTCACTACGTGGTCGACGAAGCCGTAGTCCTTGGCTTCTTCCGCGGTGAACCACCGGTCACGGTCGGAGTCCTTTTCGATCTGCTCGACGCTCTGACCGGTGTGGAAGGAGATGCGCTCCTGCATCGTCTTCTTGATGTAGAGCATGTTCTCGGCCTGAATGGCGATGTCGGACGCGGTGCCACCGAGTCCGCCGGACGGCTGGTGCATCATGATCCGGGCGTGCGGAAGGGCGTACCGCTTACCGTTCGCGCCGGCGCAGAGCAGGAACTGGCCCATGGAGGCCGCGAGGCCCAGCGCGACGGTCGCCACGTCGTTGTCCACCCACTGCATGGTGTCGTAGATCGCCATGCCCGCCGTGACGGAGCCGCCGGGTGAATTGATGTAGAGCCAGATGTCGCGGTCGGAGTCCTCCGCGGCGAGCAGCAGGAGCTGGGCGCAGATCTCGTTGGCGTTGGCGTCGCCGACCTCGGAGCCGAGGAAGACGATGCGTTCCCGGAGCAGGCGGTCGAAGACCTGATCACCGAGATTCATCCCGTTGCCGCGAGTGCGGGCAGTCGGGCCGTCCCCACCGCCGGACGGTACGGCAATTCCGGACGTCTGCGTCACGCTGGTCACCTGCTCGAATCGGAGGGGGGTTACTGATCCGACCCTAGCCGCTCGGGAGTCCCGCGGAGCGCCTCCCACCGCGGTGTTCACCCTCAGCGCAGAGGTTCGCGCGCGATCAGCTGACGCTGAGGTCGCCGGCCGCCGGAATCGCTTCACCGTCAACGGCCGGGTCCGGCTCACCCTCGGGGCCAGCCGCCACCGGCTCCCCGTCGAGCGGCGCCGACGCCCGCTCGCTCTGCGCCAGCTCGTCGCCGTCAGCAGCGGCTTCGTACTCAGTGCTCACCGCGTTGAGATCCACCGGCCGACCGGAGACGTCGGTGATCACCGCCTGTTCGAGGATCAGCGCCAGCGCCTTGCCGCGTACCACCTCACTGGCCAGCGTGCCGAGACCGCCGGAGTCCACCACCTGACGGGCGAAGACATCGGGCGCCAGATTCAGTTGCCGCCCCCGGCGGACGATGTGGTCGGTGAGTTCGGCCTCGGAGACGCCGACCTCCTCCTTGCCGGCGACCGCCTCGAGCACGAACTGCGACTTGACTGCCTCCCGGGCCGATTCGGCGATCTCGGCGGCCATGTCCTCCTCGGTGCGGTCCTCAGCGGCCAAGTACTCCGCCATGGTCAGGCCGGCCTGGGCGAGTTGAGAGTTGATGTTCTCCTGCCGCCACTCGATCTCCGCCTTGATCAAGCTCTCCGGTAGCGGTACCTCGACCCGTTCCAGCAGCGCTTCGAGTACCCGATCACGGGCCTGGACGCCCTGCTCGATGCGCTTCATCGAACCCATCCGGGCCCGGGCATCGGCCCGCATCTCCTCGATCGTGTCGAACTCGCTCGCCGTCTGGGCGAAGTCATCATCGAATGTCGGCAGGTCCTTCTCCTTGACACTGCGCACTGTGGCACCCACCTGGGCGATCCGCTCGGCATAGTCGCCCCTCGTCAGGTCGCTGTCGAAGGTGCGCGTCTCGCCCTCGGCCGCTCCGGTGATCGCCTCGTCAAGGCCGGGCATGAGGTCGTTACTGCCGACCTCATAGGACAGTCCGGTGGCCTGGGACCCGGAAACCTCCTCGCCGTCGATCGTGGCCACCAGATCCAGCAGTACGTAATCACCGGCAGCCACCGGACGTTGCACGCTCGTGAGCGTGGCGAAACGTTCGCGCAGCGCGCCGAGTTGCTCGTCGATGTCCTCCTCGGCGACCTCGGCGTCGTCGACGGTGACCGCAAGCCCGCGATAGTCGGGAAGCTCGATCTCGGGTCGTACATCCACGTCGGCGGTGAAGATCAGCTCTTCGCCGTCCGCGAACTTGGTGACCTCCACGTCGGGCTGGCCTACGACCTGAACCTCGTTGGCCCGCAGCGCGTCACCGTAGAGCCGAGGAACCGCGCCTTGCATGGCCTGCTCCAGGACCGCTCCGCGACCTACCCGCTGGTCCAGAATGCGCGCCGGAACCTTGCCCGGTCGAAAACCGGAGATCCGCACCTGCCGGCCGATCTCCCGATACGCGGTGTCCAGATCGGGCTTCAACTCGTCGAAGGGGACCTCGACCGTGAGCCGGACGCGGGTCGGGTTGAGGCTCTCGACTGCGCTCTTCACGGCGGCGGTTCTCCTTGGGTACGGCGTGCTGGTGTCGGCTGTTGTATACGGAGGCGGGCAGCGAAGTCGGGGCGGGGAGACTCGAACTCCCGATCTCCTGCTCCCAAAGCAGGCGCGCTA
>JBDUDX010000002.1:0-16553 GCA_040002735.1 Frankiaceae bacterium | reverse complement strand
GAGAGCGGCTGCGGCAAGTCCACCATGGGGCGAACCGTCATGCGTCTGCTCGAACCGACCGGCGGGAAGGTCACCTTCGAAGGTGACGACATCAGCCACATGAGCCAGGCGCAGCTCCGCCCGCTCCGCAAGAACTTCCAGATGATCTTCCAGGACCCGTACTCCTCGCTGAACCCGCGACACACCATCGGCACGATCGTCGGAGCGCCGTACAAACTCCAGAAGATCAAGACCGAGAACGACACCAAACGCGCCGTCCAGGACCTGCTGGAACTCGTGGGGCTCAACCCCGAGCATTACAACCGTTACCCGCACGAGTTCTCCGGCGGTCAGCGGCAGCGGATCGGGGTCGCTCGGGCCATCGCCCTGCGGCCGAAGATGATCGTCGCCGATGAGCCGGTTTCGGCCTTGGACGTCTCCATCCAGGCACAGGTGATCAACCTGCTGGAGGACCTGCAGAACGAATTCAACCTTGCGCTGATCTTCATCGCGCATGACCTGTCCGTGGTGCGGCACATCTCCGACTCGGTGGCCGTGATGTACCTCGGCAAGATCGTCGAGATCGCCGAGAACCGCTCGCTGTACGAGCATCCGCTCCACCCGTACACGCATGCACTGCTCTCGGCGGTGCCGATCCCGGATCCGTCGAAGGAAGAGCATCGAGACCGTATCCTGCTCTCAGGGGATGTGCCCAGTCCGCTCAACCCGCCGCAGGCCTGCCGGTTCCACACCCGGTGCTGGAAGGCCCAGGAGATCTGCAAGACGGTGGAACCGCCGCTGCTGCAGATAGCTCCGCAGCATCAGGTGGCCTGCCACTTCCCGGAAGAACGAGTCCTCATCTAGTGACCGGAGCTGCTCTGTGACGGTGTTCCTGTCGAGTCTGCTCATCCTTACCAGCATTCTGCTGATCGTCTTCATCCTGCTGCACCGCGGCAAGGGCGGCGGGCTCTCCGACCTCTTCGGCGGCGGCATGTCATCGTCCCTCGGGGGTTCCAGCGTCGTGGAGAAGAACCTCGACCGGATCACCATCTTCTGCGGGCTGCTCTGGTTCGCCTGCATCGTGGCGCTGGGCCTGCTGCTCAAGCGTTGACTCGATTCTGGGAGACCCTATAGCCCCGATCGGGAGGGCGCTGGCCGGGGTACGTACACTCAACCCACTCAGACCAGCGCAGCACGCATCAGGATCGCCGTCACGTGAGACGACAGGGGAGGCGCTGAAATGGCTGGTGGCAACGCCATCCGAGGGAGCCGCGTAGGTGCGGGTCCGATGGGCGAGTCGGAGCGCGGGGAGGCGGCGCCTCGCCGGCGGATCGCTTTCTTCTGCGCGAACGGCCATGAAACCCGGCCTTCCTTCTCGGTGGACGCGCCGATCCCGGAGACGTGGGACTGCCCACGCTGCGGATGGCCGGCGGGTCAGGACCGCGACGCCACCCCGCAGGCGCCGCGCAATGAGCCGTACAAGACACACCTGGCCTACGTCCGTGAGCGCCGGACCGAAGAGGACGGGGACAGCATCTTGAACGAGGCGCTGGCGAAGCTTCGCGGCGAAGCCTGAGCCCGCGGATGGTGCCGGCCGGCCGACAGCGCTAGGGCGACGCCGGCCGTGCCATGCTTGCCGGCAACTCGCTGGCGGCATCCCGATCGAGGAGCCACAGCGTACCGGCGCGTCCGGCCACTCCGGCCGCCGGCACCTGCACTCGACCCGCCCCGGACAATGCCAGGTGCACAGCGGTGGCCTTCTCCGCTCCGCTGGCCAGTAGCCACACCACCCGAGCCGAGTTGATCGAATCGAAGGTCAACGACAGCCGGATGGGTGGCGGCTTGGGCGCGCCACGGACGGCGACGACCGCCCGGGTGTCATAGACTCCGGGAGCCTCCGGAAAGAGGGAGGCAACGTGCCCGTCCGGACCGATCCCGAGCAGCACGATGTCGAAGCTCGGCACCGAGCCATGATCCTCCGGCCGGGTCGCCGCAGCGAGCACGTGAGCGTACGCATCGGCCGCGGCTTCCGGGTCAGCACCCGCGGATGCGGAAGCCGGTAGGGGATGGACCCGTACCGGGTCCAACGCCACCGCGTCCAGCAACGCGTGCCGCGCCTGGGTCTCGTTTCGGTCCGGGTCACCCGGGGGCAGGAAACGTTCATCGCCCCACCACACGTCGAGTCGCTGCCAGTCCACCGCGTCTCGGGCCGGCGCGTCACGAAGCTCCCGTAGGACGGCGATGCCGATTCCACCGCCGGTGAGTACCACCGAAGCCGAGCCCCGCGCGGCCTGGACATCCACCAAGCCAGTGATCAGACGCGCCGCGACCGCCCGCGCCAGCAGGGTCGCGTCCCGATGCACGACGATCGCCCGGCCGGTCACGTCGGTGTGCCACCCCGGCTTCGTGCGGCGCGTTCCGCGGTCGCTTCGGTCGGGGTACGCCGCCCCGGTGTGCTCCGCCGGTTCGTGCCGCCGCGCTGTACCTGGCTGGCGTTGGGTGGCCCCACCGAACTGCGCCGGCCGGTCGCCGCTGCCAAGGCGGCGGCGTAGATCTGATCGGCGTCCAACCGGCGGAGCTCTTCGCCGATAAGGTCACCGACGTCTCGCCGGGCCAGCGGCAGGAAGCGGTCCGGTTGTCGGGTCCGGGCGAGAATCGCGGTCCGCCCGTCATGGCGGGTCAGGTGGATCTCGATCGGCTCCTCCGGCCCGGCGTCCGCGGCGAGCACGTCATGGGCCGGCTCCACCCGGAGGAACACCTCGGTGATCCCCGGCCCGCCGGAGGTGACCGACTCGACCTCGACGCCGAGGCGGGACTTGAGCCAACCCCCGAGCAAGGCCGCGCTGGGGTTCCCGGCCTCCGCGGCGACCCGGGCGGCGGCCGGCTTGCCGGCGATGGAGTCGAAGGCGGCGGCGAGTACCGAACGCCACGGCGTCAGCCGGCTCCAGGCCAGGTCCGTATCTCCCTCGGAGTAGTCCGCGGCCCGCTCCTTGAGCGCCCGGAGCGGATCGGCCGCCGAAGCGGTGTCGGTGATCCGCCGGTTGGCCAGCCCCCCCAAGGGATCGGTGCCGGTCTTCTGGGGCGGCGAGCCGTACCACCAGGTGACCACCGGGGTGTCCGGCGCAAGCAGTGGCAGAACGACCGATTCGGCGTTACGGGCCAGCCGGCCGTACGTCCGCAGGATCACTGCCTCGCCGGTGCCGAGGCGGCCCCCGACCCGTACCTCTGCATCGAGCCGCGCGGTGCTGGCGTCCGGCTGCCGGCGAATCACCACTAGTAGCCGGCAGGGATGTGCGGAGGCGCCTTCGGCCGCCGCGGCCATGGCCTCGTCGGCACGGCGTTCGTCAACGACGAGTACCAGGCTCAGGACGACCCCGAAAGCCACCGCGCCCGCGACTCGGCGCTCCGCCGACAGGGCCTTGACGATTTCGTTGACGTTCGTTTCCCACAGGGTCGCCATCAGGGACGCCGCCATGACCGGCCGTCAGCGGCGAGCATGTCGTGCGCCGCCTGAGGCCCCCAGGTGCCGGCCGGATACGGCTGCGGCGTGGTGTCCGCCCAGTACTCCTCCAGCGGATCGACCACCCGCCAGGACATTTCCACTTCGGTGTGCATCGGAAACAGGGTGGCATCTCCGAGCAGCACGTCGAGCAGCAGGCGCTCGTAGGCTTCTGGGGAGGACTCGGTAAAGGCCTCGCCGTAGAGAAAGTCCATGGCGACGTCGCGGACCTCCATGGTCGTACCGGGAACCTTTGAGCCGAAGCGCAAGGTCAAACCCTCGTCCGGCTGGACCCGGACGACGAGTTGGTTGCGACCCAGTTCCTCGATATCGGTCGCGGTGAACGGCAGATGCGGCGCCCGCTTGTACAGCACCGCGATCTCCGTGACCCGCCGGGGGAGTCGCTTACCGGTCCGGACGTAGAACGGGACGCCGCCCCACCGCCGGGTTTCCACGCCCAGCCGGACAGCGGCGTAGGTCTCGGTGCGCGAGTCCGGCGGGATGTCCTGCTCTTCCAGGTAGCCGGATACTCGCTCGCCGCCCAGCCAACCGGGGGCGTACTGGCCTCGTACCGCATGCGTTTCCAGGTTCTCGGGCAGGGACAACGCACCGAGCACTTTGAGCTTCTCGGTCCGTAACGCCTCCGCGTCGAACGCCACCGGCTCCTCCATCGCGGTGAGCGCCAGCAGCTGCAGCAGGTGGTTCTGCAGTACGTCCCGAGCGGCCCCCGCGGTGTCGTAGAAGCCAGCGCGGGACCCGATACCGACGTCCTCCGCCATGGTGATCTGGACCGAGTCGACGTAGTGCGCGTTCCAGGTCGGCTCGAACATGGTGTTGGCGAAGCGCAGCGCCAGCAGGTTCTGTACCGTCTCCTTGCCGAGATAATGGTCGATCCGGAAGACGTCCTGCGCGGTGAAGACCTCATCGACCAACGCGTTCAGCTCCCGGCTGGACGCCAGATCGTGACCGAAGGGCTTCTCCACGACCACCCGGCGCCAACCACCGCGCTCGGCGTTGTCGGCCATTTTTGTGCGGGCGAGCTGCTTGAGCACCGGTGGAAAGGCTGCCGGCGGGACCGAGAGGTAGAACGCGGCGTTGCCGGCGATCCCGTGTGAATCCTCCAGGTCGATGAGAGTCTCGGCGAGGGTGTCGAAGGCCGCGTCGTCATCGAAGGAGCCAGGGATGAAACAGAGCGATTCAGAGATCCGCCGCCAGACGTCCTCCCGAAAGGGGGTTCGAGCGCCTTTCGACACCGCCTCCCTGGCCATGTCCTGAAACTCGCCGGCACCCCAGTCCCGCCGGGCGAAACCCAGCAGCACGAACCCTGGCGGCAGCAGGCCCCGGTTGGCCAAGTCGTAGATAGCTGGGATGAGTTTCTTCCGGGACAGGTCCCCGGTGATGCCGAATACCACCAGCGCGCAGGGGTCTGGGACCCGCGGCAGTCGACGGTCCCGGGGATCCCGCAACGGATTGGCCAGTCCGGCCGCGAAGGCGAGCCCAGTGCCGACGGCTACCCCGGGCTTCATGACGCGGCAGCCTCCTTGGGGAGTTCGACCTCGGCGCGGAATTTCTCCAGCTCAGCAGTGACCGACTCGATCAGCTCGTTCCAGCTCGCCTCGAACTTTCCGACGCCGTCCACCTCGAGCGCCTCGACCACCTCGGAGTAGCCAATCCCGAGCGCCTCCAGACCGTCCAGCTGCTGCTGAGCCTCCAGGTAGCCCGCCCGGACGGTGTCCCCGCGCAGCTCGCCGTATTCGGCAACGGCATCCAGGGTGGCCTCCGGCATCGTGTTCACCGTGCCCGGCGCCACCAGCTCCACCACGTACCGGGTGTCGTCGTACTGCGGGTCCTTCACCCCGGTGGAGGCCCACAGCGGGCGCTGCGGCTTGGCGCCGGCCGCGGCGAGTGCCTGCCAGCGGTCGGAGGAGAACACCTTCTCGTAGTGCTCGTACGCCAGCCGGGCGTTGGCGATGGCCGCCAGCCCCCGAAGCTCCTTCGCTTCGTCGGTGCCTAACTTGTCCAGCCGCTTATCGACGTCGGTGTCTACCCGGCTGACGAAGAACGAGGCCACCGAGCCCAGCTTCGACAGGTCGTGACCGGCCCGCTGGGCCCGCTCCAAGCCGTCGAGGAACGCGCCCATGACCGCGTCGTACCGCTGCAGGCTGAAGATCAAGGTGACGTTGACGCTGATACCTTCGGCCAGTGCCTGGCTGATCGACGCCAGCCCCTCCACCGTGGCCGGGATCTTGATGAACAGGTTCGGCCGGTCCACCAGCCACCACAGCGCCCGGGCCTCCGCGGAGGTTGCCTCGGTGTGGTGGGCGATCCTCGGGTCCACCTCGATGGAGACCCGGCCATCCACCCCGCCGCTGGCGTCGTACGCCGGGCGCAGTACGTCGCAGGCCTCGCGGACGTCGGCGGTGGTGATCGCCCGCAGGGCCTCGCCGACGTCGACCTTGCGCAGCGCGAGGTCACGGAGCTGGTCGTCGTACACGTCCGAGCCGCTGATCGCCTTCTGGAAGATCGTCGGGTTCGTGGTGACGCCCACCACGTAGGAATCCCGGATGAGTTGGGCCAGGTTGCCGGTCCGAAGCCGGTCCCGCGACAGGTCGTCCAGCCAGATCGACACGCCGGCCGCGGAGAGATCTTGCAGGGTGGAGGTGGGGACGGTCGACATCGGGCGTTCTCCTCTAGTTGCCGGTGGTGGAGCCGGAGGTCAACCCGACCTTGGAGAGACTGGAGTGCGCGGCCGCGACGGCCCGCTCCGCGGTGAGGCCGAACTGCTCGTACAGGATGGCGTACGGCGCGCTCGCCCCGTAGTGATCCAGGCCGAGGCACTCGCCGTCGTCGCCGACAAACTCCCGCCAGCCCATGGTCGCCGCCGCCTCGATGGAGACGCGGGCCCGGACGCTCGGCGGCAGCACCATCTGCCGGTACGCCTGATCCTGCTCGGCGAACCACTCCTGGCAGGGCATCGAGACCACCCGGGTCGGAGTGCCCTCGGTTTCCAGGCGCTCCCGGGCGGCGAGCGCGATCGGTACCTCGCTGCCGGTGGCGATCAGGATCACCTTCGGCATCCCGGTGCCCGCCTCGGCGAGGATGTACGCGCCCTTGGCCACCAGGTCGGCGGCCGCGAAGATCGAGCGGTCGATCGTCGGCACGTTCTGCCGGGTGAGGCACAAACCGGCCGGGGAGTCGGTGCGCTCCAGAATGTTGCGCCAGGCGGCCGCGGTCTCGGTGGCGTCGGCCGGCCGGACCACGTCCAGGCCGGGGATCGCCCGCAGCGCGGCGATCTGCTCGATCGGCTGGTGGGTGGGCCCGTCCTCCCCGAGGCCGATCGAGTCGTGGGTCCAGACGTAGGTGACCGGTAGCTTCATCAGCGCAGCGAGGCGCACCGCCGGGCGCATGTAGTCGCTGAAGACCAGGAACGTGCCGCCGTAGGGGCGGGTGCCGCCGTGCAGCGCCATCCCGTTCAGCGCGGCGCCCATCGCGTGCTCACGGATGCCGAAGTGCAAGGTCCGGCCGTACGGGGTGCCGCTCGGGTTACCCTCCGGTTCGAAGGACTCGTCCGCCTCGATGGTGGTGTTGTTCGACTCGGCGAGGTCCGCCGAGCCGCCCCACAGTTCCGGCAGCACCGGGCCGAGCGCGTTGAGCACCTCCCCGGAGGCCTTACGGGTGGCCATCGCCTTCACCGGGTCGAATTCCGGCAGCTTGGTCTCCCAGCCGTCCGGCAGTCGGCGGGCCCGGATCCGGGAGAAGTCGGCGAACCGCTCCGGGTTCGCCTCCGCCCAGGCGTCGAAGCGCTGCTGCCACTGCGCGTGCAGGTCCCGGCCGCGGTCGATCACCTTTCGCGCGTCGGCCAGGACATCCTCCGGCACCGCGAAGGACTGGTTCGGGTCGAGGCCGAGGATCTCCTTGGTGGCCGCGACCTCCTTGGCGCCGAGCGCGGAGCCGTGGGCCTTCCCGGTGTTCTGGGCGTTCGGCGCGGGGAACGCGATGATCGAGCGCACCGAGATGATCGACGGCCGATCGGCAGTGTCCCGGGCGGCGATCAGCGCGGTGTGCAGGGCTTCGACGTCGTTGACGTCCTCCACCCGTTGGGTGTGCCAGCCGTAGGCGGCGTAGCGGGCGAGCACGTCCTCGCTGAAGGCGACCTCGGTGTTGCCCTCGATGGAGATGTGGTTGTCGTCGTAGAGCAGGACCAGGTTGCCGAGGCGCTGGTGGCCGGCAAGGCTCGCCGCCTCGGCCTGCACGCCTTCCTCCATGTCGCCGTCGGAGGCGAAGACGTAGATCGTGTGGTCGAAGACGCTCTCCCCCGGCGCGGCCGTCGGGTCGAACAGCCCGCGCTCGCGCCGCGCCGCCATCGCCATCCCGACCGCGTTGCCCACGCCCTGGCCCAGCGGTCCGGTGGTGGTCTCCACGCCGAGGGTGTGGCCGTGCTCCGGGTGGGCCGGGGTGAGGCTGCCCCACTGCCGGTACAGCTTGAGGTCCTCCAGCGACAGCCCGTACCCGGAGAGGTAGAGCTGGATGTAGAGGGTCAGGCTGGAGTGCCCGCAGGAGAGCACGAACCGGTCCCGGCCGGTCCAGGCCGCGTCCGCGGGGTCATGCCGCAGTACCCGCTGGAAGAGCAGGTACGCCGCCGGGGCCAGGCTCATCGCGGTACCGGGGTGACCGGAACCGGCAGCCTCCACGGCGTCCATGGCCAACGCGCGGATGACATCGACCGCCCGGCGATCGGTGTCGGTCCAGGTCAAGCTGGGCGCTGCAGATGCTGGCTGGCTTTCTCGGACACGGCGACCTGCTACTTCGGGGGGTTGCTGAGCTGAGCGGGCTGGCGGTGCGGAGCGCAGCACGGAGCCGATCTCCGGTGGCACGAGCCTACCCAGCCCGCCCCACGCCGCAACCGGGCAAACCCGGCGGTTAGAGTACGAGAGCCTGCGTCGCATCCTTCGCCGATTGCGGTCGACTGTCTTCTCGGCGGGGCAAGCGGCGGGAACTGAGCGACGTCTGTCCGACCGACCCGAGGATCGTGTGCCCGTACTGACCCGCAGCCGAATCCGCCCGGTTGTTGCCCTCGGCCGGCCCAGGGGAGGCACCTGATGACGTCGGTAGCCTCCCGCGCCGCTGCGCTCGACGCACCCCTGCGCCCGCGGCGCTCCCTGACCGGCACGGTGCGGGCCTATGTCGCGCTCACCAAGCCACGCATCATCGAACTGTTGCTGGTGACGACCCTGCCGGCGATGGTGCTGGCGGCCGGCGGGCTCCCGGGGCTCCGGATCGCCGCCGTCACGATGCTCGGCGGAACGTTGGCTGCCGGCAGCGCGAACGCGCTCAACTGCTACCTCGACCGGGACATCGACGTCCTGATGCGGCGTACCGAACGCCGACCGTTGGCGACCGCGACGGTCAGCCCCCACGAGGCCGTGATCTTCGGCCTGGTACTCGGCGCGATCTCGGTCGGGATGTTCGCCGCTACGGTCAACCTGCTCTCCGCTGCCCTCACCGCCGCAGCGATCCTCTTCTACGTCCTGATCTACACCGCAATGCTGAAGCGGAATACCTCCTCCAACATCGTCTGGGGCGGTGCCGCCGGCTGCATGCCTACCTTGATCGGCTGGTCCGCGGTGACCGGGCGTCTCGCCTGGGCGCCCGTGGTTCTCTTCGCGATCGTGTTCTTCTGGACCCCGCCCCACTTCTGGGCCCTCGCGCTGCGGTTCCGGGACGACTACGCCCTCGCCGGAGTACCCATGCTGCCGGTGGTGGCCGAGGACCGTACCGTCACCCGGCGTATCGTGGCGTACTCCTGGGTGATGGTGGCCGTCTCGCTGCTGCTCTGGCCGGTGGCCGGTACCGGCTGGCTCTATCCGGCCGCAGCCGCAACGCTGGGCGCGGCCTTCCTGCTGGCCGCCCATCGGCTGCACCGTGCCGTACGCCGGGGCGCGGCCGCGCAGCCGATGCGGCTGTTCTCCCTGTCCATCAGCTACCTGACGCTGCTCTTCGTCGCCGTCGCGGTGGACACGCTGATCTTCGGCTGAGCCGGGATGCTTTCCCCTCGGCATATCCGGACGTATTGGCGGGCAGGTTGAGGGAGCGCCAGTCAACGATCCCGGGGCGTTACGGAAGGTCGGGAGCAACCCATGCAGGTGGCCAAACGGTTCGCCGTGACGATCGTCGGCGTCGCCTTGCCGGCGTTGGGCGTCGCCATGATGGTGCTGCCAGGTCCCGGCATCCTCGTGATCGTCGCCGGGCTGGCTGTACTCCCACGGAGTACCTGTGGGCGCGGCGCCTCCTGGTTCGGGCCCAGCGTCAGGCGGCCAAGGTTTCTGAAGCCACGGTAGCGAGCCCGATCCGAACCGCCGGCGCGGTGGTTTTCGGGCTGGCCCTCGGCACACTGGGTGTCGCGATGCTGATGGCCAGCGACCTAAACGTGCCGTTCTGGGGCCCGGTGAGCGGCGGAGTGCTGCTGGTCACGGCGCTGATCCTGCTGGCGACTACCTATCTGACGTTCCGATCCGCCCGCGGCAACGACACCACGCACACCGGCGCGGAGTTCGCCGACCGCAGAGCCGGCTCGATCCAGGTCTGAAAACCACCGCGTCCAACTATCGTCAATGCTATGAACCAAGCCACCGCGGATCAGCTCGTCCGCTACGCGCGGGTGCTGATCGACCTCGGCGGCCGCCACGGACTGTCGAACTTCCGGCGCGCTGGAGATGGTCGACTCATCGCCGACATCGAACAGGGCAAGACCTATCTCGACGTGGCCCGATTCGAGCTCGAAGCCGAAGGCGTATTGCGGGCTGGGGTTTCCGTCGTCCTCTCGAAGACCGACACGGCTGCCCGGCTCGATCGAGGTCCGCTCGCGGCCGATCAGGCCGCGTGAGCCCCACTGCACCCTGTGCGGACGCACTCGATGCAGCATTGACCGCCCTCGAACGCATCGACGCCTACGTTGCGGACGGACAGGGCGCGCTCCACAGCTTGGCAGATCGCCAGCTCGCGCTGGTATGCCTGTGGGCCAACGTCGGCAGCCAGCTCAAGCAGTATTGCCGCAGGCTCGAGATTCCCGCCGGGACCCGAACCATTCGCCGGACCCATCAGGATGCGCGACAAGCTCGGGTACGGGGCACTGACCGACCTCCGGCCCGACATCGTCTGAGACCTGCGTCCAGGACGGACCGGCTCTCCGAGTTCTGCTCGCAGACCTGCGCGCTGCCCTTTGAATCGCCGCGCAACGCTTGAACCACCTAGCCCACGCGAGGAACTGAATATGAACACACTCAGGGAGAGTCAGCCGGTCGTGGCCAGCGTCGGCAGCGAACGCGCGGCCGCCTCGGTCTCGACGGTGTCGGGATCGTCGATCGGCGCATACAGGGCTGACAGCAGCGAGAGAGTGGCGAGCCAGAACAGGGTCGCCCCGAGTACGTGCACGCCGACCAGAACCCGAGGCAGATCCAGAAAGTACTGCGTGAAGCCGACCGCTCCCTGAGCCACGATCAGTCCCAGCAGGACGCGGCAGCGGAGACGGGCCGCTTCCGGAGCCCCGACGATCCGCAGCACCACGGTGAGCGTGACGGTGACCCCGGTAAGGAAGAGCACGGCGTCGGAATGCAGTTGAGCGACCGACTTCAGATCGAAGGGGAGCCGGCTGACGACGCTCGCTCCGGAGTTCGGCCCGGTCCCGGTGACGACCGTTCCGAGGACCAGCACTACCGCTGCGGTACCCATCACCAAGCGGCCGAGTAGCAGCACCTCCCTACGGACGACCGGCCGCCGGCCCACGACCGGGAACCCGGCCCGCTCCCACAGCGCGTAGGCATCCCAGAGCAGCAGCATCGAGACCAAGAAATGCCCCATGACGAGAACCGGCGACAGGTGGAACAGCACCGTCAGCCCGCCGAGTACGGCTTGGGCCAGGAAACCGACGACCAGCCCCAGGGAGAGCAGGGTGAGGTCCCGTCGCGCCGGCCGGCGCAGCTGGGCACCGATCACCGTGGCCACCACCGCAAGACCTACCGCCGCGCTCACCAGCCGGTTGGTGAACTCAACCATCGGGTGCAGCGAGAACTCCGGAGTGAGCGAACCCGGCTCGCAGTTGGGCCAGGTGGAACAGCCCAATCCCGATGACGTGAGTCGGACGGCGCCGCCGGTCACCACGATCGCCGCCAGCGCGACCAGCGCGACCAAGGTAATGCGGCGGTACCCGGTCGGGCCGATTCGGGGAAGCGTCATGGCGTTCCCCAGTGTAGGGAGGCGCCGGAAGCCGCTTACTCCCAGCGGAAGGTGCTCGCCGCGGCGACGATCAGTACGCCCGCCCAGAGCAGCAGTACTAGCAGATCGTGCCCGGGCAGTGCAGAGCCGCGCTGCGAGACGCTGCGCAGACCATCGGCGAGCGCGGGCAGCGGCAACCAGCTCAGGGTCTCCCGTACGCCGGTGGAGAACCGGGTCAGCGGGAAGAGCACGCCGCCCGACACCAGGAAGAGGAACCAGATCAGGTTGGCGCCGGCGAGGGTGGCTTCGGCGCGCAGGGTGCCGGCCAGCAGGAGCCCGAGCCCGGAGAAGGCGGCGGTACCGAGCAGCACCAAGGCCAGGCCGGCGAACGGCGATCCGTGCGGCGACCAGCCCAGGAGCAGCGCGACGACGGCCAGGATGGCGAGCTGACCGACTTCGAGGACCAGCACGGCTGAGGTCTTCGCCGTGAGCAGGCCGGTCCGGGTCAGCGGGCTGGCGCCGAGCCGCTTGAGGACGCCGTACTGGCGCTCGTACCCGGTCGAGATTGCCTGACCGGTGAACGCGGTGGACATGATCGCCAGTGCCAGGATGCCGGGGGTGAAGAAGTCGATGCGGGGGCCGTCGACGTCGATCACCTTCACGGTGGTGAGCCCGATCAGCATGAGAACCGGTATGACCAGCGTGAGCAGCACCGACTCGCCGCGCCGCAGGGTGAGACGCAGTTCCATCCCGGTCTGCGCGCCGATCCGGCGCGGCAGCGGTGCCGCCCCGGGACGGGGCGCGAAGGTGCCCGGTGCCGTGCTCGCCGCCGCCTGGTTCGCCGTCATGTCCGCAGGCCCCTTCCGGTCAGCTCCAGGAAGACATCCTCCAGCGTGCGCTGCTCCACCCGGAGATCGTCGGCGAAGACACCGTGGGAGGCGCACCACGCAGTGACCGAGGCCAGAAAGGCCGGGTCGATCTCGCCTTCCAGGACGTAGTGCCCGCTGGGGGACTCCTTGCCGGTACTGCCCACCGGCAGCGCGCCGAGCAGCTGGTCCAGTTCCAGGCCGGCCGGAGCCCGGAAGCGCAACTGTCGCTCCGCGCCGCCGGAGGTCAATTTCTGCGGCGTACCGCTCGCCACCACCCGCCCGGAGTCCACGATCACCACCGCATCCGCGAGGCGTTCGGCCTCCTCCATGTAATGCGTGGTCAGCAGGACGCTTACCCCGTCCCGGCGCAGATCGGCGATCAGATCCCAGGTGGCCCGCCGGGCCTGTGGGTCCAGGCCGGCGGTGGGTTCGTCGAGAAAGACGAGTTCCGGACGCCCCACGATCGCCATCGCCAACGCGAGCCGCTGCTGCTGCCCGCCGGAGAGCCGGCGGTACGCGGTGCCGGCTACCGGGGCCAGGCCGAGGCGGTCGAGTAGTTGAATCGGGTCGAGCGGGTGGGCCGCGAAGCGGGCGACCAACCGCAGCATCTCGGCACAGCGGGCGCCGGGGTAGATGCCGCCGGACTGCAACATCACGCCGACCCTCGGCTTGAGTTCGCGGCCGTCGCCGGCCGGGTCGCGACCCAGCACCCGCACCGTGCCGGAGTCCGCGCTCCGGAAGCCTTCGCAGATTTCCAAGGTGGTCGTCTTGCCCGCGCCGTTCGGTCCCAGTACGGCCGTCACCGCCCCGCTGGCGGCGGTGAAGGAGAGTTCGTTGACCGCCACGGTGGCGCCGTAACGCTTCACCAGAGCGATGACCTCGACCGCGATGTCGTTGGTCGGCGGGCGGGGCATGAGAAGAGTGTAGTTTCGCCCTGACGTCGGCTCCGGTCCGGTTTGCGTCGGCCGCCGAATTAAGCAACACTGTTGTTGTGAAAACCGCATCCGTTGCTGCTGCGCGCACCCCGGGTGGCGCGGGCACGGATCGTCGCACTCGGGATCGGGTGACGCAGATCCTGCTGGAGCAGGGTCCGTCGACCGCGGCCTCGCTCAGCGCCCGGTTGGGACTGACGCCAGCCGCGGTACGCCGACACCTCGACGCCCTGCTCGCTGACGGCAGCCTCGTAGCCCGAGACGCTCGGGTCGGTCGGAGTCCGCGAGGTCGCGGCCGTCCGGCCAAGGTCTTCGCGCTGTCCGACGCGGGTCACGCCGCCATGGGTACCGGCTACGACGCGATCGCTACCGCAGCGCTGAGCTACCTTCGGGAGACCGGTGGGGCCGATGCGGTGGCGTCCTTCGCCCGGGCCCGGGTCGCCGATTTGGAGTCCCGCTACGGCCAGCGGATCGCCGAAGACCCGTCGCTGCCGCGTCCGCAGGCGCTGGTCGAGGTGTTGAGCGCCGACGGTTACGCTGCCACCACGGAGCCGCTGCCGGCCGGTGGGGTCGGCGTACAGATCTGTCAGCACCACTGCCCGGTGCAGCACGTCGCCGAGCAGTTCCCGGAGTTCTGCGACGCCGAGACCGAGGCCTTCGGCCGCCTGCTCGGCACCCACGTGCAGCGACTCGCCACGATCGCCCACGGCGATGGCGTCTGCACCACCCACGTACCGCTTCCGCAGTCCCCCCGCACATCCCCTGGCACCAACCCGTCCGAGAGGGCAGACATATGACCACCACCGAGATGCCCACCGAGGTAGGAAGCGTCGCCCTGGCGCCCGAGCCGGCCGGAATCGAAGGGCTCGGCCGGTACAAGTTCGGCTGGGCGGACTCCGACGACGCCGGTGCCCACGCCAAGCGGGGCCTGTCCACCGACGTGGTCGACAACATCTCGGCGCTGAAGAGTGAGCCGGCATGGATGCTGAAGATGCGGCGCAAGGGGTTGTCGCTCTTTGAGAAGAAGCCGATGCCGACCTGGGGCGCCGACCTTTCCGGCATCCACTTCGACAACATCAAGTACTTCGTCCGCTCCACGGAGAAGCAGGCCACGAGCTGGGACGAGCTGCCGGCGGACATCAAGTCCACCTACGACAAGCTCGGCATCCCCGAGGCGGAGAAGCAGCGGCTCATCTCCGGCGTGGCGGCGCAATATGAGTCCGAAGTGGTGTACCACCAGATCCGCGAGGACCTTGAGCAGCAAGGGGTGCTGTTCCTCGACACCGACACTGCGTTGCGCGAGCAGCCAGAGCTCTTCAAGGAGTACTTCGGCTCGGTCATTCCGGTCGGGGACAACAAGTTTGCCGCGCTGAACACCGCGGTCTGGTCGGGTGGCTCGTTCATCTACGTGCCGCCGGGCGTGCACGTCGACATCCCGTTGCAGGCGTACTTCCGGATTAATACCGAGAACATGGGCCAGTTCGAGCGGACGCTGATCATCGCGGACGAAGGCTCGTACGTGCACTACGTCGAGGGCTGCACCGCACCGATCTACTCCAGCGACTCGTTGCACAGCGCGGTGGTGGAGATCGTGGTGAAGAAGAACGCCCGCGTGCGGTACACCACCATCCAGAACTGGTCGAACAACGTCTACAACCTGGTCACCAAGCGCGCGGCCTGCCACGAGGGCGCGACCATGGAGTGGATCGACGGCAACATCGGCTCCAAGGTGACGATGAAGTACCCGGCGGTCTGGCTGCTCGGCCCGCACGCCAAGGGCGAGACGCTCTCGGTCGCCTTTGCCGGCGAAGGCCAGCACCAGGACGCCGGCTCCAAGATGGTGCACGCCGCGCCGTACACGTCCTCGACGATCATTTCCAAGTCCGTGGCCCGGGGCGGTGGCCGTACTTCGTACCGCGGTCTGGTCCAGGTACAGGAAGGGGCGCACCACTCCCGGTCCACGGTGAAGTGCGACGCACTGCTGGTGGACGCGATCAGCCGCTCGGACACCTACCCCTACGTCGACGTCCGCGAGGACGACGTGTCGATGGGTCACGAGGCGACCGTGTCCAAGGTGAGCGACGACCAGCTGTTCTACCTGATGAGCCGCGGAATGTCCGAGGACGAGGCGATGGCGATGATCGTCCGTGGCTTCGTCGAGCCGATCGCCCGTGAGCTGCCGATGGAGTACGCGCTGGAGCTGAACCGGCTGATCGAGTTGCAGATGGAGGGCGCGGTCGGATGACGGCGTCTTCTGAACCGTACGGAGAACGCGAGGTGACCGTGCTGGGCGGCGGCATCGCCGCCGGCACGGACTTGCCGGGGGAGCGGCTCGCCGGACCCGGCGTCACGGTGAAGGACGCCCGCGAGCATCTCGTGGCGTCCTACGATCCGGCCGACTTCCCGGTGCCCACCGGCCGGGAGGAGCACTGGCGGTTCACCCCGCTGGACCGCCTTCGTGGCCTGCTGGACGGCGAGCCGTCGGACGCGCACCTGGAGGAGAAGACGGAGCTGCCCGACGGCGTCGAGTTCACCTCCGTCGGCCCCGAGGACCCGCGGGTACGGGCGGTCGCCGCCCCGATCGACCGGCTCGCCGCTCTCGCGGTCGAGCGGGCCGGCGGCGCGGCGCTGCTGCGGATTCCGGCCGAGATTGAGCTGGATCACCCGGTGATCCTGCGGCTCCGCGGGTCCAGCGCCGACGACCTGGTGTGGGGCCACCTGATCGTCGAGGTCGGGGCGTACGCCAAGGCCACCGTGGTGATCGAGCACGAGGGCAGCGCCCGCTACGCGGCCGGCCTGTCCGTGCTGGTCGGCGACGGCGCTCAGCTCGACCTGGTCGGGATGCAGCTCTGGGACCGCAGCGCGGTGCACTTCGAGCACGTCGGCATCCGGCTCGGCCGCGACGCCACGATCCGCTCCACCCAGGTGTCGCTCGGCGGTGACCTGGTCCGGGTCGTGGAGACAGTGGAGTACGCCGGACCGGGCGGCGACGCCCAGCTGGCCGGTCTGTACATCGCCGACGCCGGCCAGCACCTGGAGCACCGGCTGTTCGTCGACCACTCG
>JBDUDX010000001.1:0-2086 GCA_040002735.1 Frankiaceae bacterium | reverse complement strand
CCGAGTGCGGCGGCCGCTCGTATCCGCCGCCGGGGGCCGAAAGTCGACCCGTCCGGCGAGCAGGCGGAGCGCGCCGCGGCCGCCGTGGCTGCGGAGCAAGCGGCGCTGGAGCGGGAGCGGGAGAGCCGCAACCGCCTGGTCGAACTCGACCGGCACAAGAGCGAGTTCATCTCCTCCGTCTCCCATGAACTGCGTACCCCGCTGACCAGCATTTCCGGCTACCTCGAGCTGCTGATGGACGGCGAAGCCGGCCCGTTGACCGACCAGCAGCACAACATACTGGCGATCATCGATCGCAACAGCCGGCGCCTCCTGGCCCTGCTGGATGGCCTGCTCACGCTGTCCCGCCTGGATGCCGGCACGCTCAGTGTCCGGATTGACCCGGTCGACGTTTCCGGCCTGGTGGACGCGGTGCTGACCGCGGCAGCGCCGGCCTTGGCGGCGCGGTCGCTGACCTTGGAGACGGAGCTAGCCCCCGACCTGGGCATCGTGCACGGCGACGCGGTGGAGCTGGAACGAGCGCTGGAGAACGTGGTGACCAACGCCATCGAGTTTACCGAACCCGGCGGCCGGGTCTCCTTCGGGGTGCAGTCCACCGCCGACTCGGTTGTGCTCGCCGTCGCGGACACCGGCGTCGGGATCCCGGCGGCGGACCGCGCGAAGCTGTTCACTCGATTCTTTCGATCCGGAAGTGCCCAGGAGAAGGCGATCCAAGGCACCGGTTTGGGTCTGGTCATCGTCAAAGGGATCATCGACAGTCACCACGGTGACATCACTATTGCTTCCACGCCGGGGTGTGGAACCACGGTGACGATCCGCCTGCCCCGGCAGTACGAGGCTCCGGCTCCGGCGCCGACGTCGTAAGTGGTGCCGTCGATGACGGCGGCATCAACTTTCGGCAGCAGTTCCGGTGGGTACCTTCGCTGACATGGCCCATCGTGAGGCGCAACAAGGCAGTTATGTCGAGGAGACCTACCAGCGTGATACCCAATACCTCTCCGCTCGGATAACGGCTGACGGGCAGCAGGGTTGGCCGGTGCAGGCGGGCCGTTATCGGCTCGTCGTCGCCCGGGCGTGCCCCTGGGCGAACCGGGCGATCATCGTCCGGCGACTGCTGGGACTGGAATCCGCGCTGTCAATGGGCGTCGCCGGCCCGACCCACGACTGGCGGAGCTGGACCTTCGACCTCGATCCCGGTGGGGTGGATCCGGTACTCGGTATCGAGCGACTGCAGGACGCGTACTTCGCCGCCGTTCCCGGCTATCAGAAGGGCATCACCGTTCCGGCGATCGTCGACATTCCGACCGGCGCGGTGGTCACCAACGACTTCAAGCAGATCACGTTGGACCTCTCCACCGAGTGGCGGGCTTTCCACCGCGCCGGCGCCCCCGATCTGTATCCGGAACACCTCCGCAGCGAGATCGACGAGGTGATCGATCGGGTGTACCGCGACGTCAACAACGGCGTGTACGAAGCCGGTTTCGCCGGTACCCAGGCGTCGTACGAGGAGGCGTACCGGCGGCTGTTCGCCGGTCTCGACTGGCTCTCGGGCCGGCTGGAAGGCCAGCGCTACCTCGTCGGGGACACCATCACCGAGGCTGATGTGCGGTTGTTCACCACGTTGGTCCGGTTCGATCCGGTCTATCACGGCCACTTCAAGTGCAACCGGCAGAAACTGACCGAGATGCCGGTGCTGTGGGCCTACGCCCGGGACTTGTTCTCGACCCCCGGCTTCGGCGACACCATCGACTTCGACCACATCAAGCGGCACTACTACCAGGTGCACACCGACATCAACCCGACCGCCGTGGTACCCCTCGGCCCGGACCTGGCGAACTGGGTCACGCCGCACGGCCGGGAAGCCCTCGGTGGCCGGCCCTTCGGGGACGGCACGCCGCCGGGTCCGCCGCTCCCCGGCGAGCGGGTGCCGCCGGAGGCCAACCCCGCCTTGGGGTGAGCGCCCGCAACGTGGGGTTCAAGCTTTGCCCCGCAGCGCCGAGATATGACACGCCGGCGTTCCGCTCGGCAGCCTGGTAGCGGAGGCGGCGTGGGCGCAAGCGAGTCGAAGTCCAGGCGGGTGTGGGAT